>WGBU01000026.1 GCA_015494155.1 Deltaproteobacteria bacterium | reverse complement strand
TTTTAATCTTCATCTATTCCACCTCCTGCATCGTGTTGGAAGGATCTGGTGCCGTGGGGTTTATTCCAAGGGCAGTCCACGGCACTTGGCAATGGATAAAATTTGGTGGGTCCATGGAAGATATTAGTAAAGGATAAAGAGATTTTGTCAACGAATGAGACAGAGATACTTATGTGACTCCAACTTTAGATACTATTGCTCAACACCCTCTGCCTTTTTGGCCATCTCGTAAAAGGGCTTTAGGAGTTCTTCTTTCTCTGCCATCTCGCTCTTCAGTATGGAAGAGAGATTTGTTAGGTCCAAGGGGCTCAACGTGAGGTCACAGCCCATGGAAAAGGCCTGCAGGGAGTCGAACCTATTTCCCCCAAGGTGTATATAGACTACAAAGGTCTTCCTACGCACCTCTGGTGGGAACTTACTCAGGGCCTCTAACATATTTCTGAGCTCTGAATCCATGTCTGGCCCCCTTTGCGACAATATGACGAGGGGATAAGTAAATAAGTTGAACCTTTCCTTAAGCTCTTCCCCTGTGGCCACGTCCCTGTTCTCATAGCCCATGGCCTTGAGCTCCTTTTCGATCTGGATGAGGGAAAGTGGGTCCCTGCACGCAACTAGTGCCACCTTTGCATCAGAGTCGAAGTATTCCACAGTGCGCTGTTCTTTCTTTGCATCTTCTGAAACCGTGGTCGTGGGTGGTGGGATATGGTCGTCTCTCACCTCCATCTTGGTCTTACACTTGGGACAGGTGACAGTGACCTTTTTCCCTGCTGGTACAGATTCTCTGGGTATCTTATAGACCTTGTCGCAGCCAGGACACGTTACCTTTATGGTGCCCTGGTCCTTTTGTGAATCAATTTTCCCAGTCAATGCTCAACCCCTCTATGTCTGAAGTCCTTTCGCCACGCCTACTCTTTACCATATCTATTCCCTGGCGTACCTTTGCCCTATTGCTGGCATAGGCCAGGGCGGTCTCTTCAGTGATGACATCTTCTTCAAAAAGCCTCACAATGTGCTGGTCAAAGGTCTGCATATCATAGGCAGACCCTGCCTCGATGATCTCGTAAAAGGTCCTTCCCTCAGATTCTCCATTTATTATCACATCCTTTACGCGGATGTTGTTGTTCATGATCTCGAATGCCGCCACTCGACCCCCCTCCTTCTTGGGAAGGAGCCTCTGGGCCACCACCCAACGCAGGGCATCGGCAAGCCTAAATCGGACCTGTCGCTCCTCTTCTGTTGTGAACATACCGAGGATCCTGTTTATGGTGTGGCCTGCATTGACGGTGTGGAGCGTACTGAACACCAGATGGCCTGTCTCTGCTGCATTGAGGGCGATCTCCATAGTGTCTCTATCCCTTATTTCGCCCACTAGTATGACGTTTGGGGCCTGCCTCAGGGCAGCCCTTAGGCCATGGGCAAAGGTGTCGAAGTCGCGCCCAAGCTCCCTCTGGTTGAAAGTCGCCTTTAGGTGATTGTGGACATATTCAATGGGGTCTTCCAAGGTCACTACATGGAGTGGGGACTCCTGGTTGATGGCATTTAGGATGGCGGCAAGGCTTGTGGTCTTACCAGTTCCAGTGGCACCCACAAAGAGTATGATTCCGTTCTTCTCCCTGGCCATTTTGAAAAAACACTCTGGCAACCCCAGGGTCTTTATGTCGGGGACCTTGCTCTCCAGCTTCCTCATGACGATGCTGTATGAGCCACGCTGCGAGAACACATTTACACGGAACCGTGGGCCATCTGGCAACTGGTATGAAAAGTCACATGATCCATACTTGATCAGATCGAAGAGAAGCCTCCTCTCTCCTCTGATGAGTGAGAATGCCACCTGTTCGGTCTGGAAGGGGGTCAAGACCTCTGTGGCAAGATTGAAGGGCACAGGGTGTAGCACCCCATCTGCTGCCACCTGAAGTGGACGCCCCACGGTTAAGTTAAGGTCTGAGACCCGTGGGTGCGCCTCTAGCATCTTGGTAAACAACATGTGAAGATCGTTGGACCTCATTTACACGACCTCTGTGAAATCGACTGGTGCACTCTTGGCATAGGGCTTAAACCTCGCCTTATCCACACATTTATTGTATGCCTCGTCGGGATCGATCCACCCCTTCTGGAGGAGCTCCATAATGGCATCGTCCAGGGTCTGCATCCCATACTTCTTACCCGTCTGCATGGAGGATGGGATCTGGTATGTCTTTCCCTCCCTGATGAGATTTCTCACGGCTGGGGTGGCGATCAGGATCTCAAATGCAACGCATCTCCCTGGGATATCTATTCGTTTGAACATGGTCTGAGAGATAACGGCCCTGAGCGCATCTGCAAGAGTTGCCCTCACCTGTGGCTGTTGGTGTGTGGGAAAGATCTCTATGATCCTATCCACAGTCTTTGCAGCACTTATGGTATGAAGTGTGCCCATGACCAGGTGACCTGTCATGGCCGCCTCGATGGCAAGGGATATGGTCTCGAGGTCCCTCATTTCGCCCACGAGTATGATGTCTGGGTCTTCACGAAGGGCCCCCCTTAGCGCCGCACTAAAGCTCTTGGTGTGTGTGCCCACCTCCCGGTGATTTACAAGGCAGCTCTTGTTCTTGTGTACAAATTCTATTGGGTCTTCGATGGTGATTATATGGTCCTTTCTGTGGGTATTGGCGTGGTCCACTATGGCAGCAAGTGTTGTGGACTTACCACTACCTGTTGGCCCTGTTACAAGCACAAGGCCCCTGGGCAACATAGCGAGCTTGGTCATTACTGGAGGAAGCCCCAGTTCCTCAGCAGTCCTTATTTCAGACGGGATCTCACGGAATACTGCGGCGATCCCATATTTCTGCATGAAAAAGTTTGCACGGTACCGTGCAAGGCCAGGGATCTCATAACCAAAGTCAATGTCTCCAGTCTCTTCAAATACCTTGATCTTTTCTTCTGGGGCGATTTCATAGAGCATGGCCTTCAATTCGTCATTTTCGAGCACCTTATATTTTACCCTGTGAAGTTCGCCCCTGATCCTTAGAATGGGCGGTGATCCAGATGCCAGGTGCAGGTCAGATGCGCCCTGTTCATTCATGAGTTTAAAAAAGGCATCTATCTTCGCCATCTAATTACCACTTCCTCCCCATGTACTAGTCATTCTCTTTTAGAGATCGGCACCAACCCCAACACACTTAAACAAAAACAGTGGGGCTGGACAATTTGAGACATTGACAGCCCCTACCCCTGCCTGTAAGTTAATGGGCGCAAAAGGGGGTCAGAGGTGTTCGGGCTAGGGATACCGGAGTTACTGATCATTCTTGCCATAGTCTTACTGGTGTTTGGGGCAAAGAGGCTCCCTGAACTGGGAAGAGGGCTAGGCAAGGGGATTCAAAATTTCAAAAAATCCATAAAGGAGGATGAAAAAGAGTCCGAGCATCCGGATAAATAAGCGTGCTACGGACCCCTTAATGCAATGAAAAGTCAAAAAAAGAGTGGAAACCCGATTCTCAACTTCTTTTCGTCTGTCAAACTAGCCATATTTCTCTTTATCATCCTGGCCATCACATCTATTGTGGGCACTATCATCCCCCAGGGAGAGAGTCTCCAGTTCTACCTGGAAAGGTATGGACCAAATCTTTTTAATATTATCAGGTGGTTACACTTAGATAATACCTATCACTCCTGGTGGTATCTGACACTCCTGGGCCTCTTTTCAATAAATCTCCTCGTATGCATATCGAGGAGGCTGCCCTATACCCTCGAATTGGTAAGGCGTGACAACCTCAATGTGGACGACACTAAGTTAAAGAAGATGCCCCAAAGGGCATTTTGGAACCTAAATCCTGGGCTCGACGAGACGCGCCAAAAGCGGCTAATCGATCTTTTTTCAAAGATTGTTGGTGGAAGGAGGCGTGAAAGAGAGCTCGAAGGTGGTGGTAAGCTGTTCCTCGTTGAAAAGGGAAAGTGGAGCTACTGGGGCCTCTACGGCCTTCACTTTAGCCTCCTCATCATCTTTGCCGGTGCCATCATTGGTAACATTTTTGGCTTTGGAGGAGGCGTGATGATTGCCGAGGGCGAGGCCGTAGACCACATCTACAGCCGTACAGACAACAGCCCAATTCCACTTGGCTTTTCTGTAAGATGCGACAAATTCGTGGTGCAATTCTATGACAATGGGGCACCAAAGCTATTCAAGTCAGACCTCACCATCATCGAAGATGGCAAAGAGGTATTGAAGAAGGAAATCCTCGTAAATGCACCTCTTAGCTATAAGGGCATCAGATTCTACCAGTCGTCGTACCAGGCCATACCCAGTGTGAAGATGAAACTAGTGAGGTCTGATGGCAAGGAAAAGGTCCTTACGATCCCTGCATACAAGAAGATTTCACTCCCAGAGGAGCATCTTGAACTGGGTATCATGCAGTTCATTCCAAACATACATGGGGTGCCGGCAATTAGACTGTGGGTGGGCAACCCAAAGGGTGGCTCACAGGCCTTCTGGGTACTCAAGGGACGAGATGGTGAGTTCAAAAACGAGGGCCAAATCTATAAGGTGGTATTGGAAAGCGTACAAAATCGTTACATGACGGGCCTCCAAGTAAAAAAGGACCCAGGCGTGCCCTTGGTCTATCTTGGTTGTCTTGGGCTCATACTCGGGATATTCGTCGCCTTCTGGGTACCCCATAGGCGCTGGTGGCTCATGATCAAACCAAAAGAGAGTGCTACCGAGGTCATACTTGCCGGCCAGACCAACAAGAACAAGGCAGGCTTCAGGAAGGAATTTGAGGAACTAAAGGCCAAAGTAAATGAAATAATAGGAGAAAAGCGCTCATGATGTCAAGTTCTTATCTTCTCGGCATAACCACATTCATCTACTTAGGGGCGGCAGTGCTCTACATGATGCACTGGATTTTCAGGCTAAAACCCATGGGCGTGTTGGGGACCATTACTACAGTTGTGGGATTCCTGGTCCAGACGGCAGGCATTGGACTTAGGTGGATAGAGTCGTACAAGATGGGGTATGGACATGCACCCCTCTCCAATCTGTATGAATCACTGGTCTTCTTTTCTTGGGCCACTGCAATCACTTATCTCTTCGTGGAGTATAAGACCAAGAGTAGGGCCATTGGTGCCTTTGCCATGCCATTTGCAGTGGCTGCTATGGCATATGCCTCATTCAATCCAAATGTGAGGGATGCAATAGAGCCACTCATACCAGCCCTTCAAAGCAACTGGCTCCTGGCCCATGTGATCACATGTTTTATTGGCTATGCAGCATTTGCCGTGGCATGTGGCCTGGGGATCATGTATCTCATAAAAAACATGAGTTCACACCCAGACGAAGGGCTCCTGGGTGCATTCCCTAGCCTAAAAAACATCGATGAACTCATGCACCAGACCATCATATTCGGGTTTCTCTGGCTGAGTATTGGGATCATCACTGGGGCTGTATGGGCCAACCAGGCATGGGGTACATATTGGAGCTGGGACCCCAAAGAGACGTGGAGCCTGATTACATGGTTTGTCTATGCCACTGCCCTCCACGCAAGATTCGTAAGGGGCTGGCGTGGCACAAAGATCGCCTACATATCAATTATCGGCTTTTGCTCTGTTATTTTCACCTATTTTGGGGTAAACTTTTTATTGTCAGGCCTGCACAGCTACGGATCGCAATAGGTCATAGGCCCTACTAAAACAAAAGGAGCAACACTATGTTTGGATTGGGGACACAGGAACTCCTAATCATCTTATTGATTGCACTCTTCATATTTGGGGGAAAAAAGCTCCCAGAGATTGGCGCTGGCCTGGGAAAGGGGCTTAGGGCCTTCAAACAGGGGCTTAAGGACACAGAGATCGAGGACAACGATTCATCCAAGGCCACGCCCCCACCAGAGATCGAAAAAGAGGCAGAGGGCACACAGAAAGGCAAGGCGTAGAGGCAATAGAAGGTGCCCCAGGCCTTCTGTCTAGCGGCTGGACTTGGAAAACGGCTAAGACCAGTTACCAATCACATACCCAAACCACTCTTTCCGGTCTGTGGAGAACCCAATCTCAAAAGGATAATCCAGACCCTATTTACGTATGGATTCGAGAGAATCGTTGTAAATGCACACCATCTTTTGGGAAGCATAGAAGAGTTCATATCGGCCCACTTTCCAAACGTATCCCTCTCCAAAGAAGAGAGTCTTTTAGGAACTGGTGGTGGACTCAAGCAGGCAAGTTTATACCTCGATTCCGATTCTCCAATCCTCATCATAAATAGCGACATTGTCTTCGACTTTCCATTAGATGTACTCATCAAATACCATAGAGAGAAAGGGGGGGTCGCAACCCTGCTCCTAACAGACTTTGGGCCTTCAAATCTCGTCACCGTAGAGGGTGAGAGGGTATTGGGCTTTTCCAGGGAAATTAGGCCCAGCGGCCTCTGTTTCACCGGAATCTCCATTGTAGAACCCAGGTTCCACACATATTGTCCTGATCGCATCCCATTTTCCCTCATAGAGATCTTTGAGGCCGCCATTTCAGCAGGTGAAAGGCTCTCTTACCTCATTGGTGAGGAGGCCCATCCTGGCTTTTTCTGGCAGGACATCGGCACTCCCGATGGATACATAATGGCACATGAACTCCTTATCACCGGAACATCTGGACAATCATGGAACTGGATTGGGAAAGGGGCTGTGATCCCAAAGGGTACTCATTTGGACCAGTGCATTGTATGGGACAAGACTCTTGTGCCAGCAGGTGGGCCATTTAAGAGGGTGGTATTTACCCCATTTGGGGTCTTGGAGGCCAGTGAAAAAGGGTATTATTGAGGGAATAAGGCCCCTTTGGACAGGGCTCAGGGAATGCTTTGATGTAGAGGGCAGCCCCATACCATGCCAAGGGAGTGGGCAGGACCCAGAGTTTAGTCTACAAAGGATGTGGCCGCCCAACAGGTTTATAGTAAAAGGGGATGTGGTCTTGGACGAACTTACAGGGCTCTCGTGGACAAGAGATGCAAACATATTCGGTTTCCCTGCCACATGGTCTGAAGCCATATCATACATCCATGACATGAATCGAAATGGCGCCTTTGGATACAGGGATTGGCGCCTCCCCAACCGCCGTGAAATGAGGAGCCTCCTAGACCTTGGGGAAAAGAGGCCCTCACTCCCCAAGGGACATCCCTTTTTAAATGTATTCAATGGATGGTATTGGACCTCCACCACCTTTTCAGGCTTCACTAATTATGCATGGTGGGTTCACCTTGAAGGTGCCAGGATGTTCTATGGCAGAAAGGACCAATATGCCATATTCTGGCCCGTGAGAGGGGAGGACAAAGGGGTCTTACTAGCAACTGGTCAGACCAGATGCTACGATGCAAAGGGGAAAGAGATTGACTGCGCAGGGAGCGGGCAAGATGGGGAATACAGGCTTGGTCACTGGATAGAAGAAGGCCGCTTCGAGACCCTTGACCGCCATGTGGTTCTAGATAGGCTCACTGGCCTCCTTTGGACAAAAAGTGCTGACCTCGCCAATGGGCCAGTGAGATGGGACGAGGCCTTAAGGGTGGTGAAAGAGATGAACTCAAGCGATACCACCGATGAGACCCCCTGGCGCCTTCCCACCATTAATGAACTAGAATCCCTTGTCCATTGCGACTATTCATTCCCGGCCCTTCCACCGTGGCACCCATTTGAGCATATCCAGGAGGTCTACTGGTCTTCCACAACCAGCATATACGAGACGGACTGGGCCTGGGCACTCTACTTGGGAAAGGGGGCCACAGGTGTGGGCAAAAAGGATGTTGCACGTTTTTGGGTGTGGGCAGTAAGGTAGCCCCCACCCCATCAGCACTCCAATGAAAGCCCGCCAAGGAATCTCTCGCATGAGGCAGCTAGGGCATCGAGCTGATACCCCCCTTCAAGTATTGCCACAAGTCGGCCACTACAGAAACTATCTGCCCATAGCCTTGCTGCCACACCCAGTTTGCCAAAAACCTTCGTGGTATATGCAAGACCAGACATATCGTCCATCTCATGGGCGTCAAAACCTGCTGCTACCACCAGGGCATCTGGGGAAAATCTCTCCAGGGCCGGACTGATGGTAGCCTTCAATGCATCCATCACCTCCTGTTCTCCGGCACCTGGCATAAGGGGTATATTAAGGGTAAGGCCTTCTCCTCGGCCTCCGCCCCGATCCTCACCATAGCCGGTCCCAGGGAAACTGAAGGAAGGATGCTCGTGTATGCTGATGTAGAGGACAGACGGGTCCTCAAAAAAGATAGTCTCTATGCCATTTCCATGGTGCGCATCGAAGTCAAATATAACCACCTTCTCGACGCCGTGGCGTTTCTGCCAGTACCTTGCCGCCAGGGCACAGTTGTTGATGAAGCAAAAGCCAAGGGGAGAAGCAGGCTCTGCATGGTGCCCTGGTGGTCGTGTAGAACAGAAGACGCGCTCTGCCTCCCCTGCCTCTATGAGGTCAATGGCCTGTAGACCTCCACCAGCAGCAACCAGTGCTGCCTCAAAGGTCTCGTAACAGATGGCATTGTCTTTGTGGCCCATATATTCCCTGCCAGATAGACACGCCTCTTCAAAGGCCAAGATATAGTTTACATCGTGCACCAAGGTGAGCTCGTCCATGGTGGCCATCCTGGAAGGAACAATGGTGACCACATCCCTCAAGACGCTCGACTTCACCCTCTCCATTATGGCATGGGTACGGTTGGGGCCCTCTGGATGGTCTAGAGGGGGGTTGTGTAACTGACATCTATCGTCAAATACGATGTGTATCGGTCTAAACCCACCCATCACTTGAGCTTCTCTAGTTCCAGTACATATCTCACAATATCCTCTTCTGGAGATTCTATCTCTTTAAATCCCATCCGCTCTGCCATACGCCTCATTGCCACATTGTCTGACAGCACATCCATAAAGACCCTTTTCACGCCTTGGCTCTTTGCGATCTCAAGGCACCTCTTCGTGAGTATCCGTCCTATACCATTTTTCTGCCACGGATCTCCCACTACAACGGCAAATTCACTGGTCTCTCTGTCTGGCAGTATGGTCAACCTTCCCACCCCTATGAAACGCTCACTTGCACCCTGGTTGATGGCTGCCACAAGCGCAATCTCCCTATCGTAGTCTATCTGGCAGTAACGCACCATCTGTTCGTGGGGGATCTCTTTTATGTCCTGAAAAAAACGCATCCTTATGGTCTGTGGGGAAAAGGTCTTGAAGAGTTCATACATTTTGGGCTCGTCTTCTGGCCTGATAGGTCTCACAAGAAATGGGGTGCCATCTCTCATGCGCTCTTCCTCGATGAAGTGACAGGGATATGGACAGATTATGAGATTAGAGGGGCAACATGGCCCCTGTGCCCTATTTAACCTGCGACCAAGCCCCTCATCGAGCACAATACGGGCATCAAGACATAGTCCCTCTTTCTCTCCCAGATAAAATGAATTGATCTCGGCGCGATCGATTTGAGGGAAGTCCACCACCAATTGTGAAAACCTTAGTAGCACCTGCTCTAGTAGCGGCAAGTTGTACCTAGGGGCAGTGGAGTCCCTTAGATAGGTATAGACCTGGGTCTGTTCCATAAGCCTTTTGGCAAGCGTCTGGTTAAGGGGTGGAAGCCCTACGGCATAGTCACCAAGGGTGTAAAACAGCCTCCCACCAATCCCAAAGAATATGAGTGAGCCAAAGATGGGGTCCTTTTTAGTGCCAAAGGCCACCTCCTGGCCTGGCCAATAGACCATGGGCTGTATTATGACCCCTGCAACTGGTATATCTGGGAAGAGCTCTTTTGCCCTTTTCACCAGATCGTCAAAGGCCTGCTCCAAGCTGCGTTTTCCTACATGAAGCCGCATAAGCCCCTTTAAGGCCTTTGACTTTATAGACGAGGATTCTATCTTCATGGCCACTGGGAACTTGAGCCCCTTGGTCAGACTTGAGAGTTCCCCCTTGTCCCTCACAAACACCAACTTGGGAGACCGAATCCCATAGGCCTCCAGGACCTTCTTGGACTCCCACTCAAAAAGATGCCTCCTCCCCTGGCCCAAGACACTGTTTAACAACTCTTCCACTGCCTTGGCATCTGGCATGAAGTCTTCCAGTAGGCTTGCAGGTGTCTCCTGTTGTAACATCAAGTTATATCTGTGGCGAAACGTATAGACAAAACTCTTTACTGCCTGTTCAGGGGCCACAAAGGTGGGTACATCCATCTCGTTCAAATAGCCACGTGCTTTCTCCATCTCGCCCATCCCCATGAAACAGGCCAGAAATTGCGGGCCTCTTCTGTAACGGCCCTTAAGTTCCACCAGATATTTTGCGGTCTCCATGGGCTGTGTTGCATATTGAGGGGTAAGTATAGTGAGTATGCCATCTCCCTCGCCATATTCCATTACGGCCTCTAGCACTCTCTTTATCCGCTTAGGTGAGGCATCGGATAGACAATCGATGGGGTTACCCTTGGACCAGAATCTGGGCAGTATCTCGTTGAGCCTTTCTTCGAGTTCTGGCCCCATATCTGCAAGCCTTCCCCCATATTTCAAAAGGGTATCAGTGGCCATGGTGGCAGGCCCACCCGCATTGGTTACTACAAAAAGCCTGTTTCCCTTGGGCGATGGCTGTTTTGCAAGGCACTCAGTTACATTGAAGAGTTCAAGGGCGTCTTCTACCCTGACAATCCCTGCCCTGGCAAACACGGCATCGTAGGCCTTATCGATCCCTATTGGCAGATCGTCGTCTGGCACATCTTGGAATCTGCCCCCCTTTACCACCACTATGGGTTTTATCCGTGATATCGCCCTTGCTGCACTCATAAATGAGCGCCCATCGAATATGGATTCCAGGTAGATGACCACTGCCTTGGTATCTGGGTCCATGGCAAGGAAATCCAGTAGGTCTGAAACATCCACATCTGCCTGGGCACCCAGTGCCACATAGGTGCTAAAGCCTATGTGTTTGTTTTTTGCATACTCGAGGATTGCCGAACCAAAGGTGGCACTCTGGCTCAAAAAAGCAGTCCTCCCACCCCTTACCCAGGGCATCACAGTAGATACGTGGAGTGACATTCTGGGCCTTATGACACCTGTAGAATTTGGACCAATACACCTTATGCCATACCTCAAGGCAAGCCGTTTCACTGTAGAGACAAACTCATCTGGTGCCTCCACCCTGTGTCTGAAATCACTGGCTATTACGAGTGCACCCTTTACACCAGCCTTGCCGCACTCCTCCAACTGACGGGGCACGTCCTCTGGCCTTCCAGCCAGGACAGCGAGATCTACTGGTCGTGGGGTCTGTTTGAGGGCGGGATAGGTAATCAGGCCAGAGATGACATCAAGTCCCTTTGAAATAGGAAATATTGGGCCATTGAAGTTGGTGGTCAACAGATTTTTGACGATCAGTGTGGCTGGAGAATGAGACTCGCCACCCTCTTCTATCCCAAAGACTGCAATAGATCGTGGGGAGAGGAGGTATTCCAGTGACTTAATACTCACAGTGAGCTATCTCCAAATCATGGGAGACACTTTTTGCAACGGCAATAGCCCTTCAAAAATGCCCTCTTTCGGTCTCTAAATATTATGCGATTTCTCGGGGCAGTCTTTCGACCATAGGCGCACCAGGGTCTGTGAAAGCGCAGGGTCTTTTTGTTGCCAATATAGTACCGCTCTGGCCGCTCCACAGGAAGCCCCCATATGCCAACGCCCCTTGTAATGGCCTCCCTTTGTGCAGATAGTAATCTTTGTCTATACTTGAGATGCTTATCAAATAGGCAGACAAAGGCGAGCCCCTTTCTCACCAAAAGCTCGTTTACCATGCGGCCATCCCGCAGAAAGACAAAGGCGAGCAATCGGCCAAATCGATCCCTTTTCACCCTGCCATATTCGAGATGTACCACCTTCCCCTCAACCAGGTCTTTGTTGAACTCCTTTGCGGCCATGCCAAGGGGTTCCCCCCTGGGTGAATCCTTGTGCGGGATCTCTGGGGCATTTATGCCCAGATACCTCACCTTCTTGCCATTGGACAAGACAATGGTGTCCCCATCGATTACGTAGCGCACCCTTGCGCTTCCAGCCAAAGAAGAACTGCACGCCGAAAGCGCAATGATGAAACAGAGAAATAGGAGGAGTGCGCCTCCCTTTGTCTTCACTCTTGTAGTCATGAGAGCAGGCGCCTTAGGGCCTCTTCATATCTGGCCCTGGTCTTCTCCACTATTTCGGGTGGAAGTTCTGGGGCAGGTGGTTCCTTGTTCCAGGAAATGGACTCAAGGTAATCGCGGACAAACTGCTTGTCGAAACTGGGCTGTGATCTCCCTGGCTTATACTGGTCCAAGGGCCAGAATCTGGACGAGTCCGGTGTCAGCACCTCGTCGATCAGAGCAATCTCACCATCTATGACCCCAAATTCAAACTTGGTATCAGCAATGATGACGCCCCTTTCCCTTGCATAGTCTCTGGCCTCTTTGTAGAGGCGAAGAGAGAGGTCTTTAACTCTATTAGCCTTTTCCTCTCCTATTAGCTCCACTGCCTTTTCAAAGGAGATGTTTTCATCGTGCTCCCCAACTTCTCCCTTGGTAGATGGGGTGAAGATGGGCTCTGGGAGCTCTTCTGACTCCACTAGCCCTTCTGGAAGGGGTATGCCGCACACCTTGCCACTCCGTTTGTAGTCCTTCCACCCAGAGCCAGTTATGTATCCCCTCACAATACACTCTATGGGGAGCGGGGACGCCTTTCTTACCAACATGCTACGCCCCTCTAAGATCTCCTTGTATGGCCTGGCAGGTTCTGGGTATTCATCTGGGTCTGTAGTAACAATGTGATTTTTCACTAAATGCTCAAATTTTTTAAACCAGAAGATAGACATCTGGGTCAGTATGCGTCCCTTGCCTGGGATGGGGGTTGGAATCACTACGTCAAAGGCAGAGATCCTATCTGTGGCTACGATAAGGAGCCTGTCGTCTCCAACCTCGTAGATGTCTCTCACCTTCCCCCTGGATTTTAGGGCTAGGCCCTTTAAGTCTGTCTCGAATACGACCTCACTCATCTCTAATGCCCTCCATGAAAAGAAATATCTCCACGCTCTCCGGCCTGGAACTCTTTGGTTTAAATACCCGGACCTTTTTAAACGATGCTGCACACTCTTTTCTGAAGAGATCAAAGTCTGCTCCCTGAAACACCTTCAAAAATAGGCGTCCCTTGGGCAGAAGCACTTCTTTGGCCAAGTTTAGTGCACTCCTTGCAAGATCTACAGAGCGATAATGGTCCACATCCTTCCTTCCAGTGGTCTTCGGGGCCATATCGCTCAATACACAGTGGAACCTACCATACGTCTCCACGAGCTTTTTGGGGTCCAGTTCATTGCAATCTCCCTTTATAGCCACCACATTGGGCCGGTCAAACTTGATGGAGTGGAGGTCCACTGCAACTACAAGCCCCTGACTTCCCACTATCTCCGATGCATACTTAGACCACGACCCTGGACTTGCGCCAAGGTCAAGTACCCTCATGCCTTGTTTAAGGAGCTTAAAGCGCCTCTGCGCCTCTTTTAACTTGTAGACTGAGCGGGCTGGGAATCCCTCCTTTTTCGCCCTTTTAAAATAGTGATCCTGGACCTTTCTCACCAAACACCCCTTAAGCCCCTTAATATGTGCCCATGAATAGACCTCCAAGGGGGAGGCCCAAAAAGCGCGATACCACCTGGCACTTTACTTTGAATAGAAAGAATATCTCCCTGTCTGGCGGGGTGAGGGTCTCGAAATTTCCCTGCCCCTTGCTGATTATTAGAGGGGCCTCCTCATAGAGTTCCCTAAATTCCTTTGTGCAACTAGAAAGGTCTATACCTGGCATCTTAAGGCCTGTGGAGACGATCTCGGCAACTCCATCTATGCCTGCCTCTCTTGCATCTTTTTCTGTGACGTCGTTTATTATTGGTCCCCCCCGGACAGCAAACCGAACTGGTCTTTCGAGTGCTTCTATGAGCAGCCTGTCGAAAACGGCCTCACCAGCGTTGTCGCCGATATATAGGACCCAGTCGGCAGCCTCCAGCCTCTCCCTAAAGAGGTCGTACTCCCACCTAACAAAGTCGGCAGTTAGTATCTCTTCGAGTTCTCCATAGAGATCAAAGCTTGATGCCACTCCGTAGTCCATCACATTCCCGCCCACTGCGATCCTGAGGGCAGCAAACAGCGGGTCTCTATGGTGTTGTATGAGTTCCTTCGATTGCGGATAGAGTTCAAGGGCCTCCTGGGTGCCCCTTTTCTTAATCGAACGATATGGGTCGCTTTCACCAGTCAAATGGGCCACGATCTCGTAGAGCCTTACTGCATTCTTTGGAGGTGGGGCTGTGACATCCATGGTGGTAAGATGGCGTGAGACATCTCTAAGGATCTGCCAGAGGGTATCAGGGTCTATTTTTAGGAGGTGACCCGCCCTTATGGCCTGGTTCAGAAAGCAGGGGAAGCACTCATGGTGTGTGATCATGATCTCATTCGCTCTTCAACTCTTCGAGTCTCTTTTTCACAAGATCTGCATGGCGCACCTCTTCGCCCCGCCTCTTCTGCCGCACTTTTACATTTCTCCAGACTGCCCTCACCTTTTGGTCTGGCCCTATGATGAAGGTGGATCGTATCACCCCTTCATAGACCCTACCGTAGTTTTTCTTTTCACCCCATGCACCATAGGCCCTTAGGACATCTTTGTCTGGGTCTGAGAGGAGGATGAGGTCAAGGTCGTGCCTTTCCACAAATTTCTGGTGAGATTCCACCTTATCTGGGCTCACCCCTATTACAATTGCGTCTAGACGTGTAAAATCTGGCTTTAGGGCAGTAAAGTCGCAGGCCTCCTTTGTACAGCCTGGCGTATTGTCCTTTGGATAAAAATAGAGGACAACCCACCTGCCCTTGAATTCGGAAAGGGAGCGGGTGTTGCCTTCCTGGTCTTTTAGATGAAAATCTGGGGCATTAGACCCAACGTCCACCATTTTCCTCACCAACCTCTATTAATGGCTATTCCATTACTGGTTCACTCAATGAAGCATAATACCCTATCTCTTGCGCTGCAACCAAAACGATCCAGGAAGGCCCAAATGGAATCTTAAAAAGATTTAACCTCTGCTGCTCAAAATACGATAAGAAACATTGGGATATCAAGTAAGTAGTGTGGGAATATCAGGATCTTGATTTTTTGGGCAGGTTAACAATAAAATAGATATACAAAATTTTTAGGAGGTGCCTACATGAAGCGCAATTTAATCATTTCCATTCTACTCTTCACCCTTTTCACACCGATTGTGGCAAATGCCTTTCAGGAAGGGACCTATTACTCACAGAGTCAACAGGGCATGGCAGTCGTGTTCCAAAATGGACAGTGGGGCATGTATGTGAATGGACAGATCTTCGACGGCGGCACATATTCAGTCCAGGGCTCAAACATCTATTTCGCCTCACAGTCGGGCCGTCAATACCCTGCTGCCACCATTATGGACGCTTGCTCCTTCTCATGGGGACAGTCTGGTACCTTCTACGACCAGGGATGCAGTAGCGGAATGCAGAGTTACGGTTCTCAAACGTCATCCTCTTTTGGAGAAGGGACCTATTACTCACAGAGTCAACAGGGCATGGCAGTCGTGTTCCAAAATGGACAGTGGGGCATGTATCTTAATGGACAAATCTATGACGGTGGCACATATTCAGTCCAGGGCTCAAACATCTATTTCGCCTCACAGTCAGGCCGTCAATACCCTGCTGCCACCATTATGGACGCTTGCTCCTTCTCATGGGGACAGTCTGGTACCTTCTACAAAGATGGTTGTAGTGCTGGAAGCTCTCAAGTAGATCCAGCAGACTATATCCCACTACTAATTGTAAAGCAGACCGGAATTTACTTCTATATACCGCAGTTGGCACTGCCGGTTGGAAATTCAGTCTATTTCCTGGAGGTCCTAGCACAGCTCTATGACCTCAATAGCGCTACCTTTGTGATCAGCGCATACGACATTATCCAGTCTCCAGAGGGATACATCTCTGCCCTCTTTGCACCACAATATGCCATGATCTACTGCCCATATGTGGTCCTATTGATAGAAGGGCAGCAGCCGCAGATATTTCAAAATATCTTTTTCCAGGTCCAGGCCGACCAAAGTGGGTATGTCTATCTTACCCTCTACAATATTTATGGTTCCAACATGCCCACCTATTCCCAGTACAGCTCTGGCCAATACAGCGGCACCAGCTCTAGCTCGACTGGCTATGATCCCACACTCTCAAACATGTACTTCAACACTATGAGTAACATCATGAACTCCATGCACGAGACCAGTATGGCCATCATAGACAACATGAATCCGTCATCATCGTGGGACTATGATTATGACTACAATTACTAACGGATAAGCTGTCTAGAGACATTGCGAAATTAACAGGGAGGCTTGAGATGTCAAAACGCTTGATCTGTTCGATCTTTATCTCGATATTGCTCTTCACCGTAGGAAACGCTATGGCGAGGGATCTATATGTATCTCCAACTGGCTCTGGAGTAGTATGTGTTGCATCATCCCCTTGCGCTCTTGATCAGGCCCTCTCCATAGCAGAGGGAAATGGGGAAGACGATGTCATATATGTTGGCCCTGGCACATATAGTGTAAAGGCCACCCTCACCTATGACCTCGCCTATGGCGAGATAGGCTCGCTTAAAATCATCGGGCAAGGCTCCTCGACACGGCCAAAGCTTGAGGCAGGTGGCGACTTTTCCATCATGGAGATCAAAAACGAGGATCAAAATGACGACGATTCAGATATTACCATAGAAAACCTCACCTTTTCCAAGGGAAAGAGTAGTGGCTATGGAGGTGCCATCGATATTACGACACAGAGGGCTGATATCACCATCAAGAATTGTTCATTCGATGACAATGAGGGTGGCGCACTCTCCCTCTGGAGCGATGAAGGAGACATCCTCATTTCCAACTGCGAGTTCCTGCGTAACACAGCAGTATATGGTGGAGGGGCCGTATGGGCCAGGGCCACAGAGGGACGCTTGATCGTTCAAGACTGTACCTTCCAAGAGAACTCTGCCAAGAGTGAGGGTGGTGCACTGGCAGCCACCACATATGGCGGCACCATTGAGATCACTGGGAATACTTTCATTGAGAACGAATCTGAATACAATGGAGGGGCGATTGACGCCACAGACTACGAAAATGGCCAGATAACCCTGAGCAAAAACATCATCCAGGAGAACGAGGCCCAGGGAAATGGTGGTGTCTCTGTCAATCTCCACGACGGTTCGCTCCTAATCGAAGGGAATATCTTTGCCAAGAACCGTGCAGATGGTGGCGGTGGTGCATTTTCCATCTATGGAGTGGGGGGCAGGATCACCCTAGTAAACAATACTGTGTACAAAAATGAAGGATTATATGGCTCAATGATCGATGTGAATGACAATGACGCCATCATCCAAGTCTATAACAACATATTCTATAGAAATGACTCAAATTCCATTGGCCTCATGGGACAGGAGCTACGTATCTCCACAGATAGTGATGGCGACAATCAAGGTGCTCGCGTGGAACTCTTTAACAATCTCATTGGAAGGCGTGCAGACTTTACCTCAGGGAATTCAGACGATCTCTATATTGACAATACAGATCAGTACACACAAGGTGCCAACCAGTCGCAAGACCCTAAACTCGTTGACCCAGACAATGGAAACTTCCACCTCGTCTCAAGTTCTCCCTGTATAGATGCCGGGACGAATAGCGCCCCACAACTTCCTTCCAAAGACTTTGAAGGAGACCCTCGTGTCGCAGATGGAAATGGTGATGGCAATGCCACTGTTGACATCGGGGCAGATGAATATACCTCACAGGGTACCAGTTCTAGTAGCCAGAACGCTGCCTCCAGTCAGGGCGTGGTTGTAGCCAAGATAAAAGATGGGGGAAATGTCTATCTCTATGTGCCATCACTACTCGTATCTGTTCAAGGCAACACCTCCATATACGAACTCCTGTTCAAGCTTGAGGATCTCAAAAGCATCACATTTAGATTAGAAGATGCAAGGGCCTTGAATACGGCCCCTGGCCCAATAAGTGCCTTTTTTAACCCTGGGCAAGGGCTACTCTACACCCCCTACGTGGCCCTTATAGACCAGAAGGGGAGCACAACCATCATAAAAAATCTCACATTCAGTGTGGCCATTAGTGGCAACAAGGTCTTTATCGTGCTGAATGACTTTTTAGGCGACAAAGCGCCAACAATCACTGATTACATTGGTGGTACGACACAGGTCAAAAGTGGCGTTCCCCAGGATGTTGCAAAGCGTTACCTAGACCTCATGGCCTACATAGAAGGCCTCATCAAAAACACCTCCTATACCACACCGAATCCCCCAGCTTCATCCAGCACCTTCAACTGGGACATCCAAGACTGGTAATGTGAATCCTAGCCGCATGGCATGGCCCTCGTGCATGCCATGCGGCACTCTTCTAAAACCCCCTATTCGATCAAGGTCTCTAGGATATCTCTTCTCAAACAATCTCTCTCCTTACGCATGAAATATTATTATTTTTTTCTTTTCATCTCCAAATATGCTATTGTGATTTTATATATGGGTTAATGGATTAATCTCCATTATGCCGGAGATATAACGTTCGATGGCGAACGGAAATGGCC
>WGBU01000025.1 GCA_015494155.1 Deltaproteobacteria bacterium | reverse complement strand
GTTACCCCCTTTTTCTTGCCAGAGAGGGCCAGGGCGTAGAGTCCCTTGCGGTCTCTTTCCATACATACCTCTAAGGGGGTTGCCACGTAGACCTCAATGTAGCCTCCATAGCGTGATATGAGTTCGCGGTTGTAGCGCCTGGACCGCTCATATGGGGCAATGGGCGCACAGATGGCAATACCGCCATTTTTTGTGATCTCACTCGCCACAAAGCCTATCCGTATGACATTTATATGACGGTGCTCCTTGGAATAGCCCAACTCGCTTGAAAGGTGGCGTCTAACAATGTCTCCATCCAAGAGGGTGACTGGTCTGTCGCCCATCTCCAGGAACTTTGTGTAGAGTATCCTTGCAAGGGTGGATTTGCCTGCCCCTGAAAGCCCAGTAAAAAATATTGTAAATCCCTGTTTGGACCTGGGTGGGTAGGCGCGCCTCAGCTCTTCTACCACCTCACGTGGCGAAAACCAATCTGGGATGTTGAGGCCAAATTCAAGACGCCTCCTCAACTCCGTTGCAGAGAGCCTTTTTGGGATGCATTCTTTTGGACACTCCTTTTCTGGCAGATACTGCCCAAGCTCCTCTACATAGACCATCCTCTCAAAGGGTACGGCTACAACTCCCACGTCATCTTCATATTTTTTTACGAACTCGAGCGCACTGTAACGTGGATAGTATGGTGGCCTCTTTGTCGCGGTAAATGGGTCTGCATGGTTTGGTGTCACCATGAAGTGGCTGCACCCGTAGTTCTTGTTGATTATGGCCTGGAGAAGGGCCTCCCGTGGGCCTGCCATGCGCATGGCCACTGGGAGCAGGTTGAGCACGGCAGAATCTGGGGGATAGCTCTTAAGAATCGCCTGGTAACACCTGATCCTGGCGTAGTATTCTATGTCGCCCGGGCTTGTTGGCCCTACAATGGGGTGTAGTAGGATATTTGCGCCTACCTCGTCTGCGGCCTTCAAGGTCACAGCCTTATGGGCATTGTGCAGGGGACGCCTTGTCTGAAAGGCCAGGATCTTACGCCATCCCGCCTTGTTGAACCAGGCGCGCATCTCCCTTGGCGTCCGCCTCAACATCCTATAATCGTAGTGGACTGGCAGGGAGACCCCCTTTACAGGACCGCCAATATAGAATTGGCCCTTCCCATCCATGAGCTTCAATACCCCTGGGTGCTCTTCTTCGTCTGTCTGAAAGACCTCTCTGGCCTCAACCCACTTATCTGGCTCCCAAAGGTCTTCTACCTCCATAATGGCCAGCATAAATCCCTCCTGGTCCCTAAGGGCCAGTTGTTCCCCAGGGGAGATCCTCTCGGCAAGCTCTCGATCAATGCCAAGGGTCACCGGTATGGGCCAGACCTCTCCAGTAGGGAGCCTGAGTTCGCTCAATACCCCCTCATATTGTTCGCGGGTCATGAAGCCTTCTAAGGGCGAGTATGCACCTGTGAGCAGGAGTTCAAGGTCACACTCTTCGTCTGCAGTGAGATAAACACTCTTTAAATCTACGGCTGACTCCTTCAGCCCCTTGGCCTCTTCATCATCCACCAGAAGGTCTTTTAACTCCCCACCATGGGGCTCGATGAGTCGCGACATGATCAATTACTCCTATGGATTCGCCTCTTTTCCCCTCTTATACGGCGTGAACTCCGTGCTACGCACCTCTTTAAGGTATCGTCCTCCTCCACCAATTTGATTAATTGGGTAAGTGCATTTTCGGTCTCTAAGAGGTCGTGGCAATACAACAGGATGTCGTGTCCAGCAGCAAGCGCCCTTGCACCTGCTGCTCCCAGTCCATAGTTTGCCCTGACAGCCCCCATGAAGAGGTCATCTGTAAATAGGATTCCCTCAAAACCTAGCCCCTCTCTTAGCATCTTCACAATCTTCTCAGAAAAGGTGGCGATCTCCTCTGGGTCGTAACAAGGGACTAAAACGTGGGAGGTCATCACCCCAAACACACCTGCCTCCACTGCTCCATAAAAGGGCAAAAGGGCCTCTTGTTGCCTCTCAAGGTTAGCACATGCCTTGGAAGTGCAGGTATGAGGGTCTAAGTCAACACTACCAATGCCTGGAAAGTGCTTGGCCACAGCCAAGATGCCCTGCCTCTGTAATGCCCTTATATAGGCGTTGCCCAATTCCTTTACTTTATTGGGATCATCAGAAAAACAGCGTTCTTTCATGACCTCATTTGCACTATCCTCAGCGAGGTCGAGACAGGGGGCAAGGTTCACATTAATACCCACTTCTGTTAGCATGTGTGCGCACTCGGCGGCCACTCGTTCTATTTCATCTTTAGGGGCATCAGCCCTACCAATGGAAGAAAAGGATGGGAGTTTGGGCCAGTGGGGCGGGCCGAGACGGGAAACTCTCCCCCCCTCCTGGTCCACACAGATAAGGGGTGGCGGCATCTTCAATTTTCTCAAAAGCCCCCTGATCTCACCAATAAGGGCCTTTAGAGCATGGGGGCCCGACCTGGTATTCCGTTTAAAGAGGATGAAGTTTCCCACCCTGAACTCGGCTATGAATCTCTCAAACTCGTGCGATAGGCCCTCCTCTGGGACCCCAACACAGACTATCTGACCAACGTCATCGATCATGCCCAATGATAAAGTGTCGAACCTGTTCATTCAAGACTTCCAGGGTGGGACAGGAGAAGATGTGAGTCAATCTATCTTTACACCGCCTTTGCCCTTTATAAGCTTCCTTACGAACGCCAGTTCCTCCTCCTTGTCTTTTACCAATCCATCCAACCTTGCATCCCGCACTGCATCTAAGATCCTCTTATATATGGGGCCTGGCCTTATCCCCATGGCCTTGAGATCGTCACCACTGATCTCTGGACGTATCTTCTTATACTCTGTGATGAATTTACTTACCTCCCGCTTGGCCGCTTCATTCCTCGACAGACACAGGGCGTACAACTGGTGTTCCAGAGGAAGGGGCGAAAGGAGCCTCGAGACTGTGCTAGGTCTAAGCTCGTCGCCCTTTTCAAGGGCCTTTACTGCCTCAATGGCCTTTTTTCTGAGATCTATGAATAGGGACTCATCCTTCTTGGAAAAGTCGAGGCGGGCACAGAGCTCTCTAGAGGAGATAAGGCCAAGATCGGTCATGAGCACTAGCAGATATAGGACCCAGTGCCTGGGCTTTTCTGGGAGAAAGAGGAGTTCATACCAAGAGAGTACCCCCTTGGCCGCCCTTAGCCTCTCTAGTACCACCTCATCCAACCTCAAATCCCTGTGTATCACCTCTAAGAGCCCGAGTTCTTTAAGCCTCAAAAGCGCCCACTCTGGGTCCTGTTCATCTAAAATGAGCTTGAGTTCTCCAAAGAGCCTCTTTCCAGAGAGCCTCTCAAAGATATTGAGCCTCTTGGCGTTTTTGATGAGGCGAAGTGTATGTTTCCCAATCTTAAAGCCGAATCGCTGTTCAAAGCGGACTGCCCTGAAGACCCTGGTTGGGTCCTCCACAAAGCTTAGACTGTGAAGTACCCTGATGACCTTGTCTTTTAGGTCCCTTTGACCACCAAAAAAGTCGATCAGAAGACCAAACTCCTTGCTGTTGAGCTTTATGGCCAGCGTATTGATGGTAAAGTCGCGGCGGTATAGATCCAGTTTAAGTGACGAGAGAGAGACTGTGGGCATGGCTGCTGGATATTCGTAGTATTCAAGGCGGGCTGTGGCCACATCTAGCCTGAAGCCGTCAGAAAAGATCACCTGCGCGGTCTTAAACTTTTCATGTGGCCTCACCTTGGCCCCATAGTGCGCCTTGAGTGCCTTCGCAAACTCTATACCATCCCCCTCTACTACTATGTCCACATCCAGATTCTCACGCCGCAAGAGGAGATCACGCACAAATCCTCCCACCACATAGACCCCCATGCCCAGTTCATCCCCAATCTCACCGAGTTCACGCAGGCGCTGATAGAGCCAGTCGGGGACACGCTCCTTCAAAAGAGACGTTACAAACTTGGATTTGCCTCGTTCTCCAACTAGGGGCTCGGCCCCCTGTCTGGTTCCCTCTGTAAGTATCTGGAGGAGGTCTGTACGGGTGATTACCCCCACACACCTCCCATCCTTTTCCACAGGGACGAATCTCTGCCTTTCATCTATGATGATCTCCTGGACCCTGCTGAAGGTGTCTTCTGGTGTCACGGTCTTAAAGTCTGTGGT
>WGBU01000024.1 GCA_015494155.1 Deltaproteobacteria bacterium | reverse complement strand
GTAAAAGTTGCTGTTCCTCCTACGATCCGAGAGGTAGCAATTGCATGAATATCTTCCTTCAAAAGAGCAGCGGTAGTGCCAAACACTATAAGTACGTCTTTATGATATTGAAATTACAGAATATTTTTTTAACAACTGTTGAAGATGAGTTAGGGTGACAATTACGTGGCACAACAGGAAAGCATTTTGATGTCCTTAAAGAAGGTCTGGGCACAAAGCTTGATCCCTTCAGACTGAGTAAGATATGGATGGAATATGGAAGCAAGCTCTGAAACTTCTATTCCATTGCCTGATCGCCAGGACCTCTTACATGATCTGTTCTCCGCCTTCTGGGGCCAGTATACGGGCGCCAAGTAGCCTATCACTTCCTCGTTCCTTTATGAGCTTTATAAGACCGCGTGTGTCTCGGGCTGCCAGCGCCCTGGGCACCTGATGGAGTTCAAGGCTTGAAGCGTCCACTTCTATGCCCCTTCTTGCCGCTTCCTTTTCGTTAAGTCCTACCCCTGCTACTTGTGGGTCCGTAAAGATAACCCACGGCAAGGCGCTATAGTCCCGGGCGGACCGTTTTGTATTCAAGGCGTTTTGGGCTGTCAAGGCCCCCTCATAAGCAGCGGTGTAAACAAAGGCAGGCTCCCCTATTACATCACCTGCCGCAAAGATTCCAGGGACAGTTGTTTGAAGGTGATTATTCACCACGATTCGCCCTGCCGCATCCCTTTGAACACCAATCTTCTCAAGATTCATACCTTCAGTATTTGGCCTCCTTCCAGTGGCACAGAGAATGGTTTCAGCCGTAAAGACGTATTCCTTTTCCTTTATCTTTGTGTAAACGGACACCCCTTTTCCATTCCTCTCCACCTTTTGAACGTCCACTGATGTCTTAATCTCAATCCCTTCGGCCTTTAAATACCTAGAAAGCGCGTCTGTAACGTCTTCATCTTCTGTTGGGAGTATACGGCCACTCCTTTGAAGGACCGTGACCTTGGCCCCAAAGCGGGCGAACATCTGGGCACATTCAAGGGCAATGTATCGTCCCCCTAAAATAATGAGGGATTCAGGGAGTTTGTGGAGCTCGAATGCAGTTTTGCTTGTAAGGGGGTTAACTTCGTCAAGGCCTGGGATAGGAGGCACCCAAGGTCTTGAACCAGTTGCGATGATGACTAGAGGGGCTTTTATCTCAAGGCCCCCTACTCGGACCTCATGTGGGTCGATGAATTCCGCCTTGCCGTCCACCAACTGGATATTTTCATAGCCTTTTAGGACATCAATGTACTTTTCCTTACGCAAAATTGCCACGAGTTCATCCTTTTGCTGGACAATAGCGGAAAAGTCTTTTACATGGGACCAGTGTTCCAGGCCTTTGAAGGGGTGTCTTTTTGCCCTGTGATGTGCCTCTGCTGCACGTATCAATGTCTTAGAGGGGATACACCCGAAGTTCACACAGGTTCCACCAATGGGGCCTGAATTTACAAGCATTACCCGTGCCCCTAGTTCCTGGCCTCGGATAGCAGCAGCAAACCCTGCAGACCCACCACCAATTACCAATAAATCTGTATCGGTCTCATAGCGGTTCATGTTGTAATCATCCATCTTGTTAGTCTCTTCACTTGTTCCACGTCCTGTGGTCCACTCACGCACTGAGCCCGATGGGCAGTAAAGGGCCTCAGTGTGAGCCTCAGATTGATATTCTTGGATATCTTTACGATGCCTGTAGGTTTCAGCCTACGCATAGCGTTTTGGTTGTCAATAGATCGTCTTTCATTATGCACTGCTAAAGGTGAAAAAAATCGGAATACCTAAGTTTGACCTCAACCCTCGCGCCTTGAATCTTGGATAAATTCGACTTTCGAATAATTCGGGATTATGAGTGATGGGTTTTATTTTTAGATAATCAAAATTTTATAGAATTTGACAGTTTCTTTAATGGAGATAGTATCTACTGATATGTCCAGTAAAGACACGCCCAGAGCCTCAAAAATCTTAGATGAAGACAAGACTACCCCTTCCCCTGGAAGGACAGGGCGTCTTTTAAACATATTTTTTTCATTTTTAAAGCTTGGCCTTACTGCCTTTGGAGGGCCGGCCATGGTGGCCTACATCCGGGAACTTTCGGTGAGGGAAAGGAGGTGGCTTTCAGAAGAATCATTTAGCCACGGCGTTGCAATTTGTCAGTCCATTCCTGGGGCCACAGCCATGCAGGTGGCGGCCTATGTGGGGCTCAGGGCATTGGGGCCAATGGGCGCTATTGCTGCATATGTTGGGTTTGGGCTTCCTGCTTTTTGTCTCATGGTGGCCCTGGCTGCCATTTACGGTAAGGCCCACGACATGTCTTTGGTGATCTCAATGTTTAAGGGCCTCCAGGCCATTGTTGTGGCTATTGTGGCCAATGCCACGTGGACCTTTGGATTACCCACCATAAGGAAGTGGCAGGATGCAGCCCTTGCCCTGGGGGCAGCAAGTTTTCTTGTGGCCCATGGAAGCCCTGTGGTCGCAATAGCTGCATCAGGGCTTTTGGGAGTGTTCCTATATAGGAGATCGGGGCCTGGCAAAGAGAGTTCTGTCCCCACCCAAGAGGCAGGGCCCTCCAAGGGGCTACGGGCACCGCTCATACTCATATTTTTTGTGACGGTAGGCCTTTTAGCCCTCTATGTCCTTGATAGGAAGCTCTTTGATCTTGCCACACTTATGCTCAAGGTGGATCTCTTTGCCTTTGGCGGAGGTTATGCATCGGTCCCCCTCATGCTTCATGAGGTGGTGGATGTCAGGCATTGGATGGACAGTAAGACCTTTATGGACGGTATAGCACTTGGACAGGTGACCCCTGGTCCTATTGTCATAACGGCTACATTTGTGGGTTATCTCCTCTCAGGGATCTATGGCGCCCTGGTTGGCACTGTGGCCATTTTTACCCCATCTATAACCATTCTCATGGCGGTGGTACCTTACTTCGACCGCCTACAGAGACACCCCTTGTTTAAACGCTGTCTTCGAGGGGTCCTGGTCTCTTTTGTGGGGCTTCTTCTAGCAGTAACCATACACTTTTCCCTGGCCATTCATTGGGCCCTAGGCCAGGCCTTGATTGCCGCCGTGGCCTTCGTGGCATTCCGTATGAGGGTGGATATCCTCTGGGTGGTGCTTGGGGGTGCTGGAGTCTCTATGCTCTTCCTTTGAAAACGGCCATGTACAGATAGAGTGGAGAAGATGTCGATTAATTTATAAAATATCCATGCTATCTCTTAACGCAGAGGCGATCCCACCCCTCACTCAATTCTTTTTCTACGGGATAGCTCTAGACTTGCTTCAAGAAAAGGTCCATTGATTTCGCTACAGCCCCTTTGTAGTAGCATCTTCGTAGTAGCATAGGTCTTGGAAGGCGCGGCTATTTGGAATATAAACAAATAAGGGAGACACGTATGCAA
This sequence comes from Deltaproteobacteria bacterium, assembly GCA_015494155.1. Lineage (GTDB taxonomy): Bacteria > Desulfobacterota > Dissulfuribacteria > Dissulfuribacterales > Dissulfuribacteraceae > WGBU01. Next base: position 6,710 of record WGBU01000024.1, on the reverse strand, counting down.
ATAGGCCCTTACAGGTTTGACCGGTTGGAGTTCGCCGGCTCTTTAGGGGACCTGGGGACCCTAATTCCCCTCTCCATTGCCCTTGTAACCATCACACACCTCAGTTTTACAACGGTCTTTTTGTTGGTAGGCCTGTTCTATCTCGCCACAGGTCTCTATTTTAAGCTTCCCATTCCGGTCCAGCCACTAAAGGTGGTCTCTGCCATTGCCATAGCGTTTCCAGAAAAGGTCTCGCTCCATGTGATGTCCGCAGCGGGCCTCCTCTTTGGTCTTATCTTAATGCTCCTTGCCTTAACAGGCATCATCGACCGGCTGGCAAGGCTCTTCACAAGACCAGTGGTGAGGGGGATCCAGCTCGGCCTTGGTTTCATTCTCATTATGAAGGGGATATCCTTCATTCGTAGGCCAGAGCTCTTTCTTAACGGGGCCGTGAGCACGCATCTCCCAGGAGGTGTGCCCCTAAATCTCGTGCTTGGACTTGGGGCAGTGGTCCTCGTCCTCTTTCTTATATCGAGCCGCCGATTCCCTGCGGCCCTGGTCCTGGTGGCATTAGGTATCATCGTTGGGATATTATCTGGCACACTCAATGGGCTTTCGTGGAAACTTGGACCCACGCCCGTTATGCCAATTCTTCCAGATACAAACGATTTTATCACCGCACTCTTTCTCCTTGTGATCCCCCAGATCCCCCTTACTCTTGGAAACGCAGTGATCGGCACGGCAGATACGGCAAAGACCCTTTTCGGTGAAGGAGTAAAGACGAATAGGGTCACGCCCCGGGGGCTTTCCCTCAGCATGGGCCTTGCGAACACGCTCGTTGGACTCTTCGGAGGTATGCCCATGTGCCATGGGGCTGGGGGCCTTGCTGCCCACTACCGCTTTGGCGCAAGGACTGGCGGCTCAAATATCATGATAGGGCTCCTTTTCGTGGCTATAGCTCTTTTCTTAGGAAAGACGGGGGTAACCATCTTATCATCTATTCCCAATTCAGTCCTTGGGGTGTTACTCCTCTTTGCAGGCCTTGAACTCGCCCTCCTCATAAGGGATGTAAGGGAGAGAAGGGACCTATTCGTCGCATTTTTGATGGCGGGTGTTGGCCTTGCCACAACCAATATGACCATTGCCTTTCTAACGGGTATAGCGGTCTCCTGGTTTATAAGGTGGGGTGATATCGAGATTTAGATTTATTTCCATACCCTAAGAGGCTATGGCACCCAACTGGGGAAAAGAATGGTCAAAAGCTCGCTTTTTATGACCCCTAATCAAAAAAACGCGATTCAATAGATCACTCTTGCCGTGTAGTACCTCGTTTTGAAAAGAGTCTTCCAAGGAAATGGAATACTCGTTTTATGCCAGTCCAGAGCCTTGGTAGTAACCAGGCTAGGGCCAGCAGGAAGCATGCCAGCAGGACGAGAAATATTACAGGATGATGGAGTGCAGTCCAGATCCCTGCTATCACCGCCACATCCTCTCCAATGGAGGCAAACCAGTTTGTAAATGGCTCGGGCGATGTATTTATCATTACCCTTGTGCCTGCCTTGGCTGCATGACTTCCCGTTGCCAGGCCAGCACCCAGCAAGCCGGCAGCAATTGCAACAGGGGCACTAACATCACCCACAGCACTGGCAGCCAAGATTGCCCCTGCGGGTATCCGTATGAACGTATGTAGTGCATCCCAAGAAGAATCAATACCAGGTATCTTGTCTGTAATGAACTCAATCACATACATGGCGCCAGCAGCAAAAATTACCACTGGGTCAGTTAAGATTTGGAGGTCTTGAGGGAGGACTATATTGCCAGTGGCCCCCAATAGGCCAAGCGTAACCACTGCTGCATAAAGATTAATACCGCTTGCCCATCCAACCCCCATGGTGAGTGCGATTGTGGAAATTAAATGGGAATATTGTTCCATAAACATCTCACAAAGAAGGGATACAGTATTTTGTATTGTAAACTACTTGTTGAAAAAAGGTAATATAAAAAAGGGAAATAAGTCCTTAAAGTAATATAATGAAAATTATTGATTAAACTTTTTTAAGATGTATTATAGGCCATATTTAAGGACATGTATCGATTACCCATCTTTTATGAAAGTTTTTAGATATAAGACCCTTTTATTACTACCAATTTTGGCCGTTTCGGCTTTAATAATTTTAGCTGGAAGTACACTTTATCAAATCTCTACAGTAGATCAAAACAGCCTCAAAAAATTAGGTAGTAGCTTCGACCTAGCCCAAAGAAATTTTTCAATATTGGCAGATCTCATCTATAAGAATTATTTTCACGACAGGCCAGACATCCTAGCCCTCATATATAAAGCCAATAAGGCCCCGTCAGAGGAAAAGGCCCTCATTCGACAGACCATTATAGACAGACTCGACGAGCATTACAGATTGATACGCCACTTAGGAGTAAAGCAATTTCACATACACCTTGCCGATGGGTCTAGCTTCATCAGGTTTCACAGATTGGAAAAATGGGGTGACTCTCTCATCGGGGTACGGAAGACCATTGAAGTGGTGATGCATACGCACCGAACTGTACGTGGCTTTGAGGAAGGGAGAATCTTTAGCGGTTTTAGAAATGTCTATCCCCTAGGCTTTAAGGGACAATATATTGGATCTGTGGAGATTAGTGCAGGATTACAGGCTATCGCAGCCATGATGCACAATAACACTGAACACATAAAGACAGAATTTATTCTTTCAAAAAATCTTCCTAAGAGAAAGGTCTTTAAGGATGAATTGAAGCAGCATTACTCCCCAGTCCCCTATGCCAAAGGATTTGTGGTGGATGAATCGCCATATGAAAGTGGGATTTTCATCGGGAAAAGAGAATCGTTGGAGGATGATGTCGATTTAGTTAAGGCACTATCAAGGCACGATCTCACTAAGACCCTTCTAAAGTTTAAGCCATTTTACAAATATCTTTGGATTAATGGACAGTTATTCCACTTTTTCTTTATCCCCTTTAGAGAATTTGAAGGATCATGGGCTGGATATCTGGTTGTAGCAAAGAGGGCCAACTTGGCTGAGCGTATGCTCAAGATGTTTTTTTACCAGGCCATGGTGACGCTCTTCATCTTTTTCTTACTAGGTGCATGGTTATTTAATCAGGAAAAGAGGCTCTTGTTTCACTCCTCAAGAGATGCCCTTACAGGTGCTTTTAATAGGCGTAATGGGATTAAAGAATTGGAAAGGACAATTGCACTTGCCAATCGGACCGGGGCGAGAAACACCATAATCTTTTTTGATATAGATGATTTTAAAGCAATAAATGACACCTTTGGCCACAAAATGGGAGATAGGGTCTTACAGGCTCTAGTGGAATTTCTTAAGTCCACATTGCGGCGGACGGATGTTATTGTGCGTTATGGTGGTGAAGAGTTTATAGTGCTATTGCCAAATACTAAAAGAGAAGATGCCATAAAGGTGGCTGAAAAGGTCAGAAAGGGCATAGAGAAACTAGAGATAGAAGGTGTATTGAGGCTTACTGTGAGCATTGGTGTGGCAGAGTATAGAAGCGGAGAGCAAATCACTGAATGGATAGGTAGGGCGGACAAGGCCATGTATGAATCGAAATATAGTGGAAAGAATAGGGTCACTGTGGCTTCATGAGTAGGCTAGCTTTTATCCATAATTCTTCAGTTTTGATAAAGGCAAAAAGAGAATCAATGCCTGCTAACTATTGTAATAATTCAAAGAAATCATTTTCCCCAGGCATTTGAAGCGTATAATCTGGATTATTGTCTAAGGAATCATCACATGATAACAGATAAAAAAATTAAAATGTGGAGATATACATGGGAATGACACAATTATTCTTTCTTTTGATTTCAATTGTCTTAGCTGGTTGTAGTAATGTCTACTACTCTACAATGGAGAGCCTGGGAATACATAAGCGTGACATACTAGTAGATAGGGTAGAGGCGGCCAGGGATAGCCAGAAAGAGGCAAAAGAAGAGTTCGTTTCTGCCCTCGAGCGTTTTAGTAAAGTAGTCAATTTCCAAGGGGGTGACCTAGAGGAGAAATATAACGAATTGAATTCAGAACTTTCACACCTTGAGAAGCGGGCAAGAGATGTGCACGACAGAATAGAGGGGGTGGAGGATGTGGCTGAGGCCCTTTTTGATGAATGGGAGGATGAACTCGATCAATACAATAGTGAAAGGCTTAGGCGTGCAAGCGCGAGGAAGCTACAGCAGACTAGGAGGCGCTATAAACAACTCATCACTGCGATGAAGCGGGCAGAGTCGAAGATCGATCCAGTGTTAAATACACTGAGGGATCAGGTGCTGTTCCTTAAACACAATTTAAATGCCATGGCCATTGCCTCGTTGAAGAGTGAACTCACCCAAGTAGAGACCGATGTGTCTAAGTTGGTTAAGGATATGGAACGCTCTATTGATGAGGCCAATGCCTTTTTAGATACTCTAAGGCAGTGACGGTAAAAAGTTTTGTGTTCTATCTTAAGATGAATCCATCATAGACCTGCTTGCCGATCAATGGATTGGGGCGATCTGATAACTGATTGTCACGATTCCTTACTGGTAATAGAATTCCAGTGGTGCAAGTTCATGAAAGACCCCCTTCTTCTCCACTAAGAATGAGCGGATTTCAAGGCACAATAGGCACTTTGATCCATAAGACCTCCTTTTGGCCTTGAAGCCCATTGAACATGCCATCTCAAATAGTCCCTTAATGCCCTTTTCAGACAAGAGGTTTAAAATGGGGTATCTGCCTTGTGGCAGTTGGTGGCCCAAGTCAGCTACAGAGATTGCAAGCCCTGAACAGAGCCCAGGTACATAATTACCATAGAGGTCCATGTGAAAGTGTGATGTATTAGTCAATTCCTCGCAACCATATGGAAATAATTCCAAGAGCTGTTCCAAGGTAAACCCTTCTTGAAAGTAAAGCTCGAGTGCCCTTCCTCCAGGATGAATCCAATATCTGTTTGGAATATTTTTGATATAGCCGGGTCCAAATATCTCTTCTAATTCCTCCAATGTATAACATCTCTTTGGATTGAGCCTAGAAAAGTCGTTTAAGAATTCCTGTGACCATGGAAATATCCCCATACCAGTATTCTTACATGCCCTCAGGAGTGTGTACGTCCTTACCAATGGCACGCGTTCCAAGTGAAAAGGGCTAATAGAGATGAGAAGGGTAGTGACTCCAAGAGAGAGTAATTTTTCTAGTCGCTCTCTAACCCTATCTTCATCGATGCACCAGGATGCGTTGGTCTCGATATATTCTACCTCGATCCCCTTAGAGCGAGCCACATTTAGTACCTCTTCGAGGGCCCTGAAATTCAAAAATGGCTCCCCTCCCCCAATATGAAGAGAAGGACAACCCAGGCGTATGGCAGTCTCGAATGCAATGCCAGCAACAGTGGCACTGATATAGTTTTTGGGCCAGTGTGGCCCACATCGATAAAGGCAATGACGACAACTACAAGTACAATAGTAGTTGGTGATAAGACCTCCAGACTGTAGATATTTTATTTCCATGACACGCCCTTACCCGCTGGCTTGTTTTTTTAAAATTAGTTTAGATAAAAGAAAAAAAATAGAAGAGGAAGAGTTCAAGTAATTTCTTTAAAAGTGGGATTTTCCCTTGCTACTTTTATTATGATCTCCATTTCTTTAACCTGGACCTCGGCTGAAGAATATACCCGTGAGTATTCATAGAGCAATGGGCTAATAATTCCAGAATAGATGGACAATTGGCACTACCTGGAAGGAAAAATTAAATAAGTTTCCGCCTGGTAAATACATTTTACAATTAACGGCCCCAGTCAGATCAGCCAATCCGTGGCGCCATCCCTTTGCCTTTCTCAAAGATGAGCTCTTTTATGAACATAAGCAGTTCGTCCAGTGGAAATGGCTTTTGGATGAAATTTTTTGGGGCGTCGTGAGGCGCCTTAGCAAAGGTATGTTCTAGGCTATAGCCACTAGAAAATATGACTGGTCTTGGTCCAAATCTCTTTTTAATCGACTCGTATACCTCGAATCCATTTAATTCTGGCATGGTCACATCCAAAAAGAGGAGATCGACATCGCCCCCTTCATCCTCAAATTTCTTGAGTGCCTCACCACCATCCCTTGCTGCAATTACGTCAAACCCGTTTAATTCAAGGAAGTTGACTAAGGTCTCCAAGACAAATGATTCATCTTCTGCTACCAATAACCTGGCTTTTTTATTTTTTTCCCTCTTGTTGTCCTCCATGACAACACCTCCTTCAAGTGGAGTCAGAGGAGACTGGAAAGTACAACTTTATAATGGTTCCCTTGTCTTTTTCTGATTCCACAAAAACAGCACCCCGATGGGCCTTCATGATCCCTAGCACTGCTGTGAGCCCCAGACCTCTTCCAAAAAACTTCGTAGAATAAAAAGGCTCAAACATTCGTTTCAAGGTCTCTTCGTCCATGCCGTGTCCTGTATCTGAACATGAAATACAGAGGTACCAGCCAGGAGCGGCCTCGTCTGAGGCAATGCAGTGGGGATGCATCAGGTCTCGCTGAGTAAGGCGCGTGGTGTAAGCCTTGAGGCATACAACTCCTTTGCCGTTTTCTAAGGACTCTGCTGCATTGACCAAAATATTGGTCACTGCCTGTACTATTTGAGCAGGATCTCCCTCTACCTTTGGGAGATATTCTGGCATGTCGATTTCGAGCTTAGACTTTTTGGGAATGTGGGTCTTGAGGGCAG
>WGBU01000023.1 GCA_015494155.1 Deltaproteobacteria bacterium | reverse complement strand
TCTCAACCTATGCGTCAAATTGTATGATCTGTGGCGCAGGCCTCACTTATAAGAGTGAGGCTGTTGCCTTGAGATGTCATTACTGTGGTAGAGAATTTAAGAGTAACATTTATTGTCCTAGAGGACATGCTATTTGTGAAGAATGCCACAATAGATCATGTGTTAGTTTTGCAAAAAAAGTGTTTCGAGAGACGCTCTCTAAAGACCCTTTTTATATTTTTAATCATATTATCGAAGAATTTCCTGTCTCAATGCTTGGTTGCCATCATGCCTTCATGGTAGGAGCGGCAGTACTAGGTGCTATTAAGAATGTTGGCAGACTTTATAACCCAGAGCAGGCCCTGGAAGAAGTATTTAATAGGATTGAGAGACAGGCTGTCGGAGGCTACTGTGGGTTGACCGGTGTGTGTGGCATAACTGTGGCAGTGGGGGCCTGCTTCTCGTGGCTTCTAGGTGCAAGATGCGGCATGGATCAAGAACAAAAAATGGTCATGCGTGTGACAAGTGACGTATCAAAACTTATTTATGAACTCACGGGCCCGAGTTGCTGCAAGGCATACTCGTGGAAGGCCATAGAGTGTGCGACCATGTACTTGGAACAATATCTTAAAATATGCTTTGAGAAGAGTAGCGCAGAGATCAAATGCAAGTTTCAAAATCTACATCCACATGGATGTAGAGGAACGCTTTGCCCTTACCATTGATATAGATTAAGAGGCTACTTCCCGTGAATCCTTCACGATTTCAATACCACCCCGGATGACCAGCAAAGATATTAAAGACCCGATCAAAAGGTCTGGTATCCTCGAACTAAGCAGATATACGAGTATTCCTCCCAGTATTACCCCAAGGTTTGCAATCACGTCGTTTTTAGAAAATATCCAACTGGCCCGCATGTGTATCTCGCCCTTCCTGTGGCTGGCTATGAGGTAGAGGCAGAGTGTATTGGCAAAAAGGGCAGCAATCCCTACAGCCACCATGCTGAATGACTCAGGGCTACTGCCCCAGATTAGCCTTCTGATGATGTCAAATAGGACTGATAGTCCCAACACTATCTGAAATAGGCCGCTTAGCCTTGCTGCCCTATTTTTTATGACCATGTTTTTACCAACTGCATAGAGGCTTATGGCATAGACAGTTGAGTCTGCAAACATGTCCAGGGAATCGGCCAAAAGTGCTGTAGAATCACTCAAAATGCCAATAACTATCTCCATCACGAACATGGAAAAATTTATTGCCAGAAGGAGCCGTAGTACCCTCCTCTGTGCCATATCTTTTGCTCTCATACTTTTTTGATTCTCCAAGTTGGTTTCCATGATCATTACTATTTCTTATATCCATTACACACCTGAAACCCACTTCCTCAAAGGCCTCCCATGGTTTTCTTGGTATAGGTCTTGGCAAGAGGTGTTTTGAAAGTGCGCTTTTTTCAAACCCGCCAATGATTACTGTATTGTCGTTTAGATCACTCTTATCCCTGGAAATTACCACCCACTCGCCCATGTTTTCGTTGAGGCCGCGTAGGCCATAGGCATTTTTTCTGAACATGAGCACTGGAAACGGCAGTTCGATCTTTTTGTAGTAGAGATCTGGTAATACAATGGGCGCCCCTTTCTTTAAAGGGGTCTTCATACCTCCGAGGGCTGCGAAAAACCACTCTGCCTTGGTGGGGAGCCTTTTTTTATAGAACTTGGCATATGCCATTGCCCCATATGCCGTTACACGCACTACCGGGCAGGCAGAATGTGCAGAGTGCCTTATGGTGAACCTACCATTTTCAAAGGCAATCGGTTCGTAGCCATCGAGGACCTCCCCAAGGTAGAGCCATATCTCATCCCCGTGTTTAACGGCACCATCTGAGACCTTGATTTTATCCAGGACACTATTCAAGAAATTCACGTACTGGTGATTAGTGACTGGGGTCTCGTCCATATAGAATGGTTTTACAACTACTATCTTTTCAACACCATTGTTGAACTGTGCTGGCAGACGAATCCTGCCTCCGGGTACTAGGTGGAGCGGCACCCCATCAATTCCCTCTATCTCTCTTGGAAGTGAAAGGGTTTCATTTGAACTACCCTCAAAAAGGTCCTTTTGATCAAGTGCCATATGGTGACCATTGTGCATATAGGTGAGATAGTAAAATGAAATGGCTGCAGATATGATTATGGCAAACAAGACCCCTATTACGCTATACAACAGCACCTTTTGCCGCTTAAAGTCCCTCTCCACATGATCTGGTTCTCGCTTTTCTTTTGGACCAAGTGTTAGGCCCATTTCTTCAGGGATGGCGAGTGCCTCAGTTATGGCAGATTTCAACTCATCTACTGACTGATACCTCTTTTCGATATCTTCCTCTGTGGCCTTTTGGATTATCTGGTCCAAGGCCTTAAAAAATTGTGTGTCAGGCGACCTAAGTGAAGCCTGTTTAAAAGGGATAGCGTTGGGTGGTATCCGTCCATCTACTGCCTCATAAAGGATCTTACCCAAGGCGTAGATGTCTGTCCGTTGGTCTGTTCGCTTAAAGTCTATAAACTGCTCAGGTGCCATATAATTGGGGGTACCCTTGATCTCAAGCGAACAGGTCATGGATTCATATCTACATGAGCGGGCAAGGCCAAAGTCCGCAATCTTTGGGATCTCCCCATCCATGAGTACATTTTCAGGCTTTATATCCCTGTGAAAGATCCCAATATCGTGTATTGCCCTAACGCCTTCGAGGAGCGGTAGAAAGTAGGAGTTGATCCACTGTCTCGTCTCCTTTTCCGATGGATAAAAGCCCTCTTCACGCATAGTGCCTCTTAGGGTCTTACCCGGGATGTATTCTAAGACAATGTACTCGATCTCGCGTTCTTTACCCTCTACCTCTACTACTGCCTTTTCATAATCGTATATCTGTAATACATTGGGATGGCGTACCTGTACCATCGTCTCAACTTCTTGGCGAAATCGCTTTAGGGCATTCTCCACCTCTTCAGGGTCTTCACTTATGTCTTCTAACCACTCTTTTGAGACCACTTTTATGGCCACATCCCTTTTGAGATTGAGCTGGTGAGCACGGTATATTTCGCCCATGCCACCTTTCGCTATGAATTCCAGTATTACCCATTTCCCATTGAGCGTGGTCCCAATGGGAAGTGTGTGTTTGCTATTTAAGGTATCTCCTGGCATACTCATTGTTTTCTACCTTATCCTTACTACTATAACTGTGACATTATCTTTACCACCCCTGGCCAGGGCCGCCTCTATCAGCATGGGACAAATAGAGGCGACCTTGCTCGATCCGAGTAATTCTTTGATCCGCTCATGTGAGACGAGATCGTGCAGTCCATCTGTGGAGAGAAGATAGGTGTCGCCATGTCTTACGGGCTCTATCCTGGTATGGACCAGATCAAATCCTCCGCCTAGGGCCTGTGTGAGAACATGCCTATAGGGACTTGTCTTGGCCTCTTCAAGCTCCATGTCACCTTCTCTCACCATCTCCTGGACCAGGGTGTCATCGACTGTCAACTGTACAAGCTCTCCATCTCTTAGCCTGTATATTCTGCTGTCACCAACATGGCAAATGATCGCCCATTTGTGGGCAATCACCAGTGCGCTGAGGGTTGTCCCAAATCCCTTGCACTTCCTGTGGGTGATTTCATATTTGCAGAGTCGTTTCTGGGCAGCTCGAACCGCCAATTCAAGCCTGGCTAAAAGGGTCTGTCCAGGTCTTAAGAAGAGTGCAAACCGTTCTTTTAGTGAAATGGATCTAAAATATGCATCCTTTAGTGCATCACACGCGAGACGACTAGCTAGATCTCCAGCAGGATGCCCACCCATACCATCTGCAACAACAAATAGGCTCCCTAGTCTGGGATCGGTTGCCAAATTATCTACAACGAGAAGGCTGTCTTCGTTTCTCTTGCGCTTTAGTCCAATGTCTGTCTGGGCACAGACATCCATCTTGGTGCTTTCCATAATATCAAAATACTCCTCATATAATTATCAGTCCATCTCTATAGTCCATTATTGTCTGTTTCCCCTGCAAACCACCTGTAAAGGGATGGTATGACGAGTAGTGTCAGCAATGTGGATGTGACGAGCCCACCAGTTACCACAATGGCTAGGGGCCTTTGTACCTCGCTTCCAGTGCCCTGTGAGAACAAGAGCGGTATGAGTCCTAGGGCAGTGGTACATGCAGTCATGAGTACTGGTCGTAGCCTCATGAGTGCACCTTTAATAGATGCCTCCTCAAGGCCCATCCCAGAGCCTACAAGCTGGTTCATATAGGTTACGAGCACCATCCCGTTTTGAAGCGCAATTCCAAAAAGGGCAATAAACCCTACAGATGCGGGGACAGACAGGTTCTCTCCTGTAAGCCATAGCCCCAATATTCCTCCTACAAGGGCAAGTGGTATGTTGAGCAGGATGAGAAGAGAATTCTTAACGGAATTGAAACTACTGAATAGCAGGATGAATACAATGAGGAGTGTAACTGGCACAACCAGGGCCAACCGCTTGTTGGCCTCCTGTTGCAAGCGGAATTGTCCACCCCAGGTTACCATGTAGCCAGGCGGCAGTTTTACCTCGCGGTCAATGGCGGCCTGTGCCTCTTTTACAAATGAACCTATATCACGGCCTATTACATTGCACTGTATTGTGATGAATCGTTGACTGTTTTCCCTAGTAATCTGGCGTGGACCTATAATTTCTTTAATCTCAGTTAGTTGTGAAAGTGGTACATTCAAGCCACCTGGGGCTGGAATGAGTATATTTCCAATGGCCTCCTTGTGGTCCCTGTATTGGGGTGCATAGCGTACCAGGATATCGAAGCGCCGAATCCCCTCGAATATCTGTCCAGCAGTCTCACCGCCAACTGCTGCTCGTACTACTTCCTGGATGTCTGAGACATTTATCCCATACCTGGCAATCGCCTTTCGGTCTATCTTGATGAGGAGTTGTGGAGTACCACTTATCTGGTCCACCTGTACGTCTGCTGCACCATCTACGGCCCTTACGACCTTGGCGATACGATCGGCACTCTTTTTGAGTTCATCTATATCTTCGCCAAAGAGCTTTATGGCAAGCTCTGCCCTTACACCCTCTAGTAACTCGTCGATGGTCATCTCGATGGGCTGTGTGAAGTTCATCAAGAGGCCCGGTACTTCACCAATCTCTTTACGGATGACCTGGGTGATTTCTTCCTGTGTCTTTGCCTGACGCCACTCCTTTTTGGGTTTTAAAAGGATGTACATCTCTGCACTATTCACAGGGTCTGTATGGGCACCAACCTCCCCTCTTCCAATGCGACTAACCACTTCTCTTACCTCTGGGACCTTCATGACACGCCTTTCAACAAGCATGGTGATCCTCTTGCTCTCTTTGAGTGAGATCGATGGTGCCATGGTTAGACGTAGGACTATAGAGCCCTCTTGGAGTTCAGGGGTAAATTCTGACCCAAGTTGTGGAAGGGCAATGGCGCCAAGGGCCAAAATGACCAGTGAAGTGGCCACAGCTACTATCCTATGGTGTACGAAAAAGGCCACTATGGGGTGATAGACCCGTTGTAAAAACTCTTGTGCACCCTGGGATATGTTTTGCTTCTCCCCTTGTTTGGGCCTTCTCTTCATAACCAGATAGGCAAGGACTGGCGCTAAAAAGAGGGCAAAGACCAGGGATCCTGTCATGGCCATTGATACCGTATAGGCCAATGGTCTGAAGGTCTTCCCCTCAACTCCTTGTAAGGTAAAGAGTGGTACAAAAACAATGATGATGATTGTAATGGCAAATAGGATGGGTTTTCCCACCTCGGAACATGCCTCTACCACAAGGCGCCTTTTTGATTTTTGATCACCTCCGGCCTCGTGGAACACCCTGTCCACATTCTCTACCATAACTATGGCCCCATCTACCATCATACCGATTGCAATGGCTAGTCCTCCAAGAGACATGAGGTTGGCAGAAAGGCCAAAATATTTCATGAGTACAAAGGCAAACAGGACTGAAAACGGTATGGAGAGGGCGACCACAAGACTCGGTCTGATAGAACCCATAAATATGAAGAGGACGAGCACCACCAGCCCAATACCCTGAAGAAGCGCACTGGTGATGGTATTCACACACGCCTCAACTAGGGATTTTTGGTCATAGTAAGGGACAATCTTTATGCCAGGGGGCAGTATCTTATTGATGGCCTTAAGACGTTCTTCCACCCTCTTGATAACAGTAGAGGAGTTCTCTCCAAAGAGCTTTATAACCTGGCCGGCTACCACCTCCCCTATTCCATTTCTCGTCTGGAGGCCTCTCCTGACTGCTCCTCCCACCTTTACAACAGCTACATCTTTTAGAAATACAGGAGTGCCGTCAACAGACTTTAGTACGATCTTTTTGAGGTCGTCTGCACTGGAGGCAAGTCCTATGGAACGGACAATGAACTCCTCTGCACCCTTTTCAATGAATTGGGCACCAACATTCAGATTATTGGCCCTGATCTTGTCTATGACCTCGTTAATTGTGATCTCGTAGCGGAGGAGTGCCTCTGGATTGATCACTACATGGTACTGCTTTTCATATCCTCCGATCCCAAGGACCTCTGTGACGCCAGGAACGGTCTGGAGTTGAAACTTTATGAGCCAGTCCTGGATGGCCCTAAGTTCTTCTAATGAATATTTACCTGTCTCATCGTCCAGATAATAAAATAGTATCATACCCATCCCAGTTGATATTGGCCCCATCTTTGGCTCTCCAAAACCGTCTGGGATACGCTCTTTTGCCTCTTGAAGACGCTGGTTGACCAGTTGTCTTGCAAAGTATATGTCCACATCGTCCTTGAAATAGATGCTCACCACTGAGAGCCCAAAATTGGAAACAGACCTCACACGCTCAAGACCTGGTAGACCATTCATGGCGACTTCGATGGGATAGGTGACATATTTTTCTATCTCCTCAGGGGCAAGTCCCTCTGTCTCTGTAAAGACCTGAACAAGGTTTGGAGAGACATCGGGGAATGCATCGACTGGGAGGAGCTTATAGCTATAATAACCTGCCCCCATGACTAAAAGCCCCAGGGCTATCATGACCAAGGGGGCCTTTACCGCCTTTTTGACAATTGCGTATATCATGGCTTGTCCCCCTTTCTCTAATGTTCATCTGAGCCAAAGGACTCTTTTTGGAGTTCAAACTTCAGGATGGATGCCCCTTTAGAGACATACCGTTCCCCTGGCCTAAGACCGGATAGGACCTCTACATACTCATAATCGGCATCCCCTATGACTATCTCTCTGGGGGAAAAGCCCTTGTCTGTCTCAACAAAGACCCACTTACGACCATCCATCTCCTGGACGGCCGATTTTCTTACCCTTATGTGTGCATTCTTTTGGCCTATCTCAACAAGTGCTGTCACAAAGAGACCAGGCCGCCAATTGCCATCCCGATTTTCAAGGACTATCCTTGCAATGGCTGTCCTGGTCTGCTCCGAGAGAATGGGGCCAACGTATCCAATGGTACCCTTGGCATAAAAGAGTCCGTCCGCTGCAAAGATCATGGCAGTCAACCCCTTTTTGATCTTGGCAAGGTCCTTTTGGTAGACGTCCAAATCCACCCAGACAGTAGAAAGATCTGCCACTTGATAAAGCCTTCCATACGAATCAACGGCCTCGCCCAGGGATATGTACTTCTCTATTACGGTCCCGGAGATTGGAGATCGAATCTCATAGGCCGCAAGGTTCTTTGACCCACCATTTTTTAAGTGCTCTAGGTCCTTCGGGCTAAAGCCTAGTGCCAAGAGCTTCTGTGCACTTGA
>WGBU01000022.1 GCA_015494155.1 Deltaproteobacteria bacterium | reverse complement strand
TATAAAGAAGGCCATGGAGGAGAAGAAGAAAAAGGCGGCCTAGTTGGATTCACAAAATTGAGGCATTCCTCATCACTCTATGGCAACCATCATCTACTTAATTGAGAGGTCAATAGTCATGTTGAAACAAGATCTAATGAACAGAAATCCCCTGAGGTTACTTGCAAGCCCAGGGGCCAAGATACTTGAGGATGGAGAACTTGGTGCAGTTGTGGCAAGGGCCGGCGTGGGAAAGACCGCCTTTTTGGTACAGGTCGCCATGGACAGCCTATTGAATGGGAAGAACGTCCTCCACATATCCCTTGACCAACCAGTAAAAAAGGTGTGTCTCTGGTATGAAGAGGTCTTCAATGCAATCACAGACGAATATAGCTTTAGAAACACCAATGCCCTCTGGGAAGAGATACTCCCACATAGGTTCATAATGACCTTCAAGTCTGGTGATTTCTCTGTGGAGGTCCTGGAAGAGCGGCTCAATGACATTGTGGAACAGGGGATATTCTTCCCACAGATCTGTCTTGTAGATGGCCTGAAATTCGACGAGACTGTGCGAGAGGTCTTGAGCGAGATAAAACTCATGGCAAGGGAAATGGGATTCCCATGCTGGTTTTCAGTGAGGTCTCACAGGGATGAGCCCCGAACCCCCACGGGTCTCACGGAATCCGTGGCACAGGTAGAGGACCTTTTTGACGTCATCTTTGAACTCACACCCTCGAGAAATGAGGTGGAGGTCCAGATCTTGAAGGATGCACACAACAGGCTAGGCTATGAAGGGCCACACGATTCACAGTTAAATGTGATCTTGGATCCTTCCACTTTTTTAGTAAAGAAAAGTGCTTAATGGGCCTGATAATCTCTTAGAACTTAGGGACTTTTCCCTCACCCTAAAACGTAAAAAGACCCCATTGCCCCTTTTAAAGGGGCTTTCTTTTTCTCTAAGACCTGGTGAGTCCATGGCCATAGTGGGGGAATCTGGCTGTGGGAAGACCCTCACTGCCCGCTCGATAATGAAGCTCTATGATGAACGGAGCTTTGAAGTGAGCGGCGGGCAGATATTATTTAAGGGCAGGGACATATTGGGGCTATCTGAAGCAGAGCTCAGGGGGCTTCGCGGAAAACAGATGGCCATGATATTTCAAGAGCCAATGACTGCCCTAAACCCGGTCTTTACCATCGGAGATCAGATAGAAGAGGCATTGTCCTTACACTTAGATATGGGCAAAAAAGAGTCCTTGATGAGGGCGGTGGAGCTACTTGAGCAGGTAGGTATTCCAGAGGCCGAGTATCGTATCCACAGCTACCCCCACGAGCTATCAGGGGGGATGCGACAGCGTGCCATGATAGCCATGGCGATCTCCTGTAATCCAACACTCCTCATAGCAGACGAGCCCACCACTGCCCTGGATGTCACAGTCCAGGCACAGATCATGGAGCTATTAGAGAGACTGAGGGAAGAGATTGGAATGGCCCTCATACTCGTCACCCATGATCTTGGCATAGTCTGGTCTGTGGCAGAAAGGGTGATAATTATGTATGCAGGTTATATCGTAGAGAACTCTCCTGTGAATGATCTCTTTAAAGACCCTCTCCACCCCTATACACAAGGTCTTTTGAGGTCCATACCACAACAGGATGTCTATAAATGGAAAGATAAGGGGAGGAGGCGCCTCGATCCAATACCAGGGAATGTCCCCGCCATGGACCAACTGGGTCCTGGTTGTCCTTTTAGGCCCAGGTGCCCAAAAGAGATGAAGGTCTGTAAGGAGATATTACCACCCCTCACTGGAGTGAATGGGAGTGATCTCAGAGAGGTGAGGTGCCATCTTTATCCTTAATGGATGATCTCTTCAAGGGACTTCGTCCAGATACAGAGAGACTAAAAGGGCCAAAGACGCTTCCAAAACGGCCTCTCTTCTCCCACAGTATGACCTCGGCTGCTGGACGAAACACTTTCGTCGCCCTTTCTTCCCAGACGGGCCAGCATCTGACTCGCCTCCTGTGCGGTTGGTGTGTTTGGATAGTGGTCTAGGATGAGATTGAGCCTTAACCTTGCCTGCTTTAGCTCTCCCACCCGCATGTACCACTTGGCCACCACCATCTCATGCTGTGCCAGTCGATTTATGGCAAAGCGAATCCGCCGTGAGGCCTCGAAGGAGTATGGCGAGTCTGGATAGCGTCTTATGAGCCTCATGTAGGTCTCTATTGCCTTATGGGTAAAGGTCTGATCCCTATCTGGAGAGGCCATGAGCCGGTAATAACAGGTTCCTAGTTGGAAGAGGGCATAGGGTACATTGGGATTGGTTGGATGGAGCTTTTCAAACTCTTCGTAAAGAGGGATGGCCTCTTCATATGCCCCCTCAAAAAATTTACAGTCTGCCTGCCTAAGTTCTGCAATTGTGGCATAGGGACTAAATGGATAACGATCCTTTATCTTTTGAAATAGTTCCTCTGCCAGGAGAAACCTTCCTCGCCGAAAATAGGTTAGTGCCTCACTCTTAAGCTTTTCCTCTGTCTTCTCCTGCTGGATAACCTGTTGGCCATTTCCCTTGCCGGAAAATGGCCAGATCTTTTTTACTGTGGCACACCCAGCCAGTAGTGACACAATAAACAAGAGGTTGACGAATAATGGGAATAGATGTGAGCGATGGAGTGCCTTCATGCAGTGTTACAACAATCTATGCTTTACACCGTATGCAGCAGTAGCACCATCCGAGACTGCGGTAATTATCTGACGGAGGGGTTTTGAACGGCAGTCTCCTGCGGCAAAGATACCTGGCACATTTGTCTCCATCCATTCGTTAGTAACGATAAAGCCCTGATCATCCAGGTCTACTAATCCACGTACCAGTTCTGTATTGGGATGTATCCCAATAAAGATAAAGACACCCTTTACCTTCAACTCCCGCACCTCACCAGTATGCACATTCCTGAGCATACAGTACTCGACTTCGTTCTCTCCCCCTATGGACTCCACTACACTGTCCCATATGGGCTCGATCTTTGGGTGTTTAAGCACTTTGTCTTGGAGGGTCTTAACTGCCCTAAGCTCTCGCCGCCTGTGGACCAGAAAGATCCTCTTGGCAAACTTAGTGAGGAAAAGCGCCTCTTGGCAAGCACTGTCACCTCCTCCCACCACTGCTATATCCATATCTTTAAAGAATGGACCATCACAGGTGGCACAGTAACTGACTCCTTTCCCAGTTAGCTCTTGCTCGCCAGGGCAGTTGAGCTGCTTTGGCCGCGCCCCAGTAGCTACAATGACTGCTCTAGTGTTTATGATCTCGTTCGTAGCCAAATGGAGGTCAAAACCCTGGTTTAGGTCACCCCTAATTGTCGAGACCTCTTTAGATAGAAAACGGGCACCGAATCTGTCTGCATGGGCCTTCATATGTTCGATCAGCTCGTAGCCAGCTACTCCTTGTTCAAATCCCAGGTAATTATCCACCCAGTCTGTGGTCAGTACCTGGCCGCCAGGGCTTAATTTCTCTAAGACACACGCCTCAATGCCAGCCCTTGATGCATAAAGGGCAGCACCCAAACCTGCGGGCCCTGCCCCAATTATGACGCATTCATGGAACTCCCTTGTTCCCATGGAAACTTAGAGGACTTTACTCAAGGATGCCTCTATCATCGCCTTCCCCACAGCACCTGTGATCTGGTCTACAACCTGACCGTTCTTAAATAAGATCAAGGTAGGGATGGCCCTAATTCCGAACTTTCCTGGGGTCACGGGATTCTCATCCACATTCATCTTGGCAATCTTGACCCGTCCATCGTAGTCTTCTGCCAACTCCTCTATCACAGGGGCAATGGCACGGCATGGCCCGCACCAAGCTGCCCAGAAGTCTACCAGCACAGGGATGTCAGACTTGATGACCTGGGCCTCGAAATCACCATCTGTTACATGGATAACCTTATCTCCTGCCATCTCTCACTCCTTACAAATCTTTTAAATTAAATACTTAACCTTTCTTTTTTACGTTCATCAACACTAGAATAATACTTAACTGGTGTCAAGGAGCCTTTAATTTAGCACATGTCAATGGTGGTTGCCATAGTTGTATCTGAAATTTTTTGATTAATCTTCTGCCCCATTTTGACGATAAAATATTTAAAATATTTTCTTGATGGAGGGACACCTGGATGGAGGAAGCAAAGATTTTTTCCAATAGAGAAATGGAAGAGATCTTTTCTAAAAGAGTAGATGGTATCGTCCCCGCTATAAGTGATACCACGCTGTTTCGACGAATAATCGAACAAATTGCAGCAGTTAACAAGGAGCTTTGGATCATTCTCACTATGGTCTCCATTGCAGGTATCATGAACTATGTTGTGACCTCACAATATATGATCCTAGGCTTCTATACATTCCCAACAATCATGTCTGCCTATTATTATGGTAGAAGACATGCTGTGATGACTGCACTACTGACCCTGATCATTGTGGGGTGCATGACCTATTTCAAACCAACTATTTTTTCAGGCACTACCCAGCTCAGTCTGGGGTACAACACCTGGTATCATGTAATGGCCTGGGGCTCCACCCTGCTCCTCACTGCCTATGCCATGGGCTCTCTCTATGAAAGACACCAGCAAAAGACAGAAGAATTGCGTGAGACCTATTATGGCATCATCATGATTTTGAGGCATTTTATTGCCAAGGACCAATATACAGAAAACCATTGCTACAGGGTTTCTATTTATGCCACAAAGATCGCCTCATATATGGGATTGCCCCAAGATTTCATAGAGGATATTAGGGCAGCAGCCCTTTTACACGATATAGGTAAGTTGGAGATCAGTAGGGACATCTTGTACAAGGCGGCAAAGCTAACAAAAGAGGAGTTCAATCACATGAAGCGACACGTCCCAAAGGGTGAACTCCTCTTAGAACCTGTAAGGGGCCCACTAAATAGGATCTTGCCCATCATCCTGGCGCATCATGAAAGATGGGATGGATCAGGGTACATGGGCCTCAAAGGGCGTGATATCGTCCTCGGTGCGCGGATTGTAGCAGTTGCAGATGTCTATGATGCCCTTGTCAGTGATCGCCCTTATAAGAAAGGGCTCCCACCCTTTGAGGCAAAGGAATTCATTGAAAAGGGGGCTGGAAAAGAGTTTGACCCAAAGGTGGTGGAGGCCTTTCTGGCCGCCTTTCGACGTGGAGAATTAGATGTTCCCAATGTTGTGGTCTGAGGAGGGGGAGCTTGAGTTTTTGTACTGTTATAAACTGCATGGATGGAAGGGTTCAGGAGCCTGTAATCAAATACCTGAAGAAACGTTTCAACGTTGACCATGTGGACACCATCACGGAGCCTGGGCCAAATCTCATTCTGGCAGAACACTCTGATGCCCACATAATCGATTCCATCCTAACAAGACTCAAAATCTCAGTAGAAAGACACAATTCTAAGGCGGTAGCAATTGTAGGCCACCATGACTGTGCTGGAAATCCTGCCCCACGAGAGCTACAGTTTATACATATTGAAAAGGCTATCCACTTTATTAGACAATACTATCCAGACATAGAGATCATAGGTTTGTGGATAGATGAGGATTGGAGGGTAAATGAAATCCCTCCTAGATAAATTAGTGGAAGACAAAACGTTATTGGACGATCAAAGACTGTAAATGCCAATCTTTTTAGCCCAGTGGGCTTCATAGCGTCTTTAAAGGCGCAGCTTTACTCATCTATAAGCATTGCGTCCATTTATACTCCCCAATAAAAAAGGGGTTACAACCTTTAAGCTGTAACCCCTTGATTTCCTTGGTAGCGGGGGCAGGATTTGAACCTGCGACCTTCGGGTTATGAGCCCATAGGCTTCAGTTTTCCTATGAATTTTTATCAAGTTTTATAGCCTCTAAATCCCCCTAATTTCACTTGATTTTTTGATTCCTTTATGATTTAATTTTTCCTATAAAACCTATCCAAATACCGTCTTATTCCATGAAAAGGGTAGGAATAGGGTAGGAAAAATTGAACGTC
Source organism: Deltaproteobacteria bacterium (assembly GCA_015494155.1). GTDB lineage: Bacteria > Desulfobacterota > Dissulfuribacteria > Dissulfuribacterales > Dissulfuribacteraceae > WGBU01. The sequence continues at coordinate 3,006 of WGBU01000022.1, read as the reverse complement.
GGGTTTACGATTTGGAGGAACCCAATGGCCACAAAATATGAACGGGCAAAAAAGAAGGGCGGCGGTTACTACACTGGAGTTTACTACTACGAGTCAAAGACAAGGCCCAGACTCCACGGCCATCCTGATCGTTGCTTTGTCATAAGCTACAAGGTGGATGGAAAAAAGAGGTGGGAGAAGATCGGTTGGGAATCCGAAGGATACACACCTCAAATTGCCACCGAGATCAGGGCCGAACGTTTAAGGGCCTTAAGGCACGGCGAAGAAGTGAAAACTTCCAGGGAGCTACGGGCAGAAAAACGAAAGACCAATCGCACCCTTGAAGAGATAAAGAAGGCCTATTTCTCGTCCAACAGGGGACAAAGCATAAAGGGGAGAAGGACTGATCTAAACAGGTGGGACAAACACCTAAAGCCACTAGTGGGAACAAAGAGGGTCTCTGAACTTTCCCCTTTCGACATCGAGCGCATAAAGAAGGCCATGGCAGACAAAAAACCTGCCACCATTGCCAATGCCCTTGAACTCTTAAGGCGCATCATAAATTTTGGGGTTAAACATGGCCTTTGTTCTTCCCTTAAGTTCACGATTGAGCTTCCAAAAAAAGATAACGAGGTAACAGAGTATCTTACCGAGGATGAGGCCAGGCGACTGGTTGAGGTCCTAGACTCCTGGCCCAGTCAAGATGTGGCACGCATGGTTAAACTTGCCATGTTAACAGGAATGAGGCGAGGCGAGATATTTAAGCTTAAGATCGAAGACGTGGACTTCACCCTGGGCCTCATCACCTTGGTGGACCCCAAGGGGGGAAGGACCGAGCATCTCCCTATGAGCGGACCTGTGCGTGAGCTCTTAAAGGGCCAAATAACCTGGGTAAAAGAGCGGTATCCAGAGACACAATTTGTGTTTCCTGGGAGAGGTGGAGGACAAAGGGTTGATTGCAGTGCTGTCGAGCGGATAAAGGAGGCCGCAGGACTCCCCAAGTCTTTCAGGCCATTTCATGGATTGCGCCATCACTTTGCAGTGACCCTGGCCTCCTCTGGCAATTTCACCCTGGACATGATAGGAGAGCTTTTGACCCACAAGGACACCAAGGTTACGAGGCGTTATGCCAAGTTTCTGCCAGAGGCCAAAAAGAAGGCCGCTGAGGAGGCGGCAAGGCTAATTTCCGAGAATGTGGACAGCAGTTCCACGGGTAAAGTTGTCACCCTTAAGCTTAGAAAGGCATCCCCTTAATTTGCCAGAGGAGGAAAAGGCATGAAGCTGGACTATGACAAGAAAGTGGATGCCTTATACTTGCAGTTTTTGAACGAAAAAGCCTCGGAAACGGAGGAGGTGGAGCCTGGTATCATTGTTGATTTTACAAAAGATGGGCGTGTATTGGGTATAGAAATCCTCTACGCCTCCATGAGGCTTTTGGTGATGGAAAGTGTCAAGGACTTAATAGACAAGATGAAATTACAAGCAATAGCATAGGATGGAAATCAAGAAAAGAAATGAACGAACATATTGACCTAGAGGACGAAGACGAAAGCGATGTATGGTTTCCCCATGAGGTAGTGAAGGCAAACGTTAGGGGAGACACCCTCGTTAAGGCATGGCGTGAATACCTGGGGCTCACTCAGCAAGAATTGGCGAAAAAGGCAGGCATGAAGCAGGCCTCGATTGCAAGAATAGAGGCGGGCAAAACAACCCCTAGGAAAACGACCCTCAAGAAACTGGCAGACGCCATGGGAATAAGTGTTGAACAGCTACTAGACTAATAAAAAAAGGCCCGAAACCGTAACCTTGCCTTGGCGTGCATTGCCTTGGGTTTCGAGCCAGTGGAGTATGAATGAAACATAAGCTCATTGATCTGAAAAGTCAACACCAATACCCCTCATCTTGGGATGAGGAAGACGATAAGGAAGACGGTAAGGAAGACATCGCCTTTTTTGAAGACATCGGCGGTATCTCTCTCATAAAAAGAGCCGAAGTCCCTGTCGAGATCACATATAACCCCAAAACAAAGAAGATTTCTGCCACTGGTTACTGGGATGATGTTTATATGTGCCTTTCAGCTACAAGGGGTGAGTGGATCAAGCTTGAGCGGGGTCTAGTGAAGGCCCTTAGCGATGAAAAGCGACTTCCCTGGGAGTCAATAGAACCGCTCATACAAGAGAAAAACAAAAGTCGCAAAAAGCAAATCTGCAAAAGGCTTCAAGTACTCTACAAGGAAGACCCATTAAGGTTTTGTTGGGACCTTTACCACTTTTCACGCCGTGTAAATACCACAAACCCAGACCATCCCTTTGTGGGTAAAAGACGTCTGCCCTTTGAGGAATGGGAGAAGCGACAAGAGCTTATCACCTCAGCACGGCACTTGTGGGCTTGGCTGAAAGCGAAGAACAGGAGATGGCCGTCCTACATGACTGAGGCATACGAGAAGGACTTTGGCCTTAGTACGCAGAAAAAAGAACCCTTTGACAAAGTGGGGGTGTGGCCCAGTGGACCGAAGACAGAATCACATGAGTTGAGTTCTGATGAAATCATCCACTTGGCATCTGTCTTGATGAGGGCTTTCTGGGGTGTTCCTTTCGAAGAAATTTACCCCGATGCAGATGAAAAAGGCCCCGATGAAAACGCCGTTTATAGAAAGTTTGTGTTGGGCCATCCAATTTGCAAAAGGGGACCCATTGAGGATCTGGTTATTGGTTACGCATGTGACCTTCGAGTTTGGCCTAAAGTCCAAGAAATCCTGAAACAGCTTAAAGCCCTGTCCCAATCATCCCCCTCTCACACCCCTTGAAGCAGTCTTTAGCCGTCTTGCCCTTTTATTCCGCAATACCTCTGCTTGCTTAATTCTCCATCAATTATCCACCTAACTTTTAACCAATAGGGTTATACCAATTTGAGCGTCAATGACGCCAGCCCATCAAATTGTTAGCCTATTGAAAACTACATTGGGAAGGAGTGTCTCATGAAACAATTACTCAGAACCCAAGAGGCGGCAGAGCATTTAACTAACTG
>WGBU01000021.1 GCA_015494155.1 Deltaproteobacteria bacterium | reverse complement strand
TTGATACTTTTGCTCTGGAATAGGGTAGAGATGGGCAAATGGGATTACTATGGAAAGATCGAGTCCCTTTTCCTTGGCAAAGGGTTCTAGCTCTGCCACCAAGGTGGATATCTCCTTTACGAGCTTAAAGTCTGTACCGCATACCCGTTTGACCCACTGGGCAAGCCTCTCTCGAAAGAGTTCGTCCTTCTTGTCTTTGAGCCCTTCAGGGATCTGGCCTAGACACTGCTCTGCATAGGGACAGTAGGCTGCACAGCCAAAGTCCATCCTCGGATTTGGCACTTCTTTTCCACAGCTTGGGCAGCGTCTCTTGGAATCATCCTTAAAGAACTCTATGTCAGCCCCGCAGTTCGGACACTTGGCCTCGAAAATGGCCTCTCCATTCCAATATCTGGTATCCTGTCCAGGACACTTCACTTCCGGTCGATCCTCCAAAAATAGTTGAGTGGACCAGGGGGCTAGCTCCCTTGAGTCCCCCTGGTCCAATACCGAGATCTCCTCTTTTTACTGCGCTAACTGGCTATGCACCCAAAATCTCCTTCAGGTCCTCTTCTGGTGTACCAATGGGCTTAATATTGTACTTTTCCACCAGGAAGTTGAGGACGTTTTCAGAGAGAAATGCAGGGAGACTTGGGCCAAGCCTCATATTCTTTATGCCAAGATAGAGCAAGGTAAGGAGTATGGCCACTGCCTTTTGTTCGTACCAGGAAAGCACCATGGAGAGTGGCAACTCGTTCACATCGCACCCAAATGCCTTTGACAGTGCCACTGCTATCTCGATGGCAGAGTAGGCATCATTACACTGGCCCACATCGAGGAGCCTTGGAATCCCACCAATGTCTCCGAGCTTCTTGTCAAAGAACCTGAATTTTCCACAGGCCAGTGTGAGGACTACACAGTCCTTGGGCACCAACTCCACGAATTTTGTATAGTAGTTCCTCCCTGGCTTTGCGCCGTCGCAACCAGCCACGAGGAAGAAGTGCTTAATGGCGCCAGACTTCACTGCCTCGATCACCTTGTCTGCTACGCCAAGTATGGCATTTCTGGCAAACCCTACCATCACACTTCCCTTGTCTTCATCTTCCTGGAACCCCGGCATCTCAAGCGCCTTCTCGATCACAGGGGTAAAATCGAGGCCCTCTATGTGCTTTACCCCTGGCCACGCCACCACTCCAGAGGTAAAGATGTGATCCATATAAGTATCACCAGGCTTCTGTATGCAGTTGGTGGTCATTACAATTGGGCCAGGGAATGCCGGGAACTCCTTTTGTTGATTCTGCCAGGCCGTCCCATAGTGACCATAGAAGTGCGGATACTTCTTGAGCTCTGGGTAGCCGTGGCATGGGAGCATCTCGCCGTGGGTATATACATAGATCCCCTTGCCCTCACTCTGCTTCAAGATGGCGTCGAGGTGCTGCAGGTCATGACCAGACACCAGGATGGCCTTGCCCTTCTTGTGGCCCAGGGGCACCTCTGTGGGTACAGGGTGGCCATAGGTACCGGTGTTGGCGGCATCCAGGAGTTCCATGGCCTTGAAATTTGCCTTTCCACACTCGAGGACTAGATCGACCCACTCCTCAAGGCCTTTTTCCATGGCGTTTACAGTGGCGGCAAGGCCCCGTTCAACGAACTCAAATACGTAGTCGTCCTCTTTGCCAAGCTCGCTCGCATGGTGTGCATAGGCGGCGACACCTTTCAACCCATAAATCAGGGTCTCTCTAAGGGACAGGATGTCTGGATCGATGGTGGGATCTGACTTGACACCCACCTTCTTTGCCTTTTCTATGATCTCGTCCATGGTAGCAGGGAGTTCAAATGTGGCGGCATCAGATGTGAACTCCTCCCCTATCTTTTGGCGAAGCTCGTCTCGCCTATTCAAGGTCTCCTTAATGAGCCCTAGGAGTCGGTCTGGGTCAAAATTCACATTGGTGAGTGTGGAAAAGAGGGCAGCAAGCATGAAACGCTCGGTATCCCTGTCTGTAATCCCCTTCTCACGGGCCTTTAACGATACCTGGCTAAGCCCCTTTAGGGCATATACCAGAAGGTCCTGGAGATCGGCAGTGGTCTCGTCCTTACCACATACACCAATGACCTCACAGCCCTTTCCCTTGGCAGTCTGTTCACATTGAAAACAAAACATGATCTTCTCTCCTCCTGTGTCCGTTTTTTTTATTATATGCCAAATAATACTACTTTGATGATAGGCCATCCTTGACCCAGGTCAAGGATGTGACACTTATCTGTACCTAAAAAAAAGCTGGCCAAATTTTAAAAGAGAGTTTTTTTTAGGTGTTGGAGGACATACTGGATATTGAACCCCTTAAAGATGATAATCTCTAAAACGTAGATTAATCGCTTGAAAGGTGTAAGACCGCTTTCGACTTCGCCATTCTAGAGTTGCGAGGATAATGCTATCTGCCATGGGCCACGTCCAGGGGCACTAGCCGCTATGGGTCAAGGCCAAAGGCCGCATCGTAATGGCGGACAAGTGCACCCGTTTGTTAGCCCTTTATTTAATATTCCATGGATCTAGCAATACCACGCCACTTTCTTCCATATCAGAGGTATTTCGAGTAACTACGATCATATCAAAAACCAGTGCTGTAGCTGCAATAAGTCCATCAATTGCTGGCATTGATTTGCCTCGAAGTTCAGCCTTGCCCTGGATCTGCCCCCATGTCATAGCAACTTGTTCATTTACAGGTAAAATTCTGCCGCTAAAGCGTTCTCTAAGATCGTCTGTTAACCAAAGATGCAGTTCCTTTTTTCTTTTTCCATCTTTTATTTTTTCGATTCCTTTAGATATTTCACCTAGCGTAAGAACGCTTATATATAGTTGACTTTCTTCTTGTTTTTTTAACCAACTTAGAACCTTAACACTCGGTTTAGGCTTGACAACCTCGCCGATTACACAAGTATCGATAAGATATTTCATAATATTATATCGCGCGGCTTATCCTTTTGACGTAAAGCGGAAAAATCTATTTCAGATTGAGACAAAGGAGATTTTCTCAAAAATTCAACTAAATTGTCTTTGGGGCGAATCATTTTTTTGTAATCCTCAAAAGATAAAACAACAACGGCCTCTTTCCCGTGTCTAGTAACGATCTGAGGGCCAAATTTTCTTGCCTTTTCTACTAGTTGGCTAAATTTATTTTTTGCTTCTTGTAGTTGCCAAGTTTGATCATTCAAAAGAAGAGTCCTCCTTTATTTCGTCTAGTCTGTCTAGATTTTAGGGCAAATAAAAAAATTGTCAAACGAATTCATCTTTAATTTGGGCTAACTCATTTCTAACCAAGCCAGGGGCACTAGCCGCTGCGTGACAAGGCCGAATGTTTCAACAGAAAAATGGCCTGGTGGAGGATCATAGATCCGAGTCTAGGTTAAAGAGGGTTGTGGCTGCGTCCAGGAGTACCTCTGTTGCCTCTTCGTTAGAGGCATTCTTTCTCAATACGATTATGGGGTCGTGGATGATCTTTTGGACTATGGAATTCGTCAAGACATCGATCGCCTCTTCCTGTTCCTTGGTGAGGCCCCCCAGTCTTTTTCTGCTGCGTTCGAGCTCGCGCTTCCTTATGGCCTCTGCCTTTGCCTGAATACCCTGTATTACTGGCAGGATGTCTAGCGTCTTCATCCAAGAGAGGAATTTGAGCACCTCTGCCTCTACCATCCTCTCTGCCTTCTTGGCCTCCTTTGCCCTCTGCTCCTTGTTTTCTTCTACAACCCCCTTAAGATCGTCTATGTCGTAGAGATATACGTTTTCTATGTCGTTTACACCTGGGTCAATGTCCCGTGGGACCGCAATGTCTATGAGAAAAAGAAGCCTGTGACGCCTTGGCCTCATGGTGCGTTTCACCTGCTCTTTTGTGAGCACCAGTCCTGGGGCGCCAGTTGAGCTAATGACGATGTCCGCCTCTATCATGGCGTCTTCTATCTCATCGAGTCCTATGGCCTCTCCCCCAAGCTCATGGGAGAGCTCTACAGCGCGCTCGAGGGTCCTATTGGCAATAATGAGCCTCTTTATCCCTCCAGCCCTAAGGTGTTGGGCTGCCAATTCTGCCATCTCTCCTGCCCCTATGAGCATTGCCACCTTGTCGCCCAGCTCTCCAAAGATCTTCCTCGCAAGCTCTACTGCTGCATAGCTTATGGATACTGCCTGGCTTCCGATCTTGGTCTCTGTTCGAACACGCTTTGCCACAGAAAAGGCCTTGTGGAGTAGCCTGTTTAAGACCATACCTGTGGTCTTTTGCTCAGAGGCATGCCTGTAGGCGTCTTTTAGTTGGCCCAGGATCTGCGGTTCTCCCACTACCATGGAATCGAGGCTGGAGGCCACCATGAATAGGTGCCTTATGGCGTCTTCATCCCTGTATTCATACAGGTGCTCCTCGAGAACTCCAAGGGGAAGCCCGCTCTTCTCTGCCCAGATCCCCTTTAGTCCGGCAAGCGATTTACCTGGGGAGCTACTGGTGAACAGGACCTCCACCCGGTTGCACGTAGAGAGAAACAGTACCTCCCTCACATGGTCCACAGAGCGAAATAGCTCCAGAGGCTCTTGATCCAGCCCTTTGAGTGCCATGGGTTCCCTCACCTCTACTGGCGCGGTCTTGTGATTCACCCCTATGAGTACGATGGCGTCTCTCTTATCAAAACCCCGTGGCATAACTGTGTTCTCCATGTAACAAGAAGTTCACTCCCAGGAATGTGAAAAGGACGGCACAGAAACCTATGATGGTCATTATGGCGGCCCTCTTTCCGCGCCACCCTACAGTAAGACGCTGATGCAATATGGCAGCATAAAGAAACCATGTGATAAGGGACCACGTCTCCTTTGGGTCCCAACCCCAATATCTACCCCATGCCTCCTCAGCCCAGATAGAGCCAGTGACAATTCCGATGGTGAGGAGTGGGAACCCCACCTTTATGCACCTCTCGTTCATCACATCCAGGGCGTCGAGGGAGGGAAGCCTCCTGAAAAGTCCACCCAGGCGTTTTTGCTTTATCTGTCTTTCCTGGATGAGGTACATTACAGATATGCAAAAGGCCAGGGCGAAGACTGCATATGCCACAAAGCATATGGTGGCGTGGATTGGCAGCCACACAGAGTGGAGCGCTGGTGGCAGTGGCACGATCTTCTGAGGTTGTGCCGCAGCAGCCCCCATGGTCACCAATATGATCGGGGTCACGAATGTACCTATGGTCTTTAACCTGTATTTGATCTCAAGTAGTAGATATAGGCCTGCCAGGAAAAAGGCCACAAGAGAAAGCGCCTCGTGAAAGCTCACAAAAGGAGGTCTGCCTGCCTCGATCCACCTTGCTCCAATAGAGGTCCCGTGCAGGATGAATCCAAACGTGAGCACCACAAGTGCCCATCGTTTCGCCTCTTTTCTCAAAGTGAGCATATGGATAAAGAACCCCACAAAGCTCACACAGTACACCAACAAGGCAAGGGTGAAGAAAAATTTATCCATGATACTCCCTCACGATCTCAAGGGCCTCTCTGCCTCCAATCTCTTGGGCCCATCTTTCAATAGCCGCCCTATCCCCATCAATAAACCATTTGGCAGCATCCAAGTCAAAGAGGATTTTTAGCCGCCTCTTCTTCTCTCCTGGGTCCTGACACTTGGCTAGGACGAGCTTTCTTAGCCTCCCCACACACTCCACAAACTGGGCGTATGACTCTGGAAAGAGGGCCTCAAGCTCCCTTCTAAGCGCCTTGGAAAGTCCTGGTCCAAGGCCACTCGTAGAGATGGCAATATTGAGCGCACCCCTTCGGACAAGGGATGGCACGATAAAGCTACACCTCTCAGGCACATCGACCACATTACAAAAGACCCTCTCCCTCTCGCACGCCTCATAGACCCGTTCCTGGACCAGAGGGTCATCTGTGGCTGCCACCACCAGCCACGCCCCTCGTATGTGAGATTCCCTGAATGTATCCTTCACGTATTGAATGGCCTCTGTGGCCACTAGCTCCATAAAATCGCTAGAGAGCTCTGGGCTTATCACAGTTATCTTGGCCCCAGCCTCGAGCAGTGCCCTTACCTTTCTGTATGCTACATTACCACCGCCGATCACCACCACACGCCTCGACTCTATGTTTAAAAAGGCTGGATAATACCTGGTCATGTGGCCCTCTTTATCTTGAAAAACCTTGAAAGTCTAAGCCCAACCTCAAAGAGCATCCAGAGTGGGAGGAAGAGGAGGACCTGGGAGAAGATGTCTGTGGGGATCAGAAAGGCGCACAGGGCATAGAGGCCTATGACCAGATACTTTCTCCGCCTCATCAGGGCCTCTCGCTCGACTATCCCGCTTTCAATGGCCAGGGCCATGGTGAAAGGCAATTCAAAGATGAGCCCTGTAAAGAATGAAAACTTCACCACCAGTGCCACGTAACGCCCGATCCTTGGCATTGGAATGAGCCCCTGGGCAGCTATGCCCAGGGAAAAGGAGAGGATCGCAGGGAAGAGTACAAAGAAACCAAATAGGGCACCAGAAAAGAAGAGACCACCACCCCAAAAGAGCACACGCCTCAGAAAACCCTTTTCATGGTCGTATAGACCTGGCGCAACAAAGGCCCAGACCTGATAGACGAAAAAGGGGGTAGTAAAGAAGAGGCTTGTCCAAAAGGCCACTTTGAGGTAGGCGAAAAAGCCCTCTGTGAGCGCTGTATAGACCAGGCCCTGCCCCTGGTTGAGGAAGGATGTGGAAAGTGGCATGAGGAGTAGGCCCATGATGGACTCTGAAAACCAGTATGCAATCAAAAATACCCCTGAGAAAAAGAGTATAGTCCTTAAGAGGCGCGACCTTAGCTCTTCTAGGTGGCCCTTAAAGGGTCCAAGATCAAGATATTCGAGGCTCTTCAGTATCTCTGTGTTCAACGCCTTCTTCCCTTGGCCCTTGTTCCTCTACGCCTTTAGAGGCTGCGTCGGCCTGTGTCGTCTCTACCACTTCTTTCTTCTTGCCCTCCCCTGTGGCTGGCCTCCATTCACCTCCCACACCACCGGGCGGCCTTGAGGCCTGATCCAATTTCGAAAGGTCCATCTTGTCAAGGAGCTTTAGGTCTGTGACCTCGTCCACGTCGAAGTCAGACTTAAACTCGTCTGCAGCACGTCTAAGCTCATTTACAAAACCGGCTATCTTGCGCGCCACCTGGGGCAGTTGTTCTGGCCCCAAGACAATAAGGGCGATGGCCAGTATGACCAGTAGTTCAGGAAAACCTATTCCAAACATCTCTTCATGCCTCTTTTCTATAAGACCCTAAGGACTAAATTCGTCCACCTCCGCATCTACAAAGATGCGCGGATTCCTAGTACCAAGGAGGCAGAGCAGCTCATAGCTAATTGTACCCGCAGATGCCGCCAGTTCAACTGCACTCATGGTCTCATCGCCCTGGGTACCTATTATCACAACCTCATCTCCCACATCCACCCCTGGGCACTCTGTCACATCGATCACAGTGCTCCTCATGGAGATCCTCCCAACAATGGGCACCCGCCTTCCCCTGACGAGCACGCTCCCCCTGTTGGAAAGGGATCTCATGAGGCCGTCGTCGTAACCCATAGGGATTATGGCAAGGCGAGAGTCTCGCTCCAGCCTAAACGTCGAGCCATAACCGACAAAGGCCCCCCTTGGGACGCATCGGATAATGCGAACCTTCGTAACTACCCTCATGACCTGTCTGAGTGACCCAGTTTCCCTGCCACCATCCATTGCCCCATAGAGGGCAATGCCAGGCCTTACTGCATCCAATTGTTCCTGGGGGAAATTAAAGATGCCAGAAGAATTTAAAAGGTGAACCACGTGCGGCATCCAACCCAAGGCCTTGACCCCATCCAATATCATGTGAAAGTCCTGGATCTGTTCCCTATTGAAAGGAGAATCTGGCTCATCTGCACATGCAAGGTGTGAATAGAGCCCCTCCAAGTTTACACCCGAAAGCACCTCCCTCCTCGCTTGTACCAAACTGAGGACCTCCTGTTTGGCGAGGCCAAACCGCGTCATGCCACTATCCACCTTAAGGTGGCAATGGGCATCTTTCCCGAGTCTCTGGGCCACACGCGAGACCAGTAGCGCATCTTCCCTGGATGTTATCCCAATGACATACCCCTTAGAGATGGCCCTCTCACACTCTTTTTCTGTGGCCACACCAGAGATGAGGAGGATCTTTCCATGGATGCCATGCTCCCTCAACCTGTCTGCCTCCCACACCTCTGCGACACCGAAGCCCCAGAGTGCAGGCTGTGACTCAAGGGCCTTGGCCACCTCCACCATGCCATGGCCATAGGCATCTGACTTTACAATGGCTATTATCTTTGTATCTGGATCTATTAGTGACCTTCGGATAAGGGTGTAGTTGTGTCTGAGGGCGCCTAGGTCTATGACTACCTTGTTGGACGGGCCATTCATGGTCTGAAATCAGGTGCCCGTGTGACCGAAACCGCCATCTCCACGGCTCGTTGAAGAGAGGCCCTCTACCTCCTTCCACTCTATGACAAACCTCGGCTGTAACACCATCTGGGCCACCCTATCGCCGCGCCTTATGGTCACTGGGTGGCGCCCTAAGTTTATGAGCCCAATCTTGACCTCTCCCCTATAGTCTGGATCTATGGTACCTGGGGCATTTACCACTGTAAGACCATGCCTTATGGCAAGGCCACTCCTTGGCCTTATCTGTAACTCAAATGCCTCTGGGATGGCCACCTTGAACCCGGTGGGGCAGAGCACGATATCTCCTGGGCCGACCTCGATCTCTCCTTCAATGGCAGCACAAACGTCCATGCCTACGGCATGCTCACTCATGTACGCCGGATATGGAAGGCCCTCTCCATGGGGCAGTCGCTCTATCTCCACCACAACTTTCCCAGGCCTATCTTTCAAACTCTCTTCTGATCTCATCCTCACAGCCTGATGGGACCTTGCCCATTATCAAGGTGGCCCACTTCGACCCTAGACACGTCTGGGCCAGTTTCATCACAGACTCTGGTGTGACCCTATCTATCCTCTCGATCACCTCATCGATGGAGGTGTAACGTCCCAACACCAATTCAAGCCTGGCGATCCGGTTCATCCTGGCATCTGTACTCTCTGAGGCGAGCACAATACCCCCTTTTACATGATCCTTTGCCTCTTGTAGTTCTACATCAGAGACAGGATTATCGGCGAGCTTCCTGAGTTCGTCCAACATGAGACCGACTACCTGGACCGCTCGGTCAGGACTAGTCCCTGCATACATCCCCAAAAGGCCGCTGTCTGAATAGCCAGAATGAAAAGAATAGACTGAATAGGCAAGTCCCCTGCGTTCCCTAATCTCTTGAAAGAGCCTTGAGCTCATAGACCCACCCAGGATCACATTCAAGAGGAGGGCGTCGAACCTCGAATCATCCCTCTGGGAAGGGCCTTCAAACCCAATGAGCACGTTCACCTGTTCAAGGTCTTTGTCTATAACCTTGACGCCACTCCTGGCCACAGGGGCTGTGCGCGGAGGCCATGTGGTGCTGCCTTCCATCTTGCCAAAGAAATAGTCTACTTTTTTCACAAACTGGTCATGGTCCACATTCCCTGCACAGGCCAAGACCACCCTGTCTGGTGAGAATCTTCCCCTGACAAACGAAGAGATATCAGAGCTCACGAACTGACTGACAATCTCAGGTGAACCAAGGACAGGCCTACCCAGGCCATGGTCTGGCCAGAAAAATTGGTAGAAGAGGTCGTGGATGAGCTCCTCAGGGGTATCCTCTACCATACTGATCTCTTGTAGTACCACCAGACGTTCTCGTTCTATCTCCTCTTGGGAGAATCGGGAGTTGAGGAATATGTCGCTCAAGAGCTCCAAGATCTCGTCCTCATGGGTATCCATCACCTTTGCATGAAAGCAGATGGTCTCCTTGGAGGTAAATGCATTGGATATGCCACCCATACGGTCGAAGGCCTTGGCTATGTCAAGGGCGCTCCTCTTTGTAGTGCCCTTGAAGATCATGTGCTCGATGAAATGGGAGATCCCGCTCAACTCCTCTGGTTCGTCGCGCGATCCCTGGTCCACCCATACCCCAATGGATATGGACCTCACACCCGGGACCTTCTCTGTGAGGACCCTGACACCGTTGGGGAGCTCAGTCTTTCTAAAGCCAGTTCCATTCATGGACGTGATTCCACCTATAGCAATGCCTTTCTGCTCAACTTGATCCTACCCATCTGATCGATGTCTATCACCTTGACCATGACCTCATCGCCCTCTTTCAGTATGTCGCGCACGTTGTGGACTCGTTTCGTATCGAGCTCTGAGATGTGGACGAGGCCGTCTGTACCTGGAAGGATTTCCACAAAGGCTCCAAAGTCTGTAATGCGCTTCACCTTACCCAGATACACTTCACCGACCTTGGCCTCCTTGGTCAGATCGCTTATCATATCTATGGCCTTGTCGGCAGCCTCTTTGTTGGGAGAGAATATCTTAACGAGCCCAGAGTCCTCCACATCGATCTTGACATCGCATTCACTTATGATCTGCTTTATATTTTTACCACCTGGGCCAATGAGGTCCCTTATCTTTTCAGGATTTATGTTCATGGTCGTGATCTTGGGGGCATAGTCAGATAGCTTGGCCCTTGGCTTATCCAAGACCTCGCGCATCTTGGCGAGGATGTGGAGCCTGGCATCTCTTGCCTGGTTAAGGGCGCGCTCCAGGATGTCCTTGCTCAACTCGGGGATCTTTATGTCCATTTGGAGTGCCGTCACCCCCTCTTCAGTGCCTGCCACCTTGAAGTCCATATCGCCAAGGTGATCCTCATCACCCAAGATGTCTGTGAGGATGATGACCTCGTCTTCCTCCTTGATGAGCCCCATGGCAACGCCAGCCACCATGTCCCTTATGGGTATTCCAGCATCCATCATGGCCAGTGTGCCGCCACACACAGTGGCCATGGAGGACGAACCATTGGACTCCAACACTTCCGAGACGATCCTTATGGTATAGAGGAAGTCTTCAGGCGGCGGCACCACGGCACTCAGCGCCCGCTCTGCCAATGCTCCATGTCCTATGTCCCTCCTGGCAGGCCCCCTGAGCGGCCTCACCTCCCCTACGCAATAGGGGGGGAAATTGTAGTGGACCATGAAGTGCTTAAAGAATTCTCCACCAGGAGACTCTATCCGTTGTTCGTCTTGGGTGCTTCCCAGGGTGGCAACTGCCATGACCTGGGTCTCTCCACGGGTGAATATTGCAGACCCGTGGGTGCGGGGCAGTTCGCCCACTGAACACCATATTGGGCGCACCTCTGTAAATGAACGGCCATCTATGCGCTTCTTCTCCTTGGTGATGAGGTTGCGCATCAATTCCTTTTCCAGGTCCTTGAGGTATCCTGCTATCTCCCGTTCTCTTCCTGGATAGGCCACAGACAGGTCCTCTATGACCCTTGCCCTAAGCTTCTTCTTGGCCTCATTTCTCTCCATCTTGCCAGGGATGCGAATGACCTGGTCCATCTCCTCGTGGGCTAGTTCGTGCACCTTAGAAATCAACTCATCGTCTCGCGGGATCTCAGGGATATCCATCTTGGGTTTGCCAATTTTTTCCCTGAGCTCTTCCTGGAGCGCGAGAAGGGGTTTAAGCCCCTTGTGCGCCTCGAAAATTGCCTCCAGGACATCCCTTTCAGGAAGCACTGCCACACCCCCTTCTACCATGACAATGGCATCAGAGGTGCCGGCAACTATGATATTGAGATCTGACTCCATGAGCTGACCCTTGGTGGGATTGAGTATATACTCACCATCGACCCTACCAATTCTAATGCCGGCGATGGGGCCATCGAATGGGATGTCTGAGATGTGTAGTGCAGCAGACGCCCCTGTTATGGCCAGTACATCTGGATCTATTTCAGGATCGACCGACAACACAGTGGCTATAATCTGAGTATCGTAACGATATCCCTCTGGAAACCTAGGGCGAAGCGGCCTGTCTATGAAACGACTCGTCAAGACCTCTTTTTCACTGGGGCGTCCTATTTCACGCCTGAAATAGCCCCCAGGTATCCTGCCCGCAGCATAAAACATCTCCTGGTAGTCTACCACGAGTGGGAGGAAGTCTATGCCCTCCCTTACTTCACCAGAGGTTACTGCGGTGACCAGCACCACTGTGTCTCCCTGGCTTACTAGCACAGACCCATTGGCCTGTTTGGCCACACGGCCTACTTCAATAGAAAACTCCTTGGAGTTAATCTCAGTACTTACTTTAATCATGCATACACTTCCCTTTTTTCTATTATTTTCTCAATCCGAGTTCATCGAGGATCCTCTTATACCTATCTATGTCTTTTTTCTTCAGATAGTTTAAAAGGCTTCTCCTCTTGCCCACAAGCTTTAGGAGCCCTCTCCTTGAGTGATGGTCCTTTTTATGTACTTTAAAGTGATCTGTCAGATACTGAATCCTTGCACTCAAGAGTGCGATCTGCACCTCTGGAGAACCTGTATCACCATCGTGAATCTTGAATCTCTCAATGATTTCTTTCTTTTTTGCAGCATCAAGGGCCACTTTTCTATTCCTCCTTTGAAGTTTTATTGAATATTGCTAAAAACCTTTGCCATCTTGACCTTGGTCTGAATACCATTGGGGCTGGGCCAATGACACACTGCCACAGTCCTGCCACTGCTACCATTGGAGC
>WGBU01000020.1 GCA_015494155.1 Deltaproteobacteria bacterium | reverse complement strand
GGGGAAGTGGCAGGGTGTAGTAGTGGACCTTTTTATCATTTTTGGTGCTACAGGAGATCTTGCTAGAAATAAGCTCTTACCTGCCATATTGGCATATACAAGGTCGTGTAAGGGCTACATCCCGCTTACTGTCCTTGGTGTTGGGCGTAGAGACCTTGGAGACAACGGCTTTAGGGATTTTTTGACAAGACACTTTAGGGAAAGGGGCCTTTTAAATAATATATGTAGACGTTTTCTCCGAGAGTTTGTCTATTATGTGGGGCTTGGTAGCGGGGGGCCAAACGACTACAGGGGGCTCTCCAAGCGGGTAATGGAGATTGAACAAGGGCTTGGTCTCAGCGGTAACAGGGTGATATACCTTGCACTTCCTCCAAAGACCATCCCAGATGTGGTAGAAGAGCTTGTAGCTGCTGGTGTGTCAAGGGGATCTGGATGGACTCGTATTGTACTTGAAAAACCCTTTGGGTACGATCTTTCATCGTCTGAGACATTAGATGCTCTGCTCCACAACTATTTTAAAGAAGATCAGATCTATAGAATAGATCACTATCTTGGAAAGGAGACAGTACAAAACCTCCTCTTCTTCAGGTTTTCCAATGTAGTCTTTGAGTCCCTTTGGAATAGAGATTGGATCGATAATATTCAGATAACTGTCTCTGAGGAGATAGGTGTTGGTTCAAGGGCAGCCTATTATGATGAGATTGGGGCGCTCAGGGACATGGTCCAGAATCACCTCATCCAGATCTTGACACTTGTGGCCATGGAGATGCCCACCACTTTTGACGCACCATCTGTCCGGTATGAAAAGGTGAAGGTTCTCCGATCGATACAACCCATATTGCCTGAGGATGTCGTGTTTGGACAATACAGGGGGTACACGGATGAACCTGGCATACCAAAAGACTCTAAATGCGAGACCTATTCAGCCTTGAAACTTGAGATATCAAACCTCAGGTGGCAGGGAGTACCGTTCTTTTTGAGGACTGGTAAACGCCTTAAGAGGCGTGTTACCAGGGTGGATGTGGTCTTCCGTTGTACCCCCAGGGCACTCTTTAAACCATTTGATGCATGCAGCCTGAGATCGAACCTGCTTACCATTACACTACAACCAGACGAAGGCTTTGACCTATTCTTTGATGTCAAGATGCCAGGTCAACCCATTCGCCTGGAGACCCAACGATTGAGCTTCCGCTACGAAGAGGCCTTTGGCGAGTTGCCAGATCCCTATGGTACCCTCATAGGAGACATACTGGCAGGGGATCAGACGCTCTTTGTGAGCGCAGACGAGGTGAGGGATTCTTGGAGGCTTTTCACCCCGATTCTAGAGGCCAGACCCAAAGTGTTCCCATATGAGCCAGGGTCCAATGGACCTATTGAGGCAGACGAACTCCTCAGTCGTTTTGGGCGTTCATGGGCAGGGTCTTAAAAGAGACATTCAATCCATCTGATCTTTCGCTGACAGCTTCCTCAAATAGTGTTGTCACCTCTGGATGGCAAGTGAGAAAAAGGACCTGCCTCTGGCTCGAGAGCTCCAGTATGGCCTGTACAGCACTCTTCATGCGCACTGAGTCGAAATTTACCAGGATATCGTCCATGATCACTGGCAGTCCATTTGCTAGAGATAGGATATAGCCAAATCTGAGGGCGAGGAATAGTTGCTCCCTTGTACCCCTGCTCAATTCAGCGACTTCTTTCCATCCTCCAAAAGAGTTTTGGACCCTTATTCCATGGCGTTCTATGTCGAAATAGACCTTTGAGTATCGCCCGTGTGTGAATATAGAAAAAAACTTGCTCCCCGTCCTTAGTACCTCTGGTTGGCTCTTTTCCTCATAGGATCTCTTTGCCTGCTCCAAGATGACCTTTGCTGTCTTGACAATAGCCCAGCGCCGCGTAAGTTCCCTCAGTGTCCCGACAATCTGCTCCCGACTGGTCCTAAGTTCCCTAAGCTCATCAGTAGAGACGAGGCGCTTCATCCTCTCGTTGAATGAACCGATCTCCTTCAAGAGTTCGTCTCTCCTTAGTCGGAGCCCCTCTATCTCGTCTCTTAGTCTTTGGATCTCATATCTAAGGCTATCTCGATCTCTGCCTGAAAATGTCTTGTAAAAGTCTTGACCTACTTGGTTTAGCTCAATCTCAAGGGCCTTTAACCTCGTCTCCTTCTCTTTAATCTCTTGGATCATACTGAGTTTTTTAAAGAAATCCTCTTGGTCCTTTGCGCCTACCTGGTCCAAGATCTTTGAAATCGTCTCTCTGTGGCCCTTGATCTTCTCTCTTATTATTGAAATCTCTTTTTCCTTGACCTTGAGGGCCTCTTCTATCTCTTCTATGAGTCTCTTTTTGCCTTCTTCCTTTAAGAGGAGTTCCTTTAGCCTCATTACCTCTCTTACCACTTCTCTTGGAGATTCTGGGCACCCTTTACCGAGGGCATCAAAGAGCCCCTTTGCCCTTTCTAGAAAGAGATCCACAGTATCTCTAAGAGAGGCACATTCACCCTTGAGCGATTCGCATTCACGACCAATCTCTTTTGCCCTCTCCAACACGTCCATATATTGGTTGAAGACCGTCTCCCTTGGGATGTCTTTAAGGCCAATCTCAACTAAAAGCGCCCTTAAAATGTCTTCTTCTTTTGAGGTCTTCTTCCTAAGTTCAATTAATCTTTCATCAAGCCCTCTTAACTCTTCTTCCAGTTGGGTAATCTCCCTTTGCATCTCCTTTAGCCGTTTTTCCATTTGAGAGAGATTCTGGCGTTCCTTTTCTAAGATGACGTAAACCTCAACGAGGGCATCCTGTAGGGGATCTTCTAAAGAGATCTCCTCGCGAGTAGCTCCTTTAGGGTCTAACCTTGTAAGGCCTTGATTGAGGTGCGATAAGAGCGCGTCTGTCTGTCTAAAAATAGTATTTTGATCTTCTTTTAAGCTTTCTATCTTATATTTTATCCCCTTGATATTACGCTGCTTTTTTATGTATAAAAGTGCATCTAGAATAAGGGCGCCTAAGAGAGTGAGAATTATAGGAGTGCTCAAAGGGAAATCCCCTCTTGTCCAGACCCCAAACGTTCCCAATAGTAGGAGGACGCCCATACCTAAAAGGGCGTAAGAATGTCTTTTCGCACTCCTAAGTCCAGAATCTAGTCGCCTCTCCTCCTCCTCGATCTCATTTTTTCTCCTTTTGAGGTGAAGGGCCTCATCTT
>WGBU01000019.1 GCA_015494155.1 Deltaproteobacteria bacterium | reverse complement strand
TGGAGTAGTATCTTTCTTTATCCTTGTACATGGCCTTGTCTGCCATTTTCATTGTAACATTGGGGCCATACTGATCTGATCCAGCCACACCGAGGCTAACAGAGACTGGATATTCGTTTCCATCAGGCAGTGGAATAGACCTTTCGCTACAAGCTGCCTTTATACGCTTAAGGAGTTTCACTGCATTTTCTTGGGGCGTATTTGGTAGTAGGACTGCAAATTCGTCTCCTCCCAGTCGTGCTACTACGTCTGTCCCCCGTGCACAGGCAACGAAAATAGATGCTATTTCCTTGATGAGCTTATCACCCAATTCGTGGCCAAATTTATCATTTATGTATTTGAGCCCATTGACGTCAGCCACGATTACTGAAAAGGGTATTGCATATTTCTTGGCCTTTTCCTGTTCATGTCCAAGTGCCACCTCGAAGTAATGCCTATTATAAAGGCCCGTAAGTTCATCCTTATTTGCCCGTTCCTCCAACTTCTTGGTCAGGACAAGATTTTTTATGTATCCTGTAAGTGACTCTAAAAATAGTGACAAAAGCTTCTTTTTAGGAGATTCTCCGCGCCTGGTCACTATGACAAGGAGCCCGATCTGAGAGTCTTTGGTGCGGAGTATTGGGTACTGATGGATCTCTTCCTCTGGTGAAAATAGTTCCTTTAGTTCTCTATCTGGGATGAGGCTGATACCCTTTTCTCGTAATGAAAGCCCTAAATAGGCACGTTTTAATCCTTCCTGTTGCCTTTCTGTCAATGAGCGGGACTCTTCCAGCATGATCTCACCGCGTCTAAGTCCATCTACAAGGAGAAGGATACCCTTAGAAGGTATGTGGCGTGACAAAAGGGCAAGGAATATATGTAATACCTCATCAGGATTCTCTTCCTCTTGCATATAGTTCATCATGTTGGCAAGGCCTTCGAATAGCTCTTTCTGACGTCTGATGGTGTCCCTCTGCTCCTTGAGTTTATTAATGAGTTCCACTGGACGCGATGTGTCCCTAAAGACTAATAAGGCACCCTTACCATCTTTAAAGGGAATTATATTCTCAGTGAGACTCTGACCGCTTATTCTGTGTCCTGTCACCATCGGACTACCAGCGGCCAAGGCCTTATCCAACCTACATGTGGGACATGGCCCCTTTCGATCAAAGAGTTCATAACAATACTCTGGATTATCATTAGGAAATATACGCTGTGCATAGAGATTGTTTAAACCAATCTTTCTCGTGGGGCTCACAAAGCTTACACCATCTGGAAGGCTTTCTAGGAGTCGCTTCAGCATGGTCTTCTGGACAGAGAGTTCTTCTTCCTTCTTCTTTTGAAGTATGTTCCTAGCCTCCTTTTCCATTTTTAGGAGGGCATAGTCTTCGATAAAAGAGAGTTCCTTGGTAATGTCTCTTAGGATTATGAGGAGATAATCCCCTGTGAGCCTCTTTACTAGTAGTTGTACCTTTTTGCTGCGACCATTTTTATCTTGAAGGGGCAGTTTTAATTTTTTTGGGGGTCCTAGGTCGTCTACATCCAGTGTGTCCAATACAGAGGTTATTTCTTTTTTAAATTGTGGAAGCTTCTCTAACTCTTCTACTCCGAGGAGTTTACATGCCTCTCCATTCAGGTATGACTCTTGGGTAAACCTGTGAAGGATCAACATCGGGATAGGAATTTTGTCTAAAACCCTTAAAAAATCGTCTATATTGGTCCTTGCTATTGTCATCAATTGTATGAAGAATCTCTGTAGACTCTCTATTTAATATTAGATCGGATGAGAGATGAAAATCTTGAAAAGAATTATTAATAGTGGGGCCTAAAGCGGCCCCCGTTGTTGTAGCTGATTACATAAAGTCGTGTGTACCTACTACTACCTTGACCCCTGTCTTTTCCTCTAACATCTTTGGCAGTGCCTCCATGTCGTGGTTCTTACACATGGGTATGGCCTTTGCCATACAGTTTGTGAGGTGAATGACATCGAAGTCGGTGCGCTTTTTGGTAGCACTCACATTGTTCACAAGGGCCCTTCCAGGGCAACTACACCTCAAAAATCCCACCACCTTTACCTCGTCATCATAATCCTTAAAGGATGCACGTTTCTCTGCTGCTGCAGTGAGACATTTCCAATCTGCTGCACAATCGTATGAATCATTCATGTAAGACCCACACCCCACAATGAGTACCCTTGGCATTTTGCTACCTCCTTTTTTTGTTTTTTTACCACCTCAAATATTTATTTCTTTTGTAATGCCATTTCAACCACTTCATATACGTTAGACAATGCTCGTTGACCAACTAAGTTCAAAGTGGTACTCATTCAAAAAAAATCCATTGGAGGACATACTGTTCTAATGATCATCATCCTTAAACCAGATATAGACCCCTCTGGGCCTGAGATACAGAGTATCCTCGAGTATCTGAAGCAATTTCCAGAGATCAAGACCCAGATCTCTGGCGTAAGGGGTACGAGCCGTGTGGTTACAGAGATATACCTCATAGGCCCTACCCATGACGTCCCATCAGAGGTCCTAGAACAGATGCCAGGGGTGGAACGGGTAGTGAGGGTCTCTAGTAAGTATAGACAGATTGGACGTCATGGCGGACAGCTCGGCGAGCTTGGCTTTCGCTATAAAGGCCTTGAGTTCAATCAGGAGTCCTTCCACATGTTCTTGGGGCTCTGCGCAGTGGATACCCGTGAACACGTGGAGATCATATTTAGACACCTAAAGCAACATGGGATAAAGACCGCTAGGATGGGGGCCTATAAGCCCAGGACCAGCCCGTATGACTTCCAGGGACATGGGAAGGCGTGTCTTCCATGGGTCTTTGAAATGGCTGGCAAATATGACATTAAGATCATTGCCATGGAGGTCTTAAAGCCAGAACATATTGACGAGATTCGTGAGGCCCTTGAGGAAACAGGCCATCCTACTGGTGTAATGCTCCAAATCGGCACAAGGAATGCACAAAACTTTGAGCTCTTAAAGGTGGTGGGGTCCCAGGATGAATTCCCTATACTCTATAAGAGGGGAATGGGGCTTACCATAGAAGAGAGCCTCAATGCCTGTGAGTACATCGCAAGTGAGGGGAACAGAAACATTGTGTTTTGCCTAAGGGGTGTAAAGTCTATGCTAGGCCTCCCCCACAGGAACCTCATAGACTTCGGCCATGTGCCTGTAATAAAGA
Source organism: Deltaproteobacteria bacterium (assembly GCA_015494155.1). Taxonomy (GTDB): domain Bacteria; phylum Desulfobacterota; class Dissulfuribacteria; order Dissulfuribacterales; family Dissulfuribacteraceae; genus WGBU01. The sequence continues at coordinate 1,251 of WGBU01000019.1, read as the reverse complement.
GGCTCACAAGGCTCCCAGTGTGTATCGACCCCACACACTCTGTTGGCTCAAAAGACAGGGCACCCGATGGGATCTACGACATCTTCCATGCCGCTGCCCAGGGAGTCATTGCAGGTGCCAATATGATGCTCGTTGAATTCCACCCTAGGCCTGAAAAGGCCCTTTGCGATGGGCCGCAGGCGCTTACCATGAACGAGCTCAATCACTTCGTGGCGGACATGGGACTTGTAAGGACCTGTTATTTGGAGAGAAAGGCATTGGGAGAGCGGGAGCTCTTTCGGCAACTGGGTACTAAGAACGTTTGAGGAGGATAAATGAGGCTCCACTACATTCAGCATGTACCATTTGAAGGCCCAGGGTCCATTATGGAGTGGGCAAAGACTAGGGGACTCGACATCAGTGCAACCAAGCTCTTTGATGGAGAACCGTTCCCAGACCTAGACGACCTCGACATCTTGGTGGTCATGGGAGGCCCCATGGGTGTCAATGACGTGGCGGAATATCCGTGGCTTACACAGGAAAAGGCCTTCATAAAGGAGGCCATTGGAAGGAATAAAGTGGTAGTGGGGATTTGTCTTGGCGCACAGATCATAAGCGAGTGTCTGGGAGGGGTGGTGCGCAAGAATAAATTTAGGGAGGTTGGATGGTTTCCAGTCTCTCTTACGCCTCCTGCCTGGGAGCACCCTATATTTAAAACACTCCCTGCCACCTTTGATGCTCTTCACTGGCATGGAGATACATTTTCAATCCCAAAAGGAGCGCTCCACATAGCCTCCAGTGAAGGTTGTCCTAACCAGGCCTTCATTTACGATGAAAGGGTGATCGGACTCCAGTTCCACCTCGAGACCACCCCAGAGAGCCTTGAGGATATCATGGGAGGAAGCCCAGGAGACATGGAGGCAGGGGAAGGGGAGCCCTATGTGCAGGGTCCACAGGAGATAAAGGAGAAGGCCAAGGGCCTTTTGGAAGGCCTCAAGAAGAATCTCTTCAAACTCATGGATGCCATCAAGGAAAGGTGTAGATGATTTCTCCCGACTTCGACCAGTTTAAGGTGCTCTCAAAGGAGCACAACGTCATCCCAGTAGTAAAGGACATAGAGGTAGACTTTGACACCCCCTGCTCTCTCTATCTCAAGATGGGTGCAGGAAACTACTCCTTTCTCCTCGAAAGCCTTGAGGGAGGAGAAAAATTCGGACGTTATAGCCTCATAGGGCTAAGGCCTGCCATCATCTTTAAGGCCAGGGGAAAGGA
>WGBU01000018.1 GCA_015494155.1 Deltaproteobacteria bacterium | reverse complement strand
GGGAGGGTGAGGTCATCTCCCTTGGTCAAGATGCCTACAGACGCTATGGAAAGACACCGGCTGGCCACAGGGTCCACAGACCACTCAAAGACGGAGTAATAGAGGACTTCGATGCAGCCACTCTACTCATCAAGGGCTTTATAAAAAAGACTAGGGCCAAAAGGAGACTCCTTTCACCCAGGGTGCTCATTGGGATTCCCTCTAAGATGACCCAGATTGAAAAACGGTCCGTCCTAGAGGCAGCAAGGCAGTCTGATATAAAAGATCCATATCTCATTGAAGAGACCATGGCTGCTGCTATTGGCGCTGGGCTGGATGTCTTTGGAGATCTACCCCTTATGATAGTAGATATAGGTGGGGGCACTACAGAGGCAGCAGTAATAAAAAAGGGGACCTTTGTACATGTAGACTCGGTGCGCGTGGCAGGGGATGAGATGGACTATGCCATAAGGAAACACCTAAAGGAAAACTTTGAAATTAATATTGGGCTTCGAAGTGGAGAACAGATAAAGTGGAAAATAGGATCTGCAATTGAAAATGACGAGTGGGACAAAAAGACCTATCGCATATCTGGAAAGGACATCCAGACGAGGCTTCCAAAGACAATCAGCCTCACACCACCGGAAGTGAGACCTGCCCTAACTCCTATATTGGAGGAGATTGCCAACTTTTTGAGGACCTTTATCCTAGAACTGGAACTAGAAACTAGGGATGCCATATCAGAGAGGGGCATCACACTTACTGGTGGGGGCTCTCTCCTTAGGGGTATGGAGAGTTACCTCACTTGGGCACTTGATGTACCAGTTAACTTGGTGAAAAGTCCCCTTCTAACAGTAGTACAGGGGGCAGGAAGGGCCATTGAAGAACTCAAGACCTATAGGCCGTGTTTTACGAATTAGACTCTGATTTATACTAATTTTGGTTAGTAGTTAACGCCTTTTTAATTAAAAAACATAGACTAACACTAGTAGAGGCTCAAGAAATCTTTTACGAATTCGTCTTTTGATTCACGAAGTTGAGATGGCGTACCCCTCTCTACTATCTTTCCATTGTTGATCACTACTATATGGTCTGACAATTCAAATGCCTCTTTGTGATCGTGGGTAACGTATATGATTCCCACAGAGAATTTATGGATAAGGCCTTTTATCACCTGTCTTATCTTGGCCTTTTTCATTACATCAAGGCTAGAGAGGGGTTCATCCATTAGGATTAGGCGCGGATTTAGGACTAGGCCCCTTGCCAGGGCCACGAGTTGCTGTTGCCCGCCAGAAAGCTCTCCAGGATACTTTTTAAGATGCCCCTTTATACCAAAAAAGTCTGCAATCTCCTCGACCTTTTGTCTTATCCCCTTCTCGTGCCTGACCTCTAGGCCAAAGGCGATATTTTTATAAACAGTCATGTGGGGCCATAGGGCAAGGTCTTGAAATATGAATCCAAGTGAGCGCCTGTGAGGTGGAACCAGTATTCTCCCTTCGCGTGAGACCAATTTGCCATTAATGGACACAGAACCCCTGTCTGGGGCCTCGAGTCCAGCAATTATGCGCAGTACGGTGGTCTTACCACTGCCAGAAGTACCCAAGATGGTTGTTATCTTGCCATATTCTATTTCGAGATCGATTCCCCTTAGAACCGCCTCATTCTTATAAGATTTCCATACCTCATCCAGGCGGACTGCACTATCCACAACAGCGCTCCTCACTGTATTTGGCCAGGATCGACCTCATTAAAAAGAGTGCACCTGTAGATGAAAGGATAACCACCAATACCACCAGGGTCATGGCACTGGTGGTGGACTGAGGGGCATTGGCCATTATGGTATATACCTTTATGGGCATAAGGGATGTGCCTGGCGGATATACCATTATGGTTGTACCCAGTTCACCCAGATTCAAGATAAAGGCTATCAAAAAGGCAGCGAATACCCCTGGTGCTATGAGTGGAATGATGATCCTAAAGAGTATTGTCCATGGAGGCGCTCCAGCCATAATGGCCGCCTCTTTAATAGGTGTGGGAATCTGTTTAAGTGAATTTGCAATGAGTCGCCCGGTTATAAAGGTGAATCTGCCGATGTAGGCAAATATAATGATTACTAAAGATGAATAAATTGGTGTCAAAAAAGGCCTATTGAAAAAGTAGATAAGTGACATCCCAAAGATCATAGACGGGATTGAAAAGGTGACAAGCAATACCAAGTTGACCCACCTTAGGTGGTCTTCTTCTGACATAAATGCAAATACCAACCCAAAGAGTACGAGAAAGAGGGCACCTATGGCCGCATAAAAGAGAGAATTGATCATAGTTGGCGCAAGGACATGAATTGCCTGATTCATGGCTGAAAGCCCGCCCTTAAAGGCCTGGAATACGAGCACCAAAACTGGTATCACACTCATCCAAAAAATTGAACCATAGGCAATTCCATGGAAAAGTGTTGAAATAGGACGAGAAATTATAGGCCTGGCACCTTTTGATGCGTCGGTTTTGACACTTATGAATGGGGCATCTGTGAGATAAGATCTCTCCAGGAATAGGAGTGTAATGGCTACTGATATGATGATCCAGCCCTGGGCAACTGCCTCGCTGAAATTGTGAAAGGCTGAGAATTGGGTGAATATTTCTGTAGAAAATACCCTGACAGACAAAAAGGCTGGTACTGAGAATTCAGATATCGTCATGATGAAGACGAGCACAAACGAAGACAAGATGGCAGGCCTAAGAAGCGGGATGGTAATCTTAATGATCACAGACTGATAAGGCGCACACAGAAGGGCGGATTCCTCCATGTTAGGGCCTATATTGGCCAACTGGCTCGAGATCACCAGCATTGAAAGAGGGGCAAAGATCATTGTCCATACGAATATAACACCCCATGGGCTATAGATGAATCTTTCACCTGTACCCAACATATGGAAAAAATCACTCCATGCCACACCCAATATGTAGGGGGAAAAGAAAAAGGGGGCAATCAGGAGGAGCTTGATCCAGTTTTTACGTTCGCTAAAGGTGCGTTCCAAGATGAGTGCCAATAAGAGGCCTATTAGTGTAGAAAGGAACGCTGTTACAGAGGACATGGCGATACTCTTCCCGAGGAGGGTCAAATTGGTCATAGAAAATATCCCACCCCAGCCTCTGAGTTGGATTACCGAGGAAAACAGGGTGAAGAGCGTAGGAACTACTGCTATAAATAGGAACAATAGGGTTGTTAGAAAATATATGAATCTCTTCACTCACTCTCTACCCACCTCTTGAGCACACCCTGGATCTCTACCATCAGGCGGGCTGTCTTGTCATAATCTATCTTCATTGGCCTTATATCGTCCAGGGACGGCACATCCTCTGGGGTGGGGACCCCTTTGTGTAGGGGCATCTGTGCACATGATTTGGCAAGTTTTGCTTCTGTCTCTCTACTCAGTAGGTAGTCGATCAGTCTCTTTCCATTCTCTGGGTGTGGGGCGCCTTTAATGAGGGTAACTACATTTGGGATTATCAGAGTACCTATTTGGCCCTTATTCTGATCGAGAAAGAGGTAATCTACAGGTGCGCCCTGTTTTTTTGCAGTGAAGGCATCATCTGTATCAGTAAGGCCACAGAATATCTCTCCCTGTGCGACCTTTTTCTTCACATCTCCATTGCTCGACGCAATCAAGATGCCATTTTCCTTTAATCTATTGAGAAAATCTATGGCCCTGTCCTCTCCCAATACATAGAAAAGGGCAGCCATGTGAAAGGTGGTGGTCCCAAAAAGGGGATTTGCTATTGCCACATTGTACTTGAGCTCTGGTTTCGAAAGGTCAAATATGGATTTTGGAAGGGTTGAGGCCTCTGGGAGACTGGTATTGTATATGAGCACCCTTGCCCTTGCAGAAAAGCCTGTCCAGTGGTGTTCTGGGTCTTTATACCACTTAGGGATATCCTTTGCCTCCTCAGACACATAGGGCTGTGTCAGTCCCCTTTGCTTTAGGACTACAGCACGAATGGGATCTCCGCTCCAGAATACATCACACTGGGGGTTTTTGGCCTCTGCAATGAGTCTATTGAGTACTCCTGTGGACTTGGTCTCTTCAGTGTCATAGACTGCCTTTACCTTTATGCCACTTTCTCTCTCAAAGTCCCTTAAAATTGGCTCTGAAAATATCTGATCAATAGTGGTATAGACCACCACCTCTTTAGGCGTCTTTGTGCAAGAGGTGATAAAGGAATGGATTAGTATGACCAGTAGGGCTACTAATGGAAGTAAGATGAATTTTTTATTCATGGCAACTCTTCTATGTCAAGGTCATCAAAATATGTGACTGCATCGGCCTTTGTCCATACGCCGGTCTTTCCGGCATTTGAAAAGGTCTTGTCGTGGACATCGAGGTATCTCCGGCCATTAATATAACAGACAATATGATCGCCCTTCATCACCACCTTTATGGTGTGCCATTTGCCTTTCTCTACCCTTAACCGTGCACTTTGAAGTTGGATTCGCCTTCCATCCACCACCTTGTATACCCTAAAGTTATCTTCAAGGGGATTGGCCCTTACGATGTAATAATTACCTGGACCCTGAAATCTCCATATGGGGCCGCCTCCCTGGTCTTCATTGCCCTTTATTGCCTTAAATCTCACACTTAATTCAAGGTCTCGAAAATCCTCTACATTCCAAACCGCCACATTAAAGTGGCTACCCCAGTGAGAGGACGAAGTCTGGGCCAAAACCTTATTTTTTCCTTCTTCAACCACCTTCCAATTACCAGCCGGCTCGCCATTTCTCGTTGGAACCATCCATCCATCTGGAAGGACACCTGGTCTCTGGTTTTCAAAATCAATAGTTACGTGACGATGGGCTGATGGATCACTTTTACCTGCCAGAGTCAGAACAGGAAAGGCCATAGAAAATATGAAACAAGCCATTAATACTATTAAGTTTTTCATGCTCCTATCCTTTTAAATTTGAATTTTTTCTAGATGTCTAGCTCTTCTACTTCCAAGGCGTGTTGCTGTATGAACTCTTTTCTCGGTTCGACCTTGTCTCCCATGAGGGTGGTAAAAAGGTTGTCAGCCTCTGTGGCATCTGCAATGGTCACCCTGAGAAGCCGCCTCTTTTGAGGGTTCATAGTAGTCTCCCAGAGCTGGTCTGGATTCATTTCCCCAAGCCCCTTATAACGCTGTATATTAAGTCCCTTTCTCGCCAGGCCTTTGATATATTCAAGAAGGGTATCTACATCTGAAAATTCCTTTTCATCCTGAGAGTGTACAACAAAATATCTCTTTCCAAGGATATGAGCTATCTTTTTGTAGGCCTTTATTGCCCTGTGAAACTCGGGCTTTTGTATGAGTTCTGGACCGATTACAGTATTTAGATAGGCAAGTCCTTTTTCAGCAACCCAGAATTCGTATCCTCCATCCTCGCTTCCAGAAGCCTTTATCTGGCCAACACTATATCCCTTTTCCTTGAATTTGGTCCTTAGATTTGCCATGTATTCATAGTCCTTGAAGGATTCTATGCTGATTGCACCGAAACTCAGGATGTCCTGGATGACCTTTTCCCACAATCCCTTTTTACACAGTTCTTTGACTGCCTTTTCGTAATTTGAGAGGTCTGTAAAGAGGCGCTTTACCTCTTCTCCCTGGAATACCTTGTCAAATCCCTCAATCCTGATCTTTAGGTCCTTGGTGATCCTGTCAAATAGGAAAATGTCAAATTCCTCTTCATCTTTTAAAAAGGTCTCAGACTTTTTGCCACTACTCACCCTGTAGAGTGGTGGCTGGGCCACATATACATAGCCCCTCTCTATGAGATCCATCATCTGCCTGTAAAAGAATGTGAGGAGAAGTGTCCTAATATGGGCACCATCTACGTCTGCATCTGTCATGATGATGATCTTGTGGTAACGGACCTTCTCTGGATCGAACTCATCTGGGCCTATGCCTGTTCCGAGGGCCGCAATGAGCTGGCGAATCTCTTCACTGGCCAACATCTTATCGAACCTGGCCTTTTCCACATTCATGATCTTTCCCCTAAGAGGGAGTATTGCCTGAAAGCGTCTGTCTCTCCCCTGTTTTGCACTGCCACCTGCAGAATCGCCCTCAACAATAAAGATCTCCCTCTTTTCTGGGTCTTTTTCCTGACATTCTGCAAGCTTTCCTGCCATGAGTAGCTCCCCTGCGCCACCCTTCTTTCTTGCAAGCTCTTTTGCCCTTCTGGCAGCCTCACGCGCCCTGGCTGCCTCTACTGCCTTTTGCAATATCTTCTTAGCAACTGTAGGATTCTCCTCTAGATATGTTGTGAGGCCCTCTGTGACCACTGAGGCTACGATGGATCTTACCTCGCTATTTCCAAGTTTTGTCTTGGTCTGACCCTCAAACTGTGGATTTGGCACCCTTACTGAGATCACACAGGTAAGACCCTCTCGAACGTCTTCTCCCTCCATTTTCTCGCGCAGTTTCTTTGGTACTACATCGTCACTGGCATATCTATTGAGACACTTGGTCAGTGCAATCCTGAATCCAGCCACATGGGTACCACCCTCTTTGGTCCTTATGTTATTTACATAGCTAAGGACCTTTTCCTGGTACCCAGTGTTGTATTGAAATGCCACTTCGACCTCTACATTGTCCTTTGCCCCACTAATGTAAATGGGTGGAGAATTTACAAGGTCTTTGTTCCTATTGAGGTATTCTACAAAGCTAGAAAGGCCTCCTTTAAAGTGAAATTCACTCTTTTCGCCACTCCGCTCATCTTGGATCGTGATCTTTACATTTGGATTTAGATATGCCAATTCTCTCATCCTGGCCTGTAGGATGTTGAATTTAAAGTCTGTAGTCTCTTTGAATATCTCGGGGTCTGGCTTAAAGGTGACCTTGGTCCCACTCTTTTTGGTGGTGCCTACCTTTTCCACAGGACCCTCTGGTTCGCCCCGCCTGTAAGACTGCTTCCACACGTAACCATCCCTATAAACTTCTGCCACAAGCCACTCTGAAAGTGCATTAACAACAGATACTCCAACCCCATGGAGTCCCCCTGAGACCTTATATGTCTGGTGGTCGAACTTTCCCCCTGCGTGGAGACGTGTCATGACGAGCTCAAGGCCTGGTATCTTCTCTGTAGGATGGATGTCTACAGGGATTCCCCTACCATTGTCCTCTACTGTAACAGAACCATCTTCATGTATTGTCACGTTGATCTTAGTGCAAAATCCAGCCAGTGCCTCATCTATACTGTTGTCTACGACTTCGTATACAAGGTGGTGGAGGCCCTCTTCAGAGGTATTTCCAATGTACATAGCGGGCCTCTTTCGCACTGCAGTAAGTCCACTTAGAACCTTTAGCTGTCGTGCTTCATACTGGTCGCCGTTTATTTGAGGCATTTCATTACTGTTGTTGCTCATTATATGAGACTCCTTATGAAATTTTTTTTATTCTTCTAGTGTCATGGGCATGATGAGTGCAAGAAAGCCAGGATCATTGTCACCTTCAAGGATACATGGTGACTCATCGTCATTGAGCGTGAGACGTATCTTGTCAGACTCCATGACCCCCAAGGTCTCAATCATATACCTCGCATTGAGTGCAATCTGAAACTCCTCTCCCTCATATTCGATGGGTAACTTCTCTTTTGCGTCACTGGATTCCTTGGAAAAGGACTCTATTATTGCCTCGTCTGGGCGAAATGTGGCCCTTACACTCTTAATATCTGGGTCTGGACTAACAATAGAGACCCGCTTAAAAACGCTCAACATCTCCTTTCTATCAAAATATAAGAACCTTATTCTCTCCTCTGGGAGTATGAGTTTGTAGTCTGGATATGAACCGTCCAGGAGTCTTATATTGAGATGTTCATCACCAATAGTGAGTAGTATAAATTTGTTGTCTGTTGAAAGGACTGCCTTTTTTTCTCCTTCTTCTCCTATAACCGACGGAGATTCTAGGATCTTTATCATCTCGAGTACGCCTTTTCTGGGAATTATTATAGAGATATCTGTTTTAGCATCTTCATCATCTAATCGGATCTCTTTTAGATTTAGTCTATGACTGTCTGAACCCACTGTCCTTAATTTACCAGTTTCGCCGTACACTTCGAACAAAAGGCCGGTAAGAGCATATTTCGATTCATCGGTAGATACGGCGATTACTGTCTTTTTGAGGAGATTACGCAGTTGGGCAGGTTCGAGTTCAAAGTTGGATACCTTTTCAAAAAAGGTGAACCTGGGGAAATTGTCTGTGGGAAGGCCACCTAATTTATATTCGCCTTTTTCTCCAATATTAATCCTGATCCATTCTTCAGGTAGTTGTTCTAAAAGAAACTGGTCTGTGGGTAGTTCCTTTACTATTTCATAAAATCGTCTGGCATTGACTGTGATTTCACCATGCTCCTCTATTTCTGCTGGAAATTCTCCCTTATAGCTGATCTCAAGGTCGGTGGCCTCTAAGACCAACTTATCTCCATTAGTAGTGATTAATACGTTATTAAGGAGGTGCATAGTGGTCTTTTTATCCACTACGGTCTGGATCTTTACAAGCGGATTGAGGATGGTCTGTTTATCTACTATGGCTCTTAGCATATTTACCTCTTATTTATTTAATCTACTCAATAGATAATAAAATGACCTATGGATAATGTTAGTCCAATCTAATTACTTAGAATTATTAAAAAAATCCTTTGTATTTTTTGTTGATAAATTCTTTATAAAATTTTAAATTTTACATCCAGTCGGATATCAACAAATTGTAAACTAAGTTTCAAATATATTATCTCTGCCCTTTCAACATCTTACAATTATAGTAAGTTTGAATGGAAGTGGAGAAAAAATGTACCATAATCATGGGAAAAATTCCAGCAAATTGGCCGAGGTCATCCTTCAGATCATAGAAGAAGGGGGCCCCATAACCTTTTATAGGTTTATGGAGATGGCACTCTATCACCCACAATATGGCTATTATGTGAGGCAACCATTTCCAATAGGGTCAAGGGGAGATTTTATCACATCTCCCCATGCAAGTCCTATTTTTGGTGGTGCCATAGCGCACCAACTCCACGAGATGTGGGAGATAATGGGAGGAGGCCCATTCGATGTTGTGGAGATAGGGGCAGGTTCAGGACTGTTGGCAAAGGATATTTTAAATTATATTTCCAAATTCTTCCCAGACTTCTATGACTCTCTGACTTTTAAGATCGTTGAGCCAATCCACTCTCTTTCAAGAATACAAAAAGAGGCACTTAGGGGTTTTAATGTAGTCTGGTGTGACGACCTCGCTAGTATTGGTACCATATATGGGTGTCTTTATTCCAATGAGCTCCTTGATGCCTTCCCAGTACATTTGGTACGACGTGACGCCGGTGGGTTTAAGGAGGTCTATGTAAAAAAAGGGGAGTATGGTGGTTTTGAGGAGTGCCTCGGCCCGATTTTAGATGATGAACTAATGGCGTATTGTCAAAGACATCTGTCTCACCTAGAGGATGGTTACACAACAGAGGTTGATCTTGATATTAAGGACTGGCTAAAACAAATTTGTCGAGTCTTAAAAAAGGGTTTTCTCCTCACCATAGATTATGGTTTCTCGAGGAGTGAATATTTTCACCCCAATAGGAAGCGGGGGACATTACTCTCCTATAAGGGGCATCAAGTTGATGAAGATGTTTTAGATGATCCAGGTAGTAAAGATATTACACACCATGTCAATTTTAGTGACCTAGTAGAATGGGGTATAGACTTAGGTCTAGAACCGATTGGTTACTGTAACCAGTGGAGTTATCTTGCCTCAATTGGTGTGGAAGAGGTACTGTCAGGGCTCTTTCCAAGAGGGTTAGATCCCTTTTCACCTGCTTTGGCCGGAATAAAGATGCTATTACTCCCCCAGGGTATGGGCGATACACACAAGTTTCTTATCCAGGCCAAGGGTCTTGGCAAAGGAGTGATATTAAGTGGTTTTAAATTACAAAATAGGATTAAAAGGCTTTTAAAATGAAATATGGGTCAATAAAGGGTGTTAGATTTTTTATCTTCGACTGCGACGGGGTACTTTTCGATTCACGAAGGGCCAACCTTGAGTACTACAACAAGATTTGTACCCTTGCAGGAAGGCCAGCCATAACACACCATGAGTTTGCTTATGTTCATATGCATACTGCCGAGGAATCTGTTAGATACCTATTTAGGGATTATCCTGATCTACTCTCTCATGCCCTTGGTATTACCAAGGCCCTGTCATACGGGGAATTCATGCGATATATGAAATTTGACCCTGTATTGCCTTTGGTCCTAGACGAACTCAAGCGTTTGGGCATAAATATGGCCATATCCACAAATCGCAGTACTACAATGCCCCTTATAATGAAGATATTTCGTCTAGATAGGTGGTTCGACTACACATGCTGTGCACTTGACGTTGAGAGACCAAAGCCTCATCCTGAGGGTGTGTATAAGATTATGAGGTTCTTTGGTGCGTCTCCCAGGGAGTGTATATATATAGGTGATTCAGTGGTGGATCAGGAGGTATCAAAAAGGGCGTCAATTCCACTTGT
>WGBU01000017.1 GCA_015494155.1 Deltaproteobacteria bacterium | reverse complement strand
GCCACAGGTGCTTTGTGGGCGCAGCACTCCTCGGCCCGGACCAGTCATCCCCCATCTTGTCCTTTTATCCCCTAAATGACGAAGCTGCCCTAGAGCGCATTCCAGGACAGTGGAAGTTTGCCTCATCCGCAAGGGCATCTACAGGGGGGCTGGATCAGGGGCTTTTGGCCCCCACTACTGCCTCCTCGCAAGAAGAGGGGTCTCAGGCGAGCGAAGATGTGGAAAAGCCCGATCTTTATAAGCTCGTCCAAGGAGAGGGGGAGCGTCCACCGCTACTCCTCGTCTCCATATCAGGTGCAGGGCAGCTTGTGGCACTCGATGTGGAAGACCCCTCTTCGCCCACGGTCTTGGACTCATTTACTCAAGAGGGAGAACCAAAGGAGATCTACAACCTGGGCGATGCCTTTTTTACCATCTCCACCAGCGACAATGAGACCATCCTCACATCCTACTTGTGGTCAAACGAGAAAAAGGGCCTCACAGAGGGAGAGACCATGCACCTTAAGGGCGCACTGATGGAGTCTAGGCGACGTGGAGAGGTCATATACATCGTAGTATCCCAGGGGACCGAACCCATCATCCCACTCTCCGAGGCAAGAGGGGTGCCCACAAGGGAGGTCCGTTCCTATGCCACGCTCTTTGCAGTGGCAATAGGGGAGGACGGACACCTTTCCTTGTTGAAATCGAGGGAGATCGATGGCTATCCAGAGGTGGTCTCCATCTGCGAGGACTATCTCACCCTTGTAACCAGAGACTCATCCACTGGTTCAACCCAACTAGATGTGACTTCCCTTGGGGGCACAGACGATCCCCTGGAAGGGCCATTTCTCATCTCAATCTCCGGAATAATACCTTCAGACAGGCACATAAACTGTTTTTTAGACCAGGAGGGAGGAGATTCTTATCTGGTGTTCGTAGAGGGACCCGACTGGTCCAGCCAGGGAAAGGGCAGCACAATTCACATCTATAAGAAAGAGAGGGCCTCTATTGGACGTCTGTCTCTTTCGCCACTTAGTAAGATCGATGGGATAGCCCCTGGCGAGTCCCTGTTTGGTACTGTGATCTCAGACCAAAAGGCCTTTATTGTCACCTATGAGAGAAAGGACCCGCTCTGGGTCATAGACCTTTCCGATCCGTCAAACCCCACCATCGAGGGTGAACTCACCCTGCCAGGGTGGTCTGAGAAACTCTTTTTCCACGACCAGAGGCTCTTCTCTGTGGGGTTTCTCGATTCAACAGAGGGCTCTCAATCGGGTCCCATACGCCTCGTCTCTCTGGGGCTCTTTGATGTGTCCGATCCTGCCTCGCCAAGGCTTACCTCGAGAATTACCCCCTTTCTAGGTACTTATAACTACTCCTGGTCAGAGGCCACAAGTGATGAGCGCGCCCTTTTCCTAGACTGGGAAAGAGGCCTTGTAGCCCTTCCGCTTGAGACCTATTCGGCCAATTCCACCCATTGGATCGGTGCATATGAAATCGGAGGGTATTCTATAAAAGCTTACTCCCCTAGCCCAATCCCCTTTGGGGCAAAGCGCGTACTCTGGCTCGACGACCAACACCTCCTGGCCTTTTCAGACCGGATACTCATGGTACTGGGTGCACGATTTCCAGATCTCGATCAAGGCGCGGAGGTGGCCCTGGTGCCAGCTACAGACTGGATCGAATGGCTTGGGGAAAGGGAAAATGTCCTTGGGCTTTCTATAGATGAAGAGATATATCGTGGGCTCATACTGGATAAAGAGTGTATATTTTTAGGACATGGCGTAGAAGGGTGCATAAAGAAGGAGTTCAGCCTCCCCCATGGTCTTAGCGGGGCAGAGGCCTCCAAGGATGGAAAAGATGCCTACTTGCTCTATGACATAAGTGGGCCACGGATTGCCTTTTTGAAGTTCGATTCTCTTAATAACCCTCTCATAGATGGGCCTTATAGGATTGAGGTCTCAGGAGATGAAAGAAATTCTCTGAGTGGCCCCCCTGCGTATTCAAAGGGGATGGTGTTCTTTCCCTTTGATACCTACGACTATAAAAGGGATGAATATTCAACAGGGGTCTATGTGCTCTTTGAAGACGAGCTAGAGGGTAAGGAGGTCGTTTCAGGTAGGGTTCTTTCAGTACCAGGTACCATGGCTGGCCCCACTTCAACTGGCACCCTTGTGACAGTAGAGGACGAATGGGGAGAAGCCTCTGATACCTATTCTACTAGGGTCAATCTCCTTGAGGTGAAGAGAGACCAGGCGATCCTGATGGACACTAAGACCCTAGATGGGTGTAGCATGAGGTCAGCCTATGTGGATGGAGAAAGGGCATTTATAGTGTGTGGTGGTCCGAGATACCCTGTGCCACTCGTTGATGCCCAGGCAGTAGAGGCAAATGCTTCTAATGCTTCTATAGAAAAAAGGGCGCCCACTCTTGTCTCACAGTCAGGGCATGATGGTTCCAGGCTAGTGGTATTGGATACGTCAGATCATCTTAAAAAGGTCGGGGAGTATCCACTAGAGGGACCCTATGAAGACATCGTGAGGATAGACTCTCAAACCGGACTCCTGTTCACCATATCATATGGGGGAGGCATATATTTGGAGGATGCCCGTACGCTTATGCCGTGGTATGGTAATAAATGCCGTGTGTATAGGCTCGATCAGGGCGGAGGCGGTCTTGAGAAGCTCATGGAATTCTCAGGCCAATGCCAAGCCGATCCCCATCGAGTCCTCCTTACAGATGAGGCAGTGGCCTTGGCCAAAGGATTGAAGGGAGTTGAAATAGTTGGGCCATAGGAAGAGTGTCATACGATGTGTGGGCATTGGACCTGGGGATGAGGCGCATCTCACCAGAGAGGCCCTCTCAGCCATCACTTCATCCAATGTGATCGTTGGTTATAAGGGCTATATCAAATACATAGAGCATTTTATCTTCGATCAGAAGGTCATCTCCACAGGTATGACCAAGGAGCTCGAAAGGGCCAGGGCAGCAGTGGATGAGGCCCTTTTGGGAAACAAGGTGTGTGTGGTCTCTAGTGGAGATGCAGGCATCTACGCCATGGCAGGCCTCATCCTGGAGGTATGTAACGAGCTTGGCCTAGGCGTTGAACGGTTTGGCGCCTCACAAAATGGGCTGGATGAGGACCAGGACCAGCAAAAGCCCACAATCTACTTCAACTGTGTCCCAGGTGTGCCGGCATTTGTGGGGGCTGCTTCACTCCTTGGCGCACCGCTCATGCACGATTTTTGTTCCATCTCTTTGAGCGATCTTCTCACCCCTTGGGAGGTAATAGAGAAGCGTCTTAGGATGGCAGGAGAAGGGGACTTTGTGGTGGCGCTCTACAATCCAAGGAGCAAGAGGAGGGATTGGCAGTTGGCCAAGGCGCTTCAAATCATAGGAGACTACAGGCAGGGTGAGACGCCTGTGGGGCTTGTAAAACGGGCAATGCGGCCTGGTGAGAGCGTGTCTATACACCAATTGAAGGATTTTCCCGTGGAATCTGTGGATATGGAGTCCATAGTAATAGTTGGAAACAGTAGTACATTTTTGGTTGGCCCATTTATGGTGACGCCTAGGGGATACCTCACCAAATATTCACTCAATAAATGATCCTAGTAGGCCCAGATCATCCAATTCAAGAAAAGATTTCCTGCGCAAAGGGTCTGTTCGAGGCCTATGGTAAGGACCTCCTCAGCCACAGGGAGATTAAAACCCTCCTCGGGCGCTACGCTAAGGCCATTGAAGAGACGTGGGCAGTCATGAGGGATACAGGGGTGGTTGATGTATGCACCCAGTGTGCCATAGAAGATGGTGGTAGCTGCTGTGGAAATGGGATCGAAGACAAGTTCGACGTGGCCCTACTCCTCATCAATCTATTGCTCGGTGAGCATCTCCCAGAGGCACCTTGGGATGATAGCGGCTGTTGGTTCCTCGGGCCTAAGGGTTGTACCATCAAGGCGCGCCACACCATCTGTGTGAACTACCTCTGTAAGCGCTTGACGGAGACGCTTCCGCGAGAAAATATCCACAAACTCCAGGCCGCTATTGTGGCAGAGACAGACCTTGGTTTTTTACTAGAAGAACGTATAAAGGGTTATTTGAAGCGATGTTCCATTCAAAAGACATCACCATGATGGAAAGGGCCCTCATATTGGCCAGGAAGTCCCTGGAACGCGGTGAATTCCCAGTGGGTTGCGTCATCGTGAGGGGAAGTGAGGTGTTGGGTGAAGGGCACAGGACTGGCTCAAAGGGCCAAGCGGCCAATGAGTTGGACCACGCAGAGATAATGGCCTTACGGGACTGTTACGAAAGGATCAATGAATGGCCGGGGCGTCTCGGCCCGCTCACCTGTTACACTACTCTCGAGCCATGTCTCATGTGCCTTGGGGCACTTCTCATAAACGGGGTGAGGAGGATCGTATTTGGGTATGAAGATGTGATGGGTGGCGCCTGTGGAATCGATCTCTCTAAACGGATCACATGGAGGCCCCTTGACGAGATGCCCAAGGGACTGACCATGGGTTACATCTATGACGGTAACGAGATAGAATTCTCTGGTGGCCTCCTGCGGGAGAGGTGCCTTGAGCTATTCATCGAGTTTTACAAGATGCCAGAATCGAGTTACCTCGATGGCACACTTTTAAAGGAGTACACCCTTAGGCAGGCAAAAGATGTCTAGTTCACCTGTAACCACTAGGACAGTACAATTTAGGCCCCAGTCTAGGAATCTCTTCTTTCACATCCTCACACAGTGTAATCTCCACTGTAGGCACTGCTATATAAACGAAGATGAGCATGGCCGAGGTGTCCTTAACCAGGAGACCATCTCGTCTTGGCTGAGGATCTTCTCTAGGAGTGAGCTTGAAGTTGAGGACCAGCGTCTAAAGACGAAATTTTCTCCGAGGAAAGAGTGTGTAGCCCAGGAGACCAACGTGATTTTCCTTGGGGGTGAACCCACCCTCAACCCAGCCCTTCCCCATGCCATAAGGGAGGCAAGGGCCCTTGGCTTTAGGTCCATTACAGTGGACACCAATGGGTACCTGTTCCACAATTTTTTAGATAAGGTGGAGCCAGTGCTAGTGGACAATATATGCTTTAGTCTAGATGGGAGCAGCCCTGATGTGAACGACCCCATTAGAGGCGAGGGTTCCTTTGATACATGCACTCGTGGAATAAGGGAGGCCCTTTTAAGGGGCTTCAATATAAGTGTAATCTTTACTGTGAATAGCCTAAATATCCACGACCTCGAAAATATGCCCGATCTCCTCGTGCGCCTTGGTGTGACGAGATTCTTTATACAGGTGGTTGGAATACGCGGAAGGCCTGCACGCCACGGGGCCTATGACCTACAGGTGGGATATGAAGAGTGGCTGGCCAAGGTACCTAAAGTGGCCCACAGGGCCGCCCAAATGGGCATCACTGTAAACTATCCAAAGGTCTTCCTATCTCGAGAAGAGGAGTTTCTCTGCGCAGGTCTTGAGGCAGACAACTAC
This sequence comes from Deltaproteobacteria bacterium, assembly GCA_015494155.1. Classification (GTDB taxonomy): domain Bacteria; phylum Desulfobacterota; class Dissulfuribacteria; order Dissulfuribacterales; family Dissulfuribacteraceae; genus WGBU01. The sequence goes on along the minus strand of WGBU01000017.1, from coordinate 1,009 downwards.
TTTGTCTTTCCCAATGGCCGTGTCTATACGTGCCCACTCAGCGAGGATCACCCGATTCACTCCTTTGAGATAAGGGATGGGAGGCTTATTCTAAGACCCCCCATTACAGAACTGGACCTCTTTGGCCTTAAAATCCCAGAGGGCTGTGTCATGAATAAGATCCTCCACCCTGAAAATATCCCCTACGACGAGGCCAAAAGGCCCCTCTATAAAGTGGCCTGCTGTATGGTAAAGGAAGAAGTGACACCCTACTAGGAGGCGTCTAAGCGTGTGAATGCCTTAGGGCACGATTTGGCTATACCTTATTATTGGTAAATTCCTCGTGTCTTCCACTATGGTAAAGGGGATGAGCATAGCCCTCCACGGGCAAATGAGTAAGGAGACTAGTGGGGTAATATTGCGCCCAGATCGACTACTCCTTTTATAAGCCCTTCGCGTCTCATGATTTCGAGGGTCTTTTCCCAGGCCGCACGGTCAATGGTGCCCATCCTCCCATCCCCCAAGAGGACCATCGCCCTCGTCTCTCTTATCTGCTCTCTCAATATAGGAAGGGGTGTATCAGGATTGTATCTCTTAAGGACCCTTACAGCCTCTTCTTCATTTTTGGGATCAAGGGCCTCTTCCCACGCCTCGGCCTCTGCCTGTCTCATCTTTTCTGCACTCTCTGGATGTGCCTTCAGAAAGGCCTCGGATGTCACCAGGCAATTGGCTACGAATGAGATACCAAGGTCGTTTGGGTCGAAGAAGGCAGGTGTCTCCCCTTTTTTTCTGATCTTTTCTGCAAGAAAGACCCCCTGGGTGTTTCTATAGACTGGCCAAAGGTCTACCTCTCCCTTCCAAAACGGTGCGTAGTCATAGTGTACTGCATAGAGGGTGAGGTCGCCCTTCTCAATGCCATATTCAGCCATTATGGCCTTAAAGATGGTTTCGTCATTCCCACCAAATGTTATGCCCACAGTCTTGCCTACGAGGTCTCTTGGCTGGGCAATGTGGAGCCGCTCTTTGATGT
>WGBU01000016.1 GCA_015494155.1 Deltaproteobacteria bacterium | reverse complement strand
TGGAGTGTGGTGATCCAAAGTGTCCCTCTTATGGCAAAGAGACCCAGTGTTGGAATGAGTCTGGTAGTTTCTCCGACATAGTCCATTGTCCCAAGATAAAGACAGGAGAATATGAAAGCTGTGAGGTGTGTAGGGTTTACAAGCGGGCCATCAGGACAGAGTTAGATGAGATGGCGTTTTTCATAAACGGTTTTATGGAGAAGACCAGGCGGACAGTGGCAAAGTCCATAGAAAAGGGACGGGTTGTGCTCCAGGCTGGAGAGAAGCTCTTAGACGCAGCCAAAGAGATGCTTGAAGCGGCTACTGAATCTAGAGACAAGGCCGCACGGGTACAAGAGAAGGCCGAGGCAGTAAATGAGAGTACCCAGAGCGTTGCAGCAGCCATGGAAGAGATGACGGCAACCGTGTCTGAGATCGCTCAAAATACAAGTAAGGCCAGTGAAGTTGCCAATCTTGCAGATCAAAAGGCCAAGGACACACAATTGATCATAAAGGGCCTGGAGCAGACCTCTCAGAAGATCGGGGAGATGAGCCATCTCATTGCATCTATCTCAGAGCAGACCAATCTGTTGGCCTTAAACGCCACCATCGAGGCCGCCAGGGCTGGAGAGGCCGGAAAGGGCTTTGCTGTAGTGGCCAATGAGGTGAAGGAGCTGGCCAAACAGACTGGCGAATCAGTGACCAAGATAGACCAGATGGTGCAGGAGATACAGGCCCAGGTAAGGGAGGGGACGGTTGCAGTAGAGGAGATAGTGGGTATCATTGGTGAGGTCTCTGAGGTGGCAAACAATATTGCAGTTGCAGTAGAGGAACAGACGGCCACTACCAACGAGATCAGCCAAAATACCCAAAAGGTGACTGGTGAGGTGCAGGAGATGGCCGAGGCCGGTGAGGCAATAGCGGTGGTCACTCAACAAACAGAGGGAGATGCCAAGACTGTGGAAGAGATTGCAATTGGTTTGAACCGGGTGGCGTCTGAGCTTTCAGAGACACTCTCCAGGTTCAAGGTGTGATTTGATGGGAGTGGTGACAGGCCTTGAGGTCCTCCTCAGAAGTCCCCAAACCATATTGAAGGGAGATAGGGTAGGGCTTTTATGCCACCAGGCCTCTGTCACCACTGACCTTGTCCATGCAAAGGATGCCCTTGCAAATGCCCTTGGAGATGGGCTTAGGTGCCTCTTTTCACCACAACATGGCCTCTATGCCGAGAAGCAGGACAACATGGTTGAATCTCACGACTGTGAGGACGATCTCCTGGGAATCCCTGTCTATAGCCTCTATGGAGAGAGGAGAGAGCCCAACCCCGACCACTTTTCATCCATAGACTGCCTCTTGGTGGACCTTCAGGATGTTGGTGCAAGGGTCTACACATATGTGTGGACCATGTTCCTTGCCATGAAGGTGGCAGAGGCCACTGGGAGGCGGGTTGTGGTGTTGGATAGACCCAATCCCATAGGCGGCCTCCAGGTGGAAGGTAATAAGTTGTCTCAAGAGAATTTCTCCTTTGTGGGCATGGCCCCTATCCCCATGAGACATGGAATGACCATGGGAGAGCTTGCCATGTACTTTAGGGCCAATTTTTTCCCCGGGCTCGACCTTGAGGTGGTAAAGATGGAGGGGTGGAGACGATCCATGTACTTTGATGACACGGGGCTGCCGTGGGTAATGCCTTCACCCAATATGCCCACCCTCGATACTGCCATTGTCTATCCAGGTCAGGTACTGCTTGAAGGTACAAATCTCTCTGAAGGGCGGGGGACCACGCGTCCTTTTGAGATCTTTGGGGCACCGTATGTGAGGCCGCAACTGCTTGAGAAGGGGCTTGAGGCATGGGGGCTTAGTGGCTTTAGGCTGCGCTTTCAGCCCTTTGAGCCCACCTTCAACAAGTGGAAGGGGAGTCGCTGTCTCGGGTTTCAGGTCCATGTCACAGACCGCAAGGCCTTTAGGCCCTACCGATTCACCCTTGCAATCCTTTCCATCGTAAGGAGAGAGTTTTCTGAGGAGTTTGAATACGCCTCACCGCCATATGAATATGAATACATTAGGCCCCCAATTGATCTTCTGATTGGAGACCAGAGGGTGCGAGAGGCACTGGAGAGTGGGGCTAGTAGCCCTGAACTGGCTTCGCTTTTAAGAAGTGATGAGGAGGCATTTTTGGAAGAACGAAGGGAGTGGCTCCTCTATGGAGACTGACCATGGCCCGTATTAGTGTTATTGCACCAGACTTTGCACCTGCAAAAAATGGGCGACTGGCAATGGAGGCCAAGGGGCACAGGCTTGTGACCTATGAGGAACTAAAGGATTCAGTGGAGGTACTGCTGAGTGATCCGCCAGACTGTTTGGTTATACAAAAGGGCCTCCCAGACGACCTGGACAAGACCCTTATAGGGGCCCTTAAAAACGATTTAAAGCTCTCGTTTCTGCCCATAGTGCTGGTGGTGAGCCCCAAGGACCTGGTCTCTGGACTAGATTTTCACAGGTATCAGGTAGATGAGCTAGTGAATATAGACGCCCCGCCAGAAGAGTTTCTCACAAGGATAGAGCTCTGCCTTGCTAGGGCCAGGCGTATTGCAGACAATAACCCCCTTACAGGTCTTCCGGGAAACACATCGATTTTAAAGACCATCCAGGGATATCTCGACTCTGGAAAGGAGCGGGCTGTGGCCTATCTAGATATAGATAACTTCAAACCGCTCAACGACAAATATGGCTTTTCCAGGGGAGATGAGGTAATACGTATGACTGCAAGGGTCCTTGTGAACGTGGTGTCTGAAAAGGCGGGAAAAGAGGGCTTTGTTGGACATGTGGGGGGAGACGACTTTGTATTTGCCACCCCTATAAAAGTGGTGAGAGAGGCATGTGAGGAGATCATCTCCAATTTTGATTCACTCATACCGCTCTTTTTGGATGATGAAGATATCCAGCGCGGATTTTTTGAGGCAAAGGACAGAAAGGGCAAGAGGGTCAAGTTCCCACTCACATCCATCTCTATAGCTGTCGTCCCCCTTAGAAAGGGGCGATTTAAACACTATGGAGAGGTCTCGGCAGTAGCAGCCCAGTTGAAAAAAAAGGTAAAGGCCATGGAGGGCAGTGCATATTTCGTGGACAGGAGGAGGAATGGGTCATGAAGACGTTATGGGTGTTTCTTCTATTATTTGTTGTATCCTGGCCTCTTGCAGTGCATGCAGGCCTCGATGGCAGGGACAAGCCCTTGGTCATTTCAACCATATTGCCCTGGGGAGAGTTCTTAAAGGGTATATGCGGCGATGACTGTGAGGTAAAGGTACTTATCCCTCCAGGTTCTACCCCACACACGTGGTCACCGAGCCCAAACGCCGTAAAGGATGTGCAGGATTCAAGCTTTTTTGTCTATACCGATGACTGTCTGGAGCCCTGGGCCAAGGAGTTTTTGGCCATGCACAGGGATACAGGGGGTGTGG
>WGBU01000015.1 GCA_015494155.1 Deltaproteobacteria bacterium | reverse complement strand
GGATTGAGACGATATTGGAGAACTACTCAGACTTTCAAGTGCGTACTGTGGATAGCGTGCTCTTTGCCCTTCTCAAGATCTTCTCATTTGAATCGGGTCTTCGGCCAGATCTAGATGTCATATTCGATGTCTCATCCTTTTATGAAGACCTCTTCGACCTCTTGCTCTTAAACCCAACCGGCGAACAGATGGGGCTTTTACTTGAGGCCTTTGACACCTACATGGCAATGGATGAGAGGGGCGGATTTTATCCAGAGGCTGGACTGAAACGACGCTTGCGTGAGTTCCTCGAGAAGGCAGACGGACACGAACTTGTTGTTGACAAAAGGGATGTGGGAGACTTAAAGCGCGCAGAAAACGATGTAAAAGATGCATTTAGTGCCTTCTGGGTCCATTACACCAAGTTGAAGCCCAAGTTGTCCCAAGACTATTTTAATGGCCTTAGAAAGGGGCAGGCAGTAGATAAACTCGTTGTCAAGCCATTCATCCTCTGTGACCATATGGATTCACTCTTTAGGGAGGGTGCGTCTGTTGACCCTTCAGAGAAGGAGGCCTTTTTAGAAGCCTTAAAGGTCCTAAGGGAAAGGTGTAGGGCCTATAATGAAATAAAGGAAAATGCCCCATTTTCATATGTGGCAGGCTATGTCCCATTGATCAAGGAATTGTTGTGCCTAAAAGAGGAGATTGGTAGGAAAGAGGGAGTGATCCTTGGATCAAATGATTGGACACGTATGGTCTCTAGGGCCGTAAGAGAGGAGCAACTCTTCCCCCTTGTCTTTATCCATTTTGTTGAGAATCTCAGGCACTTTCTCTTTGATGAGTTTCAAGACACCTCACGCGACCAGTGGCACGCCCTTTATCCCATCTTTGAGGAATCGATCTCACAGGGTGGGACACTATTTTATGTGGGAGATGTTAAACAGGCCATCTACCACTGGAGAGGTGGTGATATGGAGCTCTTTGACGAGGTCCTAGAGTCTGGTGAGTTCTTTCCTCAGGTTAAAGATGAAAATAGGGTACCGGAAGTACTTTTAAAAAACTATAGGTCCCATCCTGCCCTTGTGGATTTTTTTAATGTCTTGTTTGAACCGCTTTCAAACGGAAATAAAGTGGCCAATTGTATCACAGACATTTTAATAGGGAAAAGCACCCCATTAACTGTAAAAAAAGAGTTCAGGGAGAGGGTAGTATCAGGCTATAAGGACCATTTCCAAGAGCATGCAGCGCAAGGTGACTTTGGGCTCCAGCCAAAGATCGTTTTAAGGCAAATAAAGATGCCTAAAGAGTCCATGTTAGAAGTAGTAAAGTCTAGATTTATTAGAGAGATAGAAGAGGAGTGGAATCTAGCTAAACACCATGAGAGACGTTACCCCTCACCCATAGCGGTCCTTGTAAGGTCACACAAAGATGGAGAAGCAGTGTCTCAGTGGTTACAAGAAAGGGGCCTTCCAGTGATTACAGAAAACGCCTTTAGACTGGGTGGATCACGCCTCCTTAAGGGAGTCGTCTGCCTGCTCCGTCTTTTGGATGATCCAAAAGACCTCTTTTCCTATTATGGACTTCTTGCATCAGGCGTCCTCGACTTTGGCCCAAAGGACGAAGAAGAGCTTTCAAGGGTCTGGCTCAAAGGGCCCGATTCAGAGGGCTGGCTTACCCGTATAAAAGCAATTTTAGACCGATTCTCCAAGATATCTCAAAGGCTTTCACCATATGAGGTCGTACTGGAAATAGAGGATCTGCTTGGGATCAGGCAAAAGATAAGTAGCGTCTGGCCCCATGAGGAGCCCTTTTGGGAACGATTTTTAGAGGTGACCCACAGTTTTGTAATAAACGAAGGTGCGAGTACGAAAAAATTCCTCGACTTTTGGGAAAGAGGTGGCCTTGAAGAGAGGGTTGGGCTTCCAGAGAGTGTCGAGGCTATAAGGGTTATGACCATCCACAAGGCAAAGGGCCTGGAATTCCCAGTGGTCTTTATACCATTTACAAACTGGAAGATACAAGCGCGACCACCAGTTGAGATAGTAGATGGGAGACTCGCATACCTAAAGGGCGGGCTCCCCCAAGACCTGGATGAGATGCGAGGACGCATCAGGGCCAAAGAGGCCATGGAACTTATAAACCTCTTTTATGTGGCTGTTACAAGGGCATCAGAGCGGCTCTACATCAACCTTACCATGCCTGAAGGTGGGGGACTAAAGCCCCTTTCCTTTGCGCTAAACTGCCTAATTGAAAAAGAGATCGGGATTGAGCGCTTGTCGCGCCTTGAGGGGGTGTTGTGGGAAGCCATTTAGTGACGCTAAGGCCACTTAGGGACCCATTTGAGTCGGCTGCAGACTATAGATCCAGACTAAAGGGGAGGCTTCTCCATCAGGCGCTCTACTTTGCACGCACGGTGGAGGACTTTAAAAGGCCTGAAACGTTAGTTAAGAAGGCATTCTATTCCCTTGGAGCACACATGGCGGGGTGGGATATTGAGGATACCTTTATAAGGCCGCTAATGGCTCTCTCTGAGATAGACGAGATAGAGACCTTTTTCCCACAAGTTGGCGTTGTAGAGGTGTATAGGGAGCGCGAGTTTCTAGTACCAACCAGTGACCAAGGTTTTCACATCCTAAGGCCCGACAGGGTAGTTGTGTACGAGGATCGTGCCATTGTAGTTGAATTTAAGACAGAGGAAAAGGGACCCACAACCTATAAAAAGCATGAAAGACAGGTTATAACATATCATAATATCGTAAAAAAATCCTTTGGATTGCCTGTATCGTCATATCTTCTCTACCTTCAACCGCCACACGTTGTGAGGGTTTCAAGTGAGTGAACCTGGAAAGATCTTTATACTCAATCCAAGAGAAAATCTCCTAAAAAGGGTTACAGAAGAGGTCCTGAGTGACGACAAACCCCCACACCTAAAGACCATCCTCTTGCCCAACAGGAGGGCCGGGGTCTACCTCAAGCACTATATGGCCCAGACGGTGCGTAGTACCCTTTTGCTGCCCCGGATCATCCCCTTGGATGATTGGATTGTGGACCTTTATCTTGAGAGCACAGCAGAACCAAGGGAACAGATAAATGATTTTGATGCCTCGTGGATAGCATTTGAGGCATACAATGCTGTATGTAAGGCCTCTGGTGTAGAGCCACACAGGTGGGACTCCTTTTTTCCCTGGGCAAGACACATGCTGGACGCCCTAAACGAGTTCGATTTTGAGTTGGTCGATCCAACTGATGTAGAGATCGACAATGTCCCACATCCCTTGATGCTGAGACGGATTAAAGGGCTCTATGGACTCTTTGGCCAGATCCTTGAGGAAAAGGGTCTGATTACCAAGGCAAAGGTCTTTAGACTAGTGGCAGAGGAGCCAGAGCGCTTCCTTGGAGAGTGCGTAAAGGAGATGGGTGACGAGATCCTTGTTGTGGGGTTCTATGCCCTTACCGAGAGTGAAGACAGGATCTTTCGCTACCTGTTTGAGCATGGTGCTAGGTTCTATTGGCATGCTATTTCGAACCCATTGCCAAGGCTCTACAGGCGGTGGAAGGAGAACTGGGGCGTAGAACCAGTAGATATATCTAAAGACTGCCATGATTCTCCAACAAGATTCCATTTCTTCGAGGCCCATGACCTTCATTCAGAGATAAAGGAACTCAAAAGGCGATTGGGGGAAATGGATAGCCCCAGGGCACCAGACGAATATTGCATAGTGCCCCTTATGCCTACAAGCCTCATACCACTCTTATATCACTTGAAAGAGGTGCCGGCCAACGTCACCATGGGCTATCCCCTTTCACTTACTGGGCCATACAGGTATCTCGAGCTACTCTTTTCTATTATGGAGAATTGGAGAGAAGGGGCATTTAGGGTAAGAGACCTCGAGGAACTCTTCCTGCATCCATATTCTGGGCTATCACCCCTTGTAGAACTGTTGAGAGAGTCTTTGAACCCCTTTTTCCATCGAGAGCAACTCTTTGAGATGGCAGGGGAAATAGGACTAAAGAAGGAAATGGAGACCATTTTTAGGACGGCCCTAGATCCCATCATAGAGGCACGGACAACAGCCGATCTCGCCGAGGCCCTGGAATCAATAGTATCTTTTGTAAGATCTAAGATCAAAGACCCTTCTCTCCTTGACTCTAATCCCAACTATTCCATGGAACTCGTGGCACTTGAGACCATAGAAGAGGAACTCATTCCGCTACTTTCAAATGGGCTCTTTTCTAAGATAACAATGAAAAAGAGCGGCCTGATAAGGTTCTTTCGGGAGATATCCCATAGCTGCCGAATCGCTTTAGAAGGTGAACCACTACATGGACTCCAAGTAATGGGGCTGCTTGAGACGAGACTAATAAATTTTCACACACTACTTTTCCTCGACACCAATGATTCGATCCTCCCTGGAATTGAGGACGTGAATCCGGTCTTACCACACGGTATTAGGAGATGGGTGGGGTTGCCAGAAAGAGGTAAGGAAGAGCTCATCCTCCGTTACCATTTCGAGAGATTGGTGAATAGTGCAAAGGAGGTACACATCTTTTGGAGGAGGCAATTCGAGGGGTCGAACAGGCAATCTCAAGTGGAACCCACAGGATTGAAGAGTCGATTTGTGGAGCGGATCATATGGGACCTTGAAAAAGAGGCAAAACAGCCTGTGGAAGACACCCTCATAAAGAGGTCTAAGGTCGTACTACATGCCTCTGTCAAAGACCTACAACATCTCAAAAAAGGGCCTGAACACATCGAGATAGTAAGAGGGTTAATGAGGCATATTAGCCCCACTGGTATAGAGACCTATTTGAGGTGTCCAAGGCGTTTTTTCTATCGCTATGTAATGAACATAGAAGAGAAGAAGGGAGATTCTGAAATAGACTATGGAGAGATCGGAAATGCCGTTCACAATGCCCTTGAGAGATATTATCGGAGATTGACCAGTAAGAGAAAAGAGGTGACAAAGAGCGATCTTCTCATAGAAGAGCTATTTAATTGCTTTTTAGAGGAGATAAAGGGAAAGAGATTTTATAAATACATATCGCCTGAGAGGCGCAGATTGCTTGAGAGAAGCGCCTATCACAGGCTTAATAATTTTATAAAAAATCAGCCAGATACCACCAAGGTCATCGCCCTTGAAAAGGAATTGTCGCACCGAATCTACATTGGTGGCGATCCAGCCCTAGTGGTAGTCCTTAGTGGACGGATAGACAGGATCGATCTAAGAGACGGTCTCTATGTAATTTTGGACTATAAGACGGGTCTTGTGGATCAGCCGAAAAATATATCAGCTGAACTGATCGATCTAGAGATGAACGAAGAGGGACTTAAGTTGTTATATGAACGTTTTAAACACATCCAACTCCCACTCTATGCCTATCTGTTCTGCGTTACGAGAGAGGGTGCCCCCCCTTGGGATTCTATTACTTGTGCATATGTGGACCTTAGAAAGAGCGGAAAGGAAGAACTATATCACAATAAGAGATTTGATTTTGGAAGGTGGCTAGAAGAGGTGTTTCCACATTCTCTTGACCTCATCTTTAGGCATATGTTAGAGGCCCCCTATTGGTACCCTGCACCAGACCTGGTGAGTTGTAGATTTTGCGGGTACAATCATGGCTGTTTTGGCAGTGGTGCTGTGGGTTCATAGAAAAAAGTTGAAGAAGAGGCATAGGTATGGATCTTTGGTTTACTGAATTTCACAGGGACGGGGCAGGGATTACCATCAAGGTAAAAAAGACAATCTTTATAAGTAGGTCAAAATATCAGGAGATCGCCATAGTCGATACTTATGAATTTGGCAAAATGCTCGTAATCGATGGCCTGGTGATGCTCACCGAGGCAGACGAATTCATATATCACGAGATGATGGCCCATCCAGCACTCGTGGTACATCCCAGGCCAGATGATGTGCTCATCATTGGAGGGGGCGATGGTGGTACAGCCAGGGAGACCTTGAGACACCAGAGGGTCGAGCGATTGACCATGTGTGAGATAGACGAGATGGTTATAGAGGCGTGTCGTAGGTATTTCCCAACCCTCTCAAAGAGAGTTATAGAAGACCCCAGGGCCACCATTTTGGTAGAGGATGCGATAAAATATGTTAAGGGTGCCACTGGCCGCTTTGATGTCATATTGGTGGACTCATCAGATCCAGTAGGACCTGCAAAAGGGCTCTTTAGTATGGAATTTTTTACTGACCTTAGAAGCGCCCTAAAAGAAGATGGTATTGTGGCTTTACAAAGCGAATCTCCTTTTTATCATGCTGATATTATAATACAAATTAAAGATGGTCTTGAGAAGGCCGGCTTTAGGTATGTCAACTTCTACTGGGCCCATATACCAACTTATCCAGGTGGTGTGTGGTGTTGGGCAATGGCTTCAGACGTGTATCACCCAGTAGAAGACCTTGGTGAAGGCGTGAAAAAGAGAGAGCCACACCTCTTCCATCGTTCTCCTCTTAGGTATTATGACCTCCATGTGCACAGGGCCGCCTTTACACTCCCCAGATATATGAAGGAATTCCTTAAACGATGTGGGAAAGGGGAATAGAGCTTCCATTTAAAAAAGAGAGCACAGACCACCTGCCGGAGACAGCAGGGGTATATATATTCAAGGGGCCAGACGGAGAGTACCTCTATGTAGGCAAGGCGGTAAATCTCAAAAAGCGGGTGCGCTCTTACTTTACCGGGTCAAAAGAGGTATATCCCAAGGTCCAGTTACTTCACAAAAAGGCGACTCACATAGAATATATACTCTGTCCTTCTGAAAAAGATGCCCTCATACTGGAAGATACCATAATCAAGAGGACTAGACCGAGATATAATGTGAGACTGAGGGATGACAAGGCCTATCCATTTATAAGGATAGGTACAGGCACCAAGTTTCCGAGAATACACCTGGTGCGTAGAAAAAAAGGGGATGGTGCTTCATACTTTGGCCCTTATACATCTGCTGATTCAGCGCGAAAGACCTTGAGATTCGTAGCAAATACATTTGCCCTTCGGACCTGTACTGACGCAGTAATGAAGGCACATAAAAAGAGACCATGTCTGCGGTACCAGTTGGGTCACTGCCTTGGGCCATGTAAAGGGGGAGAGCTGGTCTTGGAGCAATATGATGAAGGTGTAAAAGGGGCACTTGAATTTTTGAGTGGCGAACATTCTCAATTGGTTAGACGCCTTAAGGCAGAGATGCAACGTGCTTCCCAATCCCTAGCGTTTGAAAAGGCCGCAAAGATACGGGACCAGATAGCCGCCATAGAGGCCAGTGTTGAGCCACAGGAGATGGTGTTGAGGCAGGAGATCGATGTTGAGGCAATAGGTATTGCAAGTTCTGAGGAACAGGTAATCTCCATCGTAACCGTACTAAAGGTGAGAAAGGGGAGGGTAACTGGAAAAGAGGAGTTCTTCTATGAGACCCCTCTAGCCGCTGGACCAGGAGAGCTACTACGGGCCTTTTTATTAGATAGGCTGAATTCGTCATATTCTAATAACATTTTGATACCACAAAGAATTGAGGATTTAAGACTAGTTGAGTCATATCTAAGGGAAAGGCTTGGGCGCCCCGTTTCAATCAGGGTACCGTCCCGTGGGGACAAAAAGCGGCTTGTTGATCTAGCCCAGAAAAATGCAACACACGCCCTTGAAACCAAGATTTCTAACATGTTAAAGTGGTCAAAGGTGGAGGAGGGATTTAAAACGAGATTTGGAAGACACGTTGATCCCACTTGGATCGAGTGTGTTGATGTGTCCCATACCTTTGGACAGCAGCGCATTGGTGGCCTTGTGTGTTTTCGTGAAGGTAAACCGTATAAGAGTGGTTATAGGCTATACAACCTTTCTGCAGGAGATCAGCAAGACGATTATAGCGGGATCGAAGAGATAGTGAGGAGGCGAATAAAGGCCATCCTCGAAGGAGGTGAAGCCCCAGGCATATTCATCGTAGACGGTGGCAGGGGGCAGCTTGGGGTGGCTGTAAAGGAATTCTCCAAAGTTGAAAATAGGCCCCTTATCTTGTCCATTGCCAAAGGCCGGTCTGGAGAAGAGGAGGATACCATCTTTGCACCTCCCCCTTTTGGAAGGGTGGATTTTAAAAGGGATGACCCAGTTTACAGATTCATTCAGATGGTGAGGGATGAGGCACACCGGTTTTCAATTACAGCGCACAGGAGGAAGAGGCAGAAGGGGATCAGGGCATCTTTCCTGTGTGAGATCCATGGCATTGGTAATCGGCGTAAGGAGCTTCTCTTAAAGCAATTTGGTGGCCTTAAGGGGCTGCGTGAGGCGTCTGTGAGTGACCTTGAAAAGGTCCCGGGTATAACTCATAGATTGGCGTGCAAGATAGTGGAAAAGCTAAGAGAAATTGAATCATGACAAAGACACCCATTTCTGGTATAGCACAACACCATATGAAGGTAGAAAAGAGCGTGGTAATAAAAAACCGTTTGGGGTTACACGCCCGCCCTGCGTCGCGTTTTGCCAAGCTCGCCAGTACATTCAAGTCTGAAATAAGATTGCAGAGAAATGGCGAATCTGTAGATGGCAAAAGCATCTTGGAGGTCCTAACCCTTGCCTGCCCAAAGGGTACAGAGTTGATCGTCGTTGCAGAGGGGCCAGATTCAGTGGAAGCAGTAGAGGCCCTCTATAGATTGGTAGAGAACCAGTTTGGAGAGATCGACTAGACCTATGGGTGGCGCAATAAAAGGTCTCAAGGAG
>WGBU01000014.1 GCA_015494155.1 Deltaproteobacteria bacterium | reverse complement strand
GTGATGAAGCACGTGGTACCCGAGTTCTACGACATGCCAGAAGACACCATTAGGGAGAAGACCTTCTGTTGTGGAAGTGGTTCTGGTCTCAACAACGACGAGTTTATGGAAATGCGTATGAGGGGTGGCCTCCCCAGGGCAAACGCTGTGAAGTATGTGCGCGACCGCTACGGGGTCAATACCCTGAGCTGTGTCTGCGCTATAGACAGGGCCGTTTTGGGACCACTTATGAACTACTGGGTGCCTGGTGTCAATGTCACAGGCGTCCATGAGTTAGTAGGTAATGCCCTCATTATGAAGGGCGAGAAGAAACGCACTGTCAACCTAAGACAGGAGCCCATACCAGGAATGGAGGAGGAAGAGGAAGATGTATGATTCAGGTAAGGTCATAGCAGGATTGGTGATATTTGTTGCCATTGCCACCTTCCCCTTTTGGTTTGGTATGGGCAAGGCCGCTCCCATGCCAAAGCCAGAGATATTGACCAAGGGCCAAAAGTGTGTGGAGTCAAAGGAGTACATGCGTTCAACCCACATGCAGTTGCTCAATGAATGGCGCGACTGGGCCCTTCGCGATGGCAAGAGGCTCTATGAGAATGAGAGGGGAGAGAAGATCTATATTTCGCTCCAGAATACGTGTATGAAGTGCCATTCCAACAAGGACAAGTTCTGTGACAAATGTCACGAATACGCATCTATTAAGCCATATTGTTGGGATTGCCACTACGTGCCTAAGGAGAGTAAAAAATGGAACTAAAGAGGAGACAGTTTCTAAAAATAGCTGGTGCGGCAGGCCTTTTAGGTGCAGGGGCTGCCCAGGGGTTGTTTGAGGGAACGGCCCAGGCAAGCAGGGTGATGCACCCTGAGGGTGCCCTAATAGGCAAGAGATGGGCCATGGTCATCGACATGAGGAAGTGTGGGGAGAAAGAGGGTTGTAACGACTGTATAAATGCCTGTAACTTTGTCCATAACATCCCCCATTTTGATACACCCAAAGAGGAGATAAAGTGGATCTGGAAGGATGAGTATGAGCATGTCTTCACTGACATCTCCACACTAGATCCTTATGTGCCGGAGCGAATAAAGGAATTGCCGTTCCTGGTCATGTGTAATCACTGTGATAATCCACCTTGCGTAAGGGTATGTCCTACCAAGGCGACCTTCCGCAGGCCAGATGGCATAGTGGCCATGGATTACCATAGGTGTATAGGATGTCGTTTCTGCATGGCTGCATGTCCATATGGATCGAGGAATTTCAACTGGCGTGATCCTAGACTGGGCCTAAAGGGGAGGAAGCTCAACTATGAGTTCCCTACAAGGATGCGCGGTGTTGTGGAGAAGTGTAACTTCTGTGTAGAGAGGCTCGCCAAGGGCAAGATGCCTGCCTGTGTGGAGGCGTGTAAGGAGGGAGCACTAACCTTTGGTGACTTGGCCGACCCCAACTCCGAGGTGAGGAAGCTTTTGAGTGAAAACTATGCCCTTAGGCGTAAACCACAGCTTGGTACTAAGCCATCTGTGTTCTACATCATTGCATAAGGTGAGGGAGCCATGATTGAAAAAGCATTACAGGGAAGTTCAAGGTATTGGACCTGGATCGGGTTCCTGCTCGTCATAATTGGTGCCGGATTCATTAGCTATCTCTACCAGTTGAAGACAGGTTTGGGCATCACTGGTATGAGCAGGGATGTATCCTGGGGGGTTTACATTGCACAATTCACCTATCTGGTCGGTGTGGCAGCAGGGGCAGTCATGCTGGTCATACCAGAGTTGCTCCACCACTACCATCCCTATCGTCGGGTGGTGGTCTTTGGCGAATTTCTCGCCATCGCTGCTGTGACCATGTGTCTGCTCTTCATCGTAGTGGATATTGGTCAGCCAGCCAGGTTGTTTAATGTGCTATTGCATCCGACTCCAAATTCCATCCTGTTCTGGGACATGATCGTCCTGAATGGGTATCTACTCATCAATATCATCGTGGGATACAATACGCTCCTCTGCGACAAGAAGGGCATACCAGTGCCTAAGTGGGTAAAATTCTTTGCATATGTCTCGATTCCATGGGCCTTCAGTATCCATACGGTGACCGCCTTCTTGTACTGCGGTCTTCCTGGGCGTCATGCATGGTTGACTGCCATTATGGCACCAAGATTCTTGGCTTCGGCCTTTGCCTCTGGCCCGGCACTCCTTATTGTGCTGCTCCTAATAGTGCGTAAAGTGAGTAAGTATGATCCAGGCGACAAAGTGCTACAGACCATTGCCAAGACAGTATGCTATGCCATGATTGCCAACATCTTCTTCGTGTTGCTTGAGTTCTTTACTTCCTTTTACAGCAATATTCCAGGGCATATGCATGGTCTGGAGTACCTCTTCTTTGGCCTTCACGGACATGATCAATTGGTACCGTGGATGAGGACCGCGGGCGTACTCGGCTTTTTGGGTGTATTTATATTGCTTGTTCCTCCTTTGAGGAGACAGGTAGGACTTTTAGCACTGGCCTGTGTGGCAATAGTGGTCTCCTGTTGGATCGACAAGGGTACAGGACTCGTCATTGGCGGTTTTGTGCCAAACCCATTTGAGAGGATCACTGAATACCACCCAACTATTCCTGAAATCTCCATTGCCCTCGCAATTTGGGCAATCGGGTTCCTGATCCTTACAGTACTATACAAAGTGGCTATTTCAGTGAGGGAGCAGGAGCTAAGCTAGTATATTGTCATCTTTGAGCATTACAGGCGACCCTGTGAAAACGGGTCGCCTTTTTTGTTAGCTGAGGCCGTGATTTATTTTTGCCCAGTTTGTTTTAGGGAAATCGGAAATGGCAGTAAGATATGCCCATACTGTGGAACAGACATTGTCCACTGGGAGAAAAAGACCACCTATGTAGATAAGCTCATTTTTGGCCTCGGACACCCTGTATCTGAGGTGCGTATGGCCGCTATCTTGGCTCTAGGACTTGGTAGGTGGGTGGAGGGTGCCATACCGTTGGCAAAGTGTGCACTAAGATGGCCGATGGACAGGGTCCAGACAGACGCAATCTTAAAGAGTCTAGAGAGAATAGACCCTACTCCTCAAAGAGTCAGTGCCCTCCTTTTGTTGCTCTCCCATCCATCCCGCACTATTAGAAAGAGAGTAGAGGAACTCCTGGGGCGCTAGAGGCGATTCTCCCTACCTTCATTGACAGCCCTAACCAAAACGTTTAACATCGCCATTTATGAAACTTTGCGACCTACATACCCACACCACTGCATCGGACGGCTCAGATTCACCTAGTGAACTGGTTAGGCTAGCAGAGGCCTCAGGCCTTAGTGCATTGGCCATCACAGACCACGATACAGTCTCTGGCATAGAGGAGGCCCTGCGGGCCAGTGACCAATTGAATATAGAGGTGATCCCAGGGGTTGAGCTCAGTGTAATTGCCAATAAAGGTAACATGCATATCCTGGGATATTTTATTGACAAAGATAGCCCCGCCTTACAAGAGACCCTCAACATAGTACAAAAGGCCAGGGCAGAGCGTAATCCAAAGATGGTGGCTCGATTGAATGAGCTAGGTATTGGAGTCTCCATGACAATGCTCGAGGATATGGCCCAAGGAGGACAAGTTGGAAGGCCCCACTTTGCAAGGGCACTAGTAGAGTTAGGGGCAGTGAGGACAGTCCAAGAGGCCTTTGATAGGTATCTAAAGCGCGGTGCCCCTGCGTACTGCCCCAAGTCTGTCCTAAAGCCTGTGGATGCCATCGAGACCATACATAGGGCAAATGGTGTTGCAGTGCTGGCCCACCCCTTTAGTCTAAAGTGTGAGACGCGTGGCGAATTAGTCGGCATAGTAGATGAGCTTGTAGCCGCTGGCCTGGATGGCTTGGAGTGCTATTACAGCGAACATTCAAAGGAATTTACTCAGGAACTCATTGGTATTGCAAGGCAAAGGGGGCTTGTGGTTACAGGGGGTACAGATTATCACGGAAAGGCAAAACCTTATATCAAGCTCGGATCGGGGAAAGGTGGATTAAAGATTCCCTATGAGTGTGTGCACGAATTGAAGACAAGGCTCCATGAAAGGTCTTCTAACTAGTGCACTCATTGCACTAATTTTTCTTCTACCAGCCCTTAACGAACAGTGCGTACTTGCCGGTACTGGCCCAGACTATGGAGATACCATTATCGTAGGCTCCATTGGTGATGCCTCTATACTCATTCCAATGCTTGCTACAGACGCCACCAGCCACGAGATAGCAGGCCTCATCTTCAACGGGCTTGTAAAGTATGACGGAGATCTCAATCTGGTGGGAGACCTCGCCAAGGGCTGGGAGATCTCTGAAGATGGGCTTGTGATTACATTTCACCTAAGACGTGGTGTAAAATGGGAGGATGGTGTTGAATTTACCTCAGCCGACTGCCTCTTCGGCTTTAATCTCATAACAGACCCAAAGACCCCCACTGCCTATGCTGGAGACTTTAAAGAGGTAGAGAAGGCAGAGGCACCAGACCCATACACCTTTAGGGTGAGATACAAGGAGCCCTTTGCACCAGCACTCAGTTCATGGGGTAATCTTGTGGTCCTCCCTAAACACATACTTGAGGGAAAAGACATCACCAAGACCGATTTTGGTCGCCATCCAGTGGGACTCGGGCCATACAGGTTAAAGGAGTGGAAGACACAGGAGCGCATTGTGTTGGAATTTAACCCCACTTATTTCGAGGGAAGACCCTATCTCGACCGCTACGTCATGCGCATCATCCCAGACCCTGCCACCATGTTCCTTGAACTAAAAAGTGGTGGGCTCGACTGGATGGGACTCAATCCAATACAGTATAAGCGGCAGACCAACACACGTTTTTTCAGGGAGAACTTTAAAAAATACAGGTATCTCTCATTTTCATACACCTACCTTGGCTATAACCTGCGTGACCCACTCTTCAAAGACAGGCGCGTAAGGCAGGCCATCTCCTATGCCATCGACAAGGAGGAGATCGTTCGGGGCGTCCTCCTAGGGCTGGGCGTTCCTGCCACAGGCCCATACAAGCCAGATGCCTGGTACTACAATCCCAATGTAAGGCGTTATCCCTATGATCCTGAACGGGCACGTGCCTTGCTAAAGGAGGCGGGCTGGGCAGACCACGACGGTGACGGATGGTTGGACAAGGCAGGCCGTCGTTTCACCTTTACTGTGATAACCAACCAGGGAAATGCGCTAAGGGACAGGACTGCCCAGATCATCCAGTGGCGGCTCAAGCAAGTGGGTATTGAGATGAAGATAAGGACCATTGAGTGGACTGCCTTCATCAATGACTTCATAGACAAACGGAGGTTCCAGGCGGTCATCTTGGGCTGGACCCTGGGACAAGACCCTGACATATACGATATTTGGCACTCTTCCAAGACAGGTCCAAAAGAGCTCAATTTCATAGGGTACAAAAATCCAGAGGTGGATCGCCTCCTCATAGAGGGAAGGCATACCTTTGACCGTGAGAAGAGGAAACGTATCTATTGGAGGATACAAGAGATCCTGGCAGAAGACCAGCCCTATACATTCCTCTATGTACCCATGAGCCTTCCCATAATCCACAAGAGGTTTCGGGGTATTGAGCCCGCACCTGCTGGCATTAGCTACAATTTTATCAGGTGGTGGGTGCCAAAAAACGAACAAAAGTATATCATGCCTTAAGGTGCAAGTGCCGTATGGTATATCCTAAGAGATGACAATGTGTGTGGCATTGACCTTGAATTTGAGTGAGTCTTGAGGCCGTTTTATGGAGATCATAACCTTTATCGCCAAGAAGCTTTTGTGGCTCATCCCAACATTTTTTGGCATCACAGTGATCTCCTTTACTGTGATGCACCTTGCACCTGGTGAGCCCATGGCCCTTCAGGCCAACTTCAATCCCAAGATGACACCTGAGATGAGAGAGCGCCTGAGACGTGCCTACGGCCTGGACAAGCCCCTCTATGTCCAATATGCAAGGTGGCTCAAGGGACTCGTCACCTTTGACTTGGGTCGATCCTTCTCCCCAGACAGGCGCCCAGTGTGGGATAAGATAAAGGAGAGGCTCCCTGTGACACTGCTCATAAATTGTCTTTCAATGCTCCTAATAATTGTCGTTTCTGTCCCGCTAGGTGTGGCGGCGGCAGTGCGCCACAATTCTCCATTTGACCACATAACCACTGTACTTGTATATCTGGGGTACGCTGCCCCTTCATTCTGGCTCGCTCTGTTGGCCATGATACTCTTTGGGATAAAGCTCGAATGGTTGCCCATATCTGGTCTCCATTCACTCATGGGTTACTCTGCCATGTCCACCATGGAAAAGGTGATGGACTGGGCGAGGCACCTTGTTCTCCCAGTAACGGTCTCAGCAGTAGGGGGCCTTGCAGGGCTTTCTAGATATATGAAGAGTTCCATGTTGGAGGTGCTTCGCCAGGACTACATCTTGACTGCCAGGGCAAAGGGGTTGCCTGAAAACAGGGTGATATACAGGCACGCCCTTAGAAATGCCCTCTTACCACTCATCACCATCCTCGGGCTCTCTGTACCAGGGCTTATAGGTGGGAGCGTGATCTTTGAGTCGCTCTTTGCCATCCCAGGGGTGGGACAGCTCATGTGGAGTAGTGTCATGGCAAGGGACTATCCGGTCCTCATGGGAAACCTGGTGATAGTGGCGGTCTTGACCCTACTGGGGAACCTCCTTGCAGACATCGGCTATGCCCTTGCAGACCCACGGGTGAGAAAGGGTATAGAAGGGGAGCAGTAGTCCTGAGGGAGTAGTAAGGGTGAAGCTCTTAAAAGAACTTATGAAAAATCCCATGTCTTGCACCGGTCTCCTCTTTGTGGTTGCCCTTGCACTCATTGCCATATTCGCCAAAGAGTTATCCCCCTACGATCCTCAGGCAATAGATACTTACCACATACTCGAGGCACCGAGCCAGAGCCACCTCCTGGGTACTGACGCCCTTGGAAGAGACGTGCTCTCAAGGCTCATCTATGGGACCCGAATAAGCCTCCTTGTTGGGATTGTAGCCGTTGGGATCGCCACGGCCATTGGAACGGTCCTTGGGGCCATCGCAGGTTTTTACGGGGGCGTAGTGGACATGGTGATTATGCGGCTTGTGGATGTGATGCTATGTTTCCCCACGATCTTTTTGATCATGGCAGTTATTGCCTTCCTAGAGCCCTCCATCTGGAATATCATGGCGGTGATCGGGCTTACCAGTTGGATGGGCGTCGCCCGTCTGGTCCGTGCAGAGTTTCTCAGTCTGAGGAGTCGAGACTTCGTGCTAGCAGCTAGGGTGATCGGGGCCAGTGACTGGCGCATTCTCTTTGGCCACATCTTACCCAACGCCATCGCCCCAGTCATAGTCGCTGCTACCTTGGGGGTGGGCAGTGCCATACTCACAGAGAGCGCCTTGAGCTTTCTGGGCATTGGGGTCCAGCCCCCCACGCCTAGCTGGGGTAACATGCTCACTGCAGGTAAGGACAACATAGAGATCGCCTGGTGGCTCTCTGTCTTTCCAGGCCTTGCTATACTCATCACGGTATTGGCCTATAATCTCCTGGGAGAGGGTCTAAGGGAGGTCCTCGACCCTCGTACAAAGAGATCCTAACAAGGCCATTATTTCCTCAGGAATACCAGTAGCCAGATACTCACTTCGTATAGAAATAGCAGTGGTACGGCCAAGAGGGTCTGGTTTAAGACGTCTGGTGTGGGTGTAAATATGGCTGCAATGATAAATGCACCCAAGAGGGCGTACTTCCTGTTCTTTCTGAGTACCTTTGAGTCTATGATCCCCAATAGCCCGAGGAATACCAGTATGAGAGGGAGTTCAAAAGCGAGCCCAAAGCCCAAAAGTAACCTTATTGTAAGGGTAAAGTATTCAGAGATGCTTGGATAGAGGGAGAGGATGTCTGATTCATACCCTGCCAAAAACCTAAACGCAGCAGGGAATACGATGAAATAACCAAATAGCCCCCCTCCAATAAAAAAGATGGAACCGAATATTATGAATGGTGCCATAAGGCGTCTTTCATGGGCATAGAGGCCAGGGGCAACAAAGCCCCATATCTCATAGAGTATCCAAGGGGCGCCCAGAAAGACGCCAGTGGTTATGGCGAGTTTGATGTAGGTGAAGAAGGCCTCTGGGTATGAGGTGAAAATGAGGCTCCTGCCCGGGGGCAAGACCTCCAATAGGGGTATGGAAAGGGCCTTGAAGATGGGTTCTATGAATCCATAGGCCAAGACCGAGAGGCATACCACCACAACAAGGGACCGTATGAGCCGCTGTCTGAGCTCCCTCAGATGTTCGGTAAGTGGGAGTTCCTTTTGTTCATCAGAAGTCATAATACCATTTACCACTACCCAGGACCTCCAGGCAATCCTCCTTAATCACCCCCATGTCTTCCAGACGTACTCCACCCTTACCTGGGATATAGATCCCTGGCTCTACAGTGACCACAGAATTGGTATGGAGCCGCCTGCGGTATCTGGGTGAGAGCACAGGGGCCTCATGTACAGAGAGCCCTACGCCATGTCCCAGGGAATGGGAGAAATAGTTGCCATAGCCCGCCTTCTTTATGATGCGTCTTGCAATAGAGTCGGCCTCCTTCCCTGTAATCCCGGCACGTATGCCCTTTTGTGCCTCTTCTTTGGCCTCTTTTACACACATGTAGATATCCTTGATCTGCCCAGTTGGTTCTCCAAAGAAGAAGGTGCGCGTCATGTCTGAGGCGTAACCCGACACCTTTACACCCATGTCTATGATAACTGGTTCACCCTCTTCAATGACCCTTTCACTGGGTACTGCATGGGGGAGGGCAGAATTGGGGCCAGAGGCTACTATGGGGGGGAAGGATGGGCCATCTGACCTCTCATAGATGTATCGAAGGATCTTCCAGGCCGCCTCTTTTTCTGTCATCCCAGGCCGTATCTCCTTTAATGCATATTCAAGACACTCCTCCCCAACCCTCACAGCACTTTTTATGGCCTCGAGCTCCTCTGGGTCCTTTTGTAACCTGTAGTGTTGCGCCAGGTCGTCAGCAGGGATGAACTCTACGTCTTCACAGGCCCCCTTTATCTTTTCCATCAATTTTACACTGATGCTAGAGGCCTCAAAGCCGACACGCCGTACAGGGGTTTGCCTGAGTATCCTTTGGACAGCCGTCTCAACCCCATTTTTCTGTACCACGATATTGATACCACTGGTCTCCATGCGGGCCTGGGTCTCATATCTCCCATCGGTAAAGAGGTAGGACTCGTTCCTGAAGACCAGCAAGAGGCCCGACGACTCCCTACAGTCCAAGTCCTCTGCTGTAAATCCAGAAAAATAACGCCTCGATTCTGGGCTTGTCACCAAATAGGCACCGAGCTTTTTCTTGGTGAGGGCCGTTGCAAGCGCCCCCCTTCTCTTGTTATGATCCATTTATCTATCCTCCTGGCAAAACATTTTGACCAAATTAAAATCTACACTATATTAAATGTTCTAAATTTTTCTAGTAGGCCGTTTATGAAAAATAAACACATCCACCCAGAAAAGATCCCTAACCTCGTCCTTGCAGACGAGAATGGTAACATATTTGATCATCCCTGGCTAAAGGTTGCAGGTAGGAGTGGTCGTACACTCCACCCCATCTTCCCAGAGGAGTTTATACCCTTGCCTGAGGGTAGTGAACTCTTTGTGCTACCAGATAGACTCCCAATAGGCTGGGACAGTGAGTATGATGAGATGGTAACAGTGGAAGAGGGACCAAATGGTGAGAAGGTCAGTGCTGTTGCAGCATTCATGGCGCCAGCCTATACGCAGACTGCACTGCCTGCATTTTTGAAGACGGATGGGGCAGGTCCTCTCCCCTTATTCGCCTATACAGCAGTGGGATGGTGGAGAGATCGCTTCTGGGTCGCAGGCTTTAGGAGCGATCCAGACCCCCGCCAGGATGCAAAGGGCTTTGACCAAGAGAGGGTGATAAAGGCCACAAGGCGCACCATGGCCGCCCACCCAGACAATCGCCTGATTCAACACCTGGGAAAGTGTAGCCTCACCTATGGCTGTCCGGCAGCCAAAAACTTTTTTTTGCACAGGTTTGAGGCACCGCTCCCCACCTCTACTGCGTGTAATGCCCAATGCCTCGGTTGCCTTTCGTTCCAACCAGAAGGCCTGGTCCCATCTACCCAGGAGCGCATGGAATTTTGCCCCACTGTAGAGGAGATATTGGGGGTGGCTATACCCCACTTAAAGGGCGTAAAGAGGTCAGTGGTGAGTTTTGGGCAGGGGTGTG
>WGBU01000013.1 GCA_015494155.1 Deltaproteobacteria bacterium | reverse complement strand
TAGAGCGATGAATATCTAGGCTAGAGCAGTTGAAGGCCTCACTCCAAGCATCTTGGGGTGAGGCCTTTTGCGAGGAGGAATGGGGTGAAAAAACGACTATCGATCTCGCTATTGTTTTTTTTGATCGGCATATCTTTCTTTTATAGTGATGCCCACTGTTCTAGAGGAGGCGATTTCATAAAGATTATATCGCCCAAAAACAATGTGTGGGTCACTGAACCGCAGATATTTCTTGCCGGAGCTGTGGCAGACAAGACGATTAAAAAGGTGACAATAAGGGGGCTTAGGGCTGTACCAAAGATGAGGGAGGTGCCCGTAGAGGGCAAAGGATTTGGGGTAATGGTCTCCCTCAGGGCTGGACTCAACACTATTGAAGTAAAGGCTGGGGGCAAAAAGGTTTCCTTAAAGGTCTTTTATGCACCTAGGGCAAATAAGCTTACACCTCCCAAGGGATTTAAGAGGATGTATCTCCACCACAATCCAGCTCCATTAAAGTGTAGGGAATGCCACAGAAAGAGGAGGGGGGTATTCAATTTTAAGCGCATCATCCCTGCACGTTCAGACTGTACTACCTCCAAGTGTCATGGAAATTCAATGTCCAAAGATGCACACGTCCATGGCCCAGCAGGGGCAGGGGCCTGTATTTCCTGCCATAGTCCCCATGGGAGTTTATTGCCAAAAGAGCTCGAGAGAAAGGGTAATGACCTGTGTCTCGCCTGTCACCAGGCAAAAAAGGAGTGGCTAAAAGAGGCAAACGTGCACCCACCAGTTGAGGAAGACTGTCTGAGTTGTCACGATCCTCATCAGTCTCCAGCGCGATTTCAATTGAGGATGAAGGGAAAGGTGGTGAGCGAGTTGTGCTTTAACTGCCATGAGAAGACCATCTTCACCAAGGCACATCAACACGGCCCAGTGGGTGCCGGTGACTGTATCGCATGCCATAGGCCACATGCCTCAAAGTACAAGAATCTCCTCATCGCCCCCTTGGACAATGGAAAGGTCTGTTTCCAGTGCCATTCAGACAGGAGGGCGTCCTTCAACCGGAAGTTTGTCCACAAGCCAGTTGCCCAAAACTGTGGTCTTTGCCACGACCCGCACAGTACAGACTATAGATATCAGTTAAAGAAACCTGTATCCATCCTATGCCGGTCGTGCCATGAGAGGCTAAATCCAGAGGTGTTTCGTGACATAGACGATGCAAACTACAAGCACCCACCTGTGGCCAAGGGAAAGTGTACAGAGTGTCACGATGCCCACTCATCCAATATAAAGTCAATGTTGGATAAGAAGATGCCCAACCTGTGCTTTAAGTGCCATGAAGAACTGGGATATGACATCCAGGATTCAAAGTATCTGCATGGCCCTGTGAGGACTGGTGACTGTACTGCGTGCCATAGGGTACACGGCTCAAAGTATACAAGGCTATTGGTGCGCTATTTCCCAAAGGAATTCTACACTCCATATGCTGAGAGTAAATATGACCTCTGTTTCGGTTGTCACAATAAGTCTATCGCCAAGAAGAAGTTCACAAAAGAACTCACTAACTTTAGGGACGGCAGTTACAATCTCCACTTCTTCCATGTGAACAGGAAAAAGGGGCGCTCATGTATAGCATGTCACGATCCACATGCAAGCAACCAGGCAAAACACATAAGATATGAGGTGCCCTTTGGCAGTTGGTCATATCCTATCATCTTTACTAAGACACCAACAGGGGGATCGTGTGTTGTGGGTTGCCATGCACCAAAACAATATGACAGGGTACACCCAAAGTTGAAGAGAAAGAGGCAATAACCACAAGAATTCAAACTAGGGCTGGACACACAAAAAAGAAATTGATGGTAGATGGTGTGAACATTGAAATCGGTGGTGGATGAATGGGATCTCCTTGTAGTAATGTTTGTATTTTTTCTGCTCATACCCTACAGTGTCCAAGCCGGGCGTATTACCTCGCTAGAGGGTAATTTTTTTGGCAATATGAATGGTGAGGGTGATGGCGTTGAGCAGAGGCGCTTTTATCAAAGGTATCACGTCCAAGCAACCCATGATCCCACAGACACTATGTCGACCATGTGGGATATCAACTATACAAGAAACTGGAACTCCGAGGGGCCCCTTGTAGAGACCC
>WGBU01000012.1 GCA_015494155.1 Deltaproteobacteria bacterium | reverse complement strand
GGGATTTCTGTTCATTAGATCTTGTTTCAACATGACTATTGACCTCTCAATTAAGTAGATGATGGTTGCCATAGAGTGATGAGGAATGCCTCAATTTTGTGAATCCAACTAGGCCGCCTTTTTCTTCTTCTCCTCCATGGCCTTCTTTATAAGCTCTTCTGCAACGTTCTTGGGAACCTGTTTATATGTGGCAAATTCCATGGTGAATTGTGCCTTACCCTGGGTTGCCGACCTAAGAGTTGTGGAATAACCAAACATCTCTGCCAATGGGACCTCTGCCTCTATCACACACATATCGCCCTCGTCCTGGGTACCAATGATCATTCCACGCCTCTGGTTGAGAGAACCCATGACAGCGCCCTGGAATTCAGTGGGTGTCTCTACTACTACCTTCATAATGGGCTCTAAGATGGCAGGCTTGGCCTTCATGTATGCCTCTTTGAATGCCCCGCGGGCTGCGGCCTGAAACGCCATGTCTGATGAGTCAACAGAGTGCGCCTGACCATCGTTTATCACTACCTTCACACCTGTCACAGGGAATCCGAGAAGTAGACCCTTCTCCATGCTGGCCCTAAAGCCCTTCTCACAAGATGGGATGAACTCGGTTGGTATTGCACCTCCAACGATCTGGCTCTCAAACTCGAAGTCTCCATCTGGCAGTGGTTCAATCCAGCCTGCTACTCGGCCAAACTGACCTGCACCACCAGTCTGCTTCTTGTGGGTGTAGTTGAAGTCTGCACGCCTGGTGATGGTCTCCCTGTATGCAACCTGTGGTGCACCAACAGTAACCTCTGCATTGTACTCCCGCTTCATTCGCTCGATGTAGACCTCTAGGTGTAGCTCTCCCATTCCACTTATAATGGTCTCGCCTGTCTCGTGGTTTACATAGGCCCTGAAGGTGGGGTCTTCCTTGGTGAAGCGAGAAAGTGCCTTACTCATATTTACCTGGGCCTTGTTGTCTGCTGGCACAATGGCGAGGCTTATGACCGGCTCAGGTACGTGCATTGAGGTCATGGAGTAACGGTAGCCTGGGGTTGTAAATGTATCTCCGGACACACAGTCGATCCCAAAGAGTGCTCCAATGTAACCTGCTGGGATCTCTTCAATATCCTCCATCTGATTTGCATGCATACGCACCACACGCCCTACCTTGATCTTGTGGCCAGTGCGGTTGTTCTGTATGAAATCGCCTTTTCTGAGAGTCCCCTGATATACACGGATATAGGTGAGCTGACCATATCTACCCTCTTCTAGCTTAAAGGCAAGGGCTACAAGGGGTTTCTCTGGGTCTGCCTCCAGCACGACCTCTTCTTCGTCCCTATCTAGGTCTAGGGCGCGGTTTTCCACCTCTGCCGGGTGTGGCAGATAGTATGTAACTGCATCTAAAAGGGGTTGGACACCCTTGTTTTTATAGGCAGACCCCATGAATACTGGGGTGAGTTCCCGTTTGAGTGTACCTGCCCTGATGGCAGCCCTAAGGAGGTCCTCTGGGACCTCACCCTCAAGGGCGGCCTCCATGAGTTCGTCTGAGAACATGCTGGCGGCGTCAATCAACTCTTCTCTCCTCTTTTCGGCCTCCTCCATGAGTTCAGGTGGGATCTCTTCGTAGCGTACATGTTCTCCGTTGGCACCGTCAAAATAGACGGCCTTCATGGTAACCAAGTCCACTACCCCGCCAAAATCAGACTCCAGGCCCATGGGGATCTGCATGAGAACTGCATTGTGGCCCAACTTTTCCTTGAGCTGCTCAACTACCTTGTATGGGTTGGCGCCAGTGCGGTCACATTTGTTTATAAATGCAAGGCATGGGACGCGATACCTGGCCATCTGCCTGTCAACGGTGATGGACTGAGACTGAACTCCACCCACGGAACAGAGCACAAGTATGCCTCCATCCAAGACCCGGAGCGCCCTTTCCACCTCGATGGTGAAGTCCACGTGACCAGGGGTGTCGATGATATTGATCTCGTGACCACGCCATTCACAGTATGTGGCAGCAGATGTAATGGTGATGCCCCTTTCCTTCTCCAATTCCATAAAGTCCATGGTGGCACCAACACCATCTTTGCCCTTTACATCGTGTATGGCATGGATGCGATTCGTGTAGTATAGAATTCGTTCAGTAAGTGTAGTCTTACCTGCATCTATATGAGCGCTAATTCCTATGTTCCTGATCTTTTCTGGGTCTCTTTTCATGGCTCAAACCTCTTTTTAAACTGTTTTTTTTCTCCTTTAAAAAATAAGACATCTATCCGGGCAAGGCCCTTACTCTGGCACTCAACTTGTTCACTAGGGGAAATTTTGAGACTATGACCTATAAAGTGCTCCCGGAATGATGACGCAGCTTTTTTAACTATTAAGATATGGCTTGTCAAGGGAAAAAGTTGTGGTAAGAGAAGGCATGCCCACGCCCATTGATATTGAGATAGTCAACAAGTCATTTTGTGCCATTGCCGAAGAGATGGGCATTGTCCTGGAAAGATCTGCCTATTCGCCCAACATCAAAGAGAGGCGAGACTTTTCCTGTGCCATATTCGATGCGAAGGGGCAGCTCATTGCCCAGGCAGCACACATCCCTGTACACCTGGGGGCCATGCCCGATACAGTGAAAGTGGTGATAGAGAGATTTAGGCTACTACAAGGAGATATAATTATCACCAATGACCCATATCATGGAGGGAGCCACCTACCAGATATCACAATGATACGGGGAGTATTTAGGGATGGGGCGAAGAGCCCTTCATATTATCTGGTGGCAAGGGCACACCATGCAGATGTAGGAGGGAAATCTCCAGGTTCAATGCCCCTGGCTAAGAATATCCACGAAGAGGGCGTGCTGATTGAGCCTACCTACTTCTGTAGGGGCGGAGAGATCGTGGAGGATTTTCTAAATTCCTTTCTCAATAAGGTGAGGAGTCCAAGGGAGCGTCAAGGCGATTTGAGGGCACAGATGGCTGCATTGATGCGCGGTGAGCTTCGGATACTGGAGCTTGAAAAAAGGTATACTCCCTCCTTTTTGGAAGAGTGCATAGAGGCACTCCTCGCATATGGAGAGCGTGTGGCCAAGGCAACCATAGACGAGATACCAGATGGGACCTATTCGTTTACCGATTACCTGGATGACGATGGGCTAGGCCATGGTCCAATACCTATTGAGGTAGAGATCACAGTGGAAGGGGACTCCATTAAGATTGATTTCTCTCGCTCTTCCCTTGGAGTGAAGAGTGGGCTAAATGCCGTTAGAAGTGTTACTAAATCCTCCGTATATTATTGCATGTTCTGTTTGATTGGAGAGGGTTATCCTGTAAATGGCGGAATGCTCCGTCCTATAGAAGTTATGACCAAGAAGGGTTCCATTGTAGATGCAGAATATCCAAGCCCAGTGGCAGCAGGGAATGTGGAGACCTCCCAACGCATTGTAGACGTCGTATTTGGGGCCTTGGCCAAGGCGCTCCCTCACAAGATACCCGCTGCCAGTGCAGGGACCATGAACAACGTGGCAATTGGCGGTCGAGGGGAGCGAGGAGGCGAATACACCTATTATGAAACTATAGGTGGTGGGATGGGTGCCAGGCCAACGTGCCACGGGCTTTCAGCCGTACAGACAAATATGACCAATACCTTGAATACACCTGTTGAGGCCTTGGAGCAGCAATATCCATTCTTTGTGGAACACTATGGCATTAGAAAGGGCTCTGGTGGTGCGGGTCGTTTCCATGGTGGAGACGGGATTATAAGGCGCATAAGGTTCTTAGAAGATGCCCATGTGACCCTCCTCACTGAGAGGAGAAAGAGGCCACCCTACGGACTATCAGGGGGAAGGCCTGGGAAGAGGGGCCTTAATCGGCTAAGAAGGGCAGGTGTGGCCTGGGAGAGATTGCCTGGAAAGTGTCACTTTTCAGTTGAAGAGGGCGATGTATTGGAGATCAGGACCCCAGGGGGCGGAGGCTATGGCGAGGAATAAATGGACCAGATGGAAGCTATGGCCGTGTGTTTTTCAGTTTCTTATCTAATTCATTGAAAGATTTTTCATTTTGTGGCAAAAATGATCCTTTGATCAATCTCTTTTGAGATCAGAGAAAAAATAATAGTGAAAGGACTGGTAAAGGGAGAATGAAAGTACTCGTAACCGATCCAATTGCAAAGGAAGGTATAGAGATCCTGGAAAAGGCAGGCATCCAGGTGGAGGAGAGGCTTGGGCTTAGTCCAGACGAGCTAAAGGAGGCCATAAAGGGGGTCCATGGTCTGATCATACGCAGTAACACCAAGGTGACTGCAGACCTCTTGGATGCGGCAGACAGCCTTAAGGTGGTGGGACGGGCTGGTACAGGTCTCGACAATGTGGACATACCAGCTTGTAATAAGCATGGGGTCGTGGTGATGAACACCCCTGGTGGCAATACCAATTCTGCTGCTGAACACACTATTGCAATGATCATGGCAGTATCACGCCATATCCCACAGGCTACAGCCTCTATGAAGGCGGGGAAGTGGGAGAAGAAGAAGTTCCTGGGGCAAGAGGTGGCAGGAAAGACCCTTGGGATAATTGGAATTGGCAGGATTGGCTCTATTGTGGCAAGGCTTGCCCAGGGGCTGAAGATGAAGGTGGTGGCCTTTGATCCCCATATTCGACCAGATATGGCAGAAAAGCTAGGTGTGGAACTCAAGGACCTAGACGATGTATTGGCAGTGTCTGACTATATCAGCGTGCATACGCCCCTCACACCAGAGACAAGGGGTCTTTTGAACAAAGACCTCTTTTTAAAGATGAAAGATGGTGCAATCGTGATCAATTGTGCAAGGGGCGGCATTATTAATGAAGACGACCTCTATGATGCCCTTACCAGTGGGAAATTGAAGGCAGCCGCCCTGGATGTATTTGAAAAAGAGCCAACGACCCTGGAAAACAAACTACTCGGTCTCGAGAATTTCATCTGTACACCTCATTTGGGTGCATCCACCAAAGAGGCACAGGAGAATGTGGCCGTGGCTGTGGCACGACAGATCAGGGATTATCTCATCAATGGCGAGGTGAGAAATGCAGTAAACGTACCATCAGTTACTGGAGAGGCGCTGGCCCAGCTTGGCCCTTACCTTGGCCTGGCAGAGAAGATGGGTGCATTTCAGGCACAGATCCTCGAGGGCCCCATTGAGGATGTTGAAATAGTGTATCAAGGTGATGTGGCTGAATATGATACAAAACCAGTGACCATCGCATTTTTAAAGGCACTCTTGGCCCCTGCCTTACAGGAAGATGTAAATTTCGTCAATGCGCCCATCATTGCCGAGGAGCGGGGCATCAAGGTCACTGAATCAAAAAGTAGCACTGCCGAGGACTTCACTAATCTCATTACTGTCAAGGTGACCAGTGCTGGTCAGACGAATCTCTTGTCTGGTACGATTTTTGGGAAAAAGGAACCAAGGCTGGTGAGGATCAACGACTTTAGACTCGAGGCAGTGCCAGAGGGGCACATGCTACTCATCTACAACGAGGACAAGCCTGGTGTGATCGGTAGGATTGGGATCACGCTGGGTGATGCTGGTATAAATATCGCCAGGATGCAGGTGGGCCAAGACCCAAGCCATAAGAGAAACGTCATTCTGCTAACAACCGACGAATCCGTCTCAAAAGATACTTTAGATGCACTCCTCTCACAGGATGGTGTCCTACACGCACGTCCGCTGGAACTATAGCATTCATCTGGAGACCGCCTAGCGGCGGTCTCCGTCTAGATCCATTCTAGATCAATCTCTATTTTCAAGTATTGACAAAAAAATTAAAGTCCGTAGACTAATCCTACGATGAATAGCTTATAGGTGAAACATTCACGCTATAAGCGTTCTAGGGGAGACGGATGGGGCACAAAATAGTTTCAATTAGAATCTATTGACCCTCTAATAGAGGGGGTCCCGGCAGGGGTCTCTCTAATCACTTGACAAAAAAGGCCACCCAACGGTGATTGGGCGGCCTTTTTTGTTTATGAAAGGGGGTGATAGCTAGAAGATACGGCGTTTGTCACTCTTTTGTCAGGATACCACTACAAAACCATCAACGGAGGGAGATAGATGGATAGGAAGATTTTGATTGCAATTTTGGGGATCTTTTTCTTGGCAGGATGTTCCAAAATGGCAGGAGATAGGGCAGCCTGGGTGAGGATGCCAGAGTTACCAGAAGGGGCCCAATATTTAGGCAATAGTGTATGTCTGGAGTGCCACGAGGACTATGCCACTGAACGGACCAATATTCACTTAAAGATCGCTGAGTTCGAGGTGCCCAGTGGGGTTAAGACCGGTTGTGAGAGTTGTCACGGGCCAGGTTCTCTCCATGTGGATGGAGAGGGAGATGTTGAAAAGATCTTGAGGTTTGGTGACGATGGGCTCGAACCAGAGGAGGTAGGCGGCATCTGCACCAATTGTCACCAGGCTGGTGCTCAGTTGAACTGGGCTGGATCTGCCCATGCAGAGAATGATGTGGCCTGTACTGCGTGTCACAAGGTGCATACCAATGGCAGGAAATACCTGCTCAAAGAGGGTGAACTCGATCTGTGCTCCAGGTGTCATCAGGATGTGAGGGCGAGGACCTACTACGCCTCTCATCATCCACTCAAAGAGGAAAAGATGCACTGTTCCGACTGCCACAACCCCCATGGGAGCGATTCACCAGCGGCGGGCATGTTGAAGACCGCAGAAAGGGTAAATGATCTCTGCCTTAGGTGTCATACGCGTTATCAGGGCCCCTTTGCCTTTGAGCACGATCCTGTGGTTGAAGACTGTCTTATCTGTCACGATCCACATGGCACTGTTGCAAACAACCTGTTGAGACAGCAGGAACCATTCATATGTCTCCAGTGCCACGAGGCCCACTTCCACGCAGCGCGTGCATCCAATAATGTGGCAACGGTTGTTGCACCAGGTGACTCAGCCAATGTCATTGGGCCAACAGATCACGGTTTCACCAAGTCGTTTATGACTAAGTGCACACAGTGCCACCCAAAGGTCCACGGTTCTGATCTCCCATCCCAGAGTGTACCTGGGGCCGGTATGGGTCTCACTCGATAATAAAGGAGGTGATCAAATGAAAAAGATATCAATATGTTTGCTCATCTTGGTGGCATTGGTACTCTGGGGAACAAACTCACTGGCAGAGGAGAAGCCCTTTGAAGGTTCCGTAAGCATTGGGGGAATATGGGTGATGGACGATATCGACAGTGATGAAGATGGGGCCAAGGGTACAGAGTATAATAGTGTCTTGGACAATACAGGTTATTGGGATCTCAAGGGGGATTTTAGTTACGAGCAAGATGGCATATCGTTTGATGCTGAAGGACACTATCAATTTGTAGACGATCAGGAGTATGGTGCAGAGTTTGATTTAAGGCGCATACTTAGACTCAAGACAGACTATTCGAGGTTTTTGCACAGGCTAGACCATGACGAGTTGGAAAACCTCGAGGCCCACATCTTTAGTAACACCAACCCTGGACCAGAGCCTGGCAAAGGATATTTTCTCGACCTTAATAACAATGGTGTAAATGACAAAAGTGAAGAGATTGTAGGCTCTGCAGCAGTATATCATACAGACCTTGGGATACACGATGAATACCACATAATGAGGGCGGAGTGGAACAATGAGGCGAAGTTCTCTATCCCACAACTTCCAGGCCTCACCCTCTCCTTTGCCCACAGGTATGAAGAGAGAAAGGGGCTTGATCAGGCACGGACCATGAGCAAGTGTTCTGCATGTCACATTGTGGCAGATAGTAAGAGTATCGATGAAAATACCAACGATTATAGCCCCAAGGTGGCGTTTAATGGGGGCAGGTTCGCCATCGAATACTCATTTCTCCATAGGGACTTTGACGACAAGAGCGAAGACATGACCCTCGTATACAACAATCTTGCCCCAAGCCACAAAACGCTCTTCACAAACAGGCTCCAGTTCGACGGCACCACTGGAGAGTTGCCCTATGGCGAGACCCCCGATTCCCACAAAGATGCCCACACAGTAAAGGCCAAGTTCAATCTCAACCGTGCAAATGTGATTACTGCCGCATTCGTATATGCAGAGAGCACCAACAAGAGCACAGATGATCCATATGATGTCCTCACAGGCAACTACGACGACGAACTAGAGATGGACAGTGTGTCGGTCATGGCCAGGTGGCACAGCCGGTTGAATCGGAAGATATCGCTAAATCTATTTGGTAAGTATCAGACAATAGAAAACGACGACGTATTCATAGATGTGGTGGATAGGCTCAATCCAGACAATGCCCCAAAAGGTGCCATCTCCCTGGGTGAAGGGTATGCTACCAGTCCGCTTGGAGCAGAAGAGGGGTTAAAGACCGGCTACTGGGACTTTAAGAGGAAGTCTGGCTATGAACTGGACATAACCACACTGGGTTTTGATGTGACATGGCGGCTTCTAAGGGGCATCACCCTGAGGGGTGCCTATGAATTTCATTATGAAGACAGGGAAAATGCAGAGGAACACCACGTACCAGAGGATACTACAGCCCACACATTCAAGTTGAGTGGCGATTGGCGCGTCAATCACCAGCTTAAATTGAGACTCGGTTATAAGCTAAAGCTCGTGGACGATCCTTATGCCTTGGAAAATGCCGTGTGTGCCCCAGATGGAAGCTACGGGGCATATGGTGGCCCACCAGGGTCTCTGTATGACTATTCCCGTTCTTATGACCCAAGGATCTACAGTCAGCGGGTGGGGACGAGATCAAATCAGCCCGAGACCACCCATGAATTCCTGCTGAGGGCCAACTGGATGCCCCTAAACGCACTTTCAAGCACAATCTACACCAGATATAAGATGGCGGAAAACGACGATGTGGATGGGAGTAGTTGGGAGCAAGACCTCTACACCATTGGTCTCAACCTGGTATTTGCACCAACAGACGAGATATCATTCATGGCAGGCTATGACTATTTCAACGATAAGTATGAATCGATGTATTGTATAGCCATATATGACGGGTGAGCAAATCTCATCACAACGGACCAGTTCGGGTCCGAACACACAGGTATGGACTATAGGACCGAGGCCCACACCTTTACTGCAGTGGCCACATACAATCCACTGGCATCCCTTGGGATAAATGCAAATCTGAGCTATACAACTGGTAGGGGTAACATCATCGACCTCGAATTCGATTCCATGTATCCCACCGGCGATGCAAAGCTGGACCTCGACACCAGTGCCATCAATCCAAATCAGCCATATTTATATGATGTGGCCTATATAAATGGTATGGCAGACTATTCAAATCTGGAGTTCAAGCAGCTCGATTTCACCCTGGGGGTTACCTATGCAGTTTCAAAACAGATAGGCCTTGGACTCAACTATTACTATACGGACTTCGAGGATGAAGAGGCCTATGTCTATGGTGAGCAAGATGTCACAGTCCAGTCTCTCATGGGATTTGTCACATTGAACTTCTGATTGTCTAGGATCTTAAGACCTAAGATTGAATCTGGAAGGGGGCGTTTGCCCCCTTTTTTTATGGCTTCTATTCGGCTTGACCTTGTCTCTTATAGGTGCTACTAAGTTTCCAATCAACAAAAAAAGGCAATAGAACCATAGGAGAAGAATAGAGATGATAGTCATATTAAAACCAGACATAAAAAAGGACGGCCCCGAGGTACAAAAGATAAGGGATTTTATAAGTAATTTCCCAAAGGTAAACATCAAAGTCGTGGAGATAGAGGGAGAGACAAGGTCTGTCTGTGAGCTACATCTTATCGGCGGGACACACAACATCCCCCAAGAGGTGCTAGAGACCATGCCTGGGGTGGAAAAGGTGGTGCGTGTCTCCACCAAGTACAGGCAGATCGGTCGCCACGATATAGATGTGGTACCTATTGGATTTGAATATCAGGGACTCAAATTCGACCAAGACTCTTTTCACATCTTTGCAGGGCTATGTGCAGTGGACACCCCTCCCCATGTAGAAGAGATTTTTAAGACGTTGTCTGGGCTAGGGGTTGTAACTGCTAGGATGGGGGCCTACAAGCCAAGGACTAGTCCATACGACTTTCAGGGACATGGCAGGGAATGTCTGCCTTGGTTGTTCGAACTTGCCGGCAAATATGGAATAAAGATCATTGCAATGGAGGTCCTAAAGGAGTCTCACATAGAAGAGATCTTCGAGGAGTTGGAAAAGGCCGGACATCCTACTGGCATAATGCTCCAGATAGGGACCAGGAATGCACAGAATTTTGAATTGTTGAAGGCCGTGGGGTCACAGCATGAGTTCCCTGTGCTCTATAAAAGGGGTATGGGCCTTACCATCGAAGAGAGCCTGAATGCATGTGAATACATTGCAAGCGGTGGCAATAGAGATATTGTCTTTTGTCTAAGGGGAGTAAAATCCCATCTGGGTGCGCCGCATAGAAATCTAGTGGACTTTGCCCATGTCCCTGTAATAAAGAGGTTTACCAGGTTGCCTGTCTGCATTGATCCCAGTCACTCCATTGGATCAAAAGACGTGGCACCAGATGGATTCCCAGATATATTCCATGCATCTGCCCAGGGGGTAATAGCAGGGGCCAATATGATCCTGGTAGAGTGCCATCCTGATCCACAGACCGCACTATGTGATGGCCCCCAAGCCCTTACCATGGATGAGATGGCGAAATTCGTAGAAGATACCCATATAATACGCGATGCATATCTAAAGCGTATTGAGGCATTTTCACAGGGTAAGATGAAGGAACTTGCTGGGGAATAATTTTTTAAGTATTGCCATCCGGGGCAAAGCATTATATAGAAAGAGAAAATTTAGAAAGGAGGTGTTCAACAACTATTAGCGGCACTATTGTGCCATTTTGGGGAAAATAAAAAACAAAAAAGGAGGGTTTTAAAACATGTCCAGAAAAGGGAGAGGTTTCTTAGGACTGATTTTTGTTGCTTTGTTTTCTCTATGGCTTGCAGGGGTATCCCAGGCAGGCCCAGGCTCTGTCCAGATCCAGACCGTTGGTGACATCACCATCAAGATGGGGGCCCAGGTAAGGCTCATCCCCACGGCAGAGATCGACAGGGACTTTGGTCTTAGCGACGATGTGGACGGGGCCAAGGCAACTGAGATCATGCCAGGGACTGGAGCAGCCAGCGCGAATTCCAGGGGCCACCTCACTGAGGGTGCTGGTGATGTGAAAGACAGCTACTTCAGGAATGAGAACAGGCTGTTCTTCAACTTCGCCCATGGTCAGGATTGGGACGTATACATGGCCCTTGAATACGACAGTCTTTGGGCCAGAGAGAGTGCCGACCGTACAGACTTTGCCGCTGGCCGTCAGAGCCAGCAGTTTGGTATTGAGCGTCTGCTCGCCACCTTTAACCTGCCAGTGATCTATTCCAGGCTTCAGGCCGGTTGGGATGCCCGTGGCGTAGACATTGGATATGGTGGCCTTGTGTATGGCGACGACGATCCTGGTGTTGGTATTGTGGGGGGTATGGACGCTGTAAAATGGGCATTTTGGTACATCAAGAAGGATGAGGATGAAGCAGGTTACTCAAAATATATGGATCCTGATGATAAGAAATACCGTACCACACTGAATCCCCTTGGCCCAGCAAATGATGCCATCGACTCTGACCGCACATTCATCTATGGCAAGGTTGCCTATAAGTTGGCTGTGGCAGAAGTGGAAGGCTTCTGGATGTGGGATCAGAATAATCAGGGTGGCAAGAATGTAGATCACCACTTCGTAGGCCTCCAGGGCAACGGTGTGTTTGGCCCCGCAAAGATCCAGTTGGAGGGTGTCTATGGCTTTGGTGACTACGATGCAGCCATGCCCATTGCAAGATGTGATTCTAAAGGCAATTGCAAGTACAAGGACGATTTCGACATGGGCTCTTGGGCATTCTATGGCGATGTTGCCTTTGACCTCCACGAGCAGGTGGGCATAAAGAAGTTTGAGGTCCACATCGGTGGACTCTATGCCCAGGGCGATGACGACTGGAGCGACGATGATCTAGAGGGTTGGACCCCTGCAACAGGTATTATGAGGTTCACCCCAGCATTTGGTTCTGAGCAGAGCATTTCCTTTGATGGAGACAATATGTTTGGTCAGATCCTCTACAGCATCTTCCCCGCATACTATGGCTCAAGCCTAACTGGTGGTGGCATAAATGGTGGCGCATCCTTTGAAAATCCTGGTCTCATAATGATCGGTGGTGGCGTAAAGGCAGCCTGGGACAAGTGGAGCTACAAGGGCAATGTGATGGCCATGTGGTTCGACTCCCCAGAGGCAGTTGAGTACTACTATGCCAGCAAGGGCGTCACTGGCGACATCGACATCTCCG
>WGBU01000011.1 GCA_015494155.1 Deltaproteobacteria bacterium | reverse complement strand
GTGCCTGACGACTGTTTTGCACACCTTGTCTATTTTGGCAAGGATGCAGAGAAAAAGGATCATCCCGTGGAACGGTGTGGCTATTTCAAGATCTTTGTGAATGATCCGACGATTCTTAAATGGCTAAAAAAAAGACCCGGTTTTGGATTGCTTCCCCTTCTCACCTATGTTATGACTCATGAGCTTGTTCACATTGCCCGTTTTTTGAGGTTCCACTGCCACCCCTTGGAAAGATTGAAGACAGGGGAAGAAGAGATCGTGACCAGAGTCACCCACAATATCTTGGAAAGGGTCAAGATGGAAGGGCTAATACCCATCCTAGAATATTTTCAGTCTAGTAACAGGAGGTGTGAATATGCCAATATATGAATATGAGTGCGAGGCATGTGGAAAAGTAGTGGAGAAATGGCAGAAGATCTCTGAGGCACCGCTCACCACGTGCGAAGAGTGTGGAGGAAAGCTCCACAAGCTCATCTCCATGTCAAGCTTCCACCTCAAGGGTAGTGGTTGGTACGTGACCGATTATGCCAGAAAGTCTTCTTCTTCCAACGCCTCTAGCAGCTCTTCAAGTCCTACAGGTAAGGAGAACAAGTCATCTTCTTCCAAGGACTCATCTAGCTCGTCCACATAGGACCTTATTCACTTTGTAAAAAGGACCAAAGGCGCCCCTAAGTTAAGTGGGCGCCAATCTTTTTTGGAGTAGGATCATGCTCGTTGTGATGGAAAAAAATGCCACGGATTCAGAGATCAGACGGGTCATAGAGACCATAGAGGCCCAGGGATGGGAGGCAAAACCCATACCTGGTGGCGAGAGGACTGCCATTGGCATCTTGCGGAACGAGACTCCTGTTGACCCAGGGCTATTCCTTAATCTTCCTGGAGTAAAAGAGGCCATTCCAGTATCAAAGCCCTATAAGCTCGTAAGCCGCGAGATGCACCCAGAGGACACCCAGATCCCCTTTGGAAACGATGGTAGGGTTGTGATCGGAGACGGCCACCTACACGTCATTGCAGGGCCGTGCGCCATTGAGTCTGAATCTCAGGCCCTAAAGACCGCAGAAAGGGTCAAGGCCGCTGGTGCCACATTCTTTAGAGGTGGGGCCTTCAAACCAAGGACTTCCCCCTACTCGTTTCAAGGCCTTGGCAAACAAGGGCTCAAGATCTTGGAGAAGGTGAGGGAGGAGACAGGACTCTTCATTGTCACTGAGGCCATCGACGTCGAATCCTTAGAGATGGTAGAAGAATCTGCAGACATCATCCAGATTGGTACCCGTAACATGCAGAACTACCCACTCCTTAGGAGGGCCGGCCAGTCCAAGAGACCCGTACTCCTCAAACGGGGCATGTGGGCCACTGTGGAGGAGTTTCTCATGGCCGCTGAATACATCATTAGCGAAGGCAATGGGTCTGTCATCTTGTGCGAACGCGGCATACGCACATTTACGAAACACTCGAGAAACACCTTGGATCTCAATGCAATACCCTTCTTAAAGAGGGAATCACACCTCCCTATATGTGTGGACCCGAGCCATGCTGCTGGACGGCGCTACCAGGTGGCACCACTGGCAAAGGCCGCAGCAGTAATGGGGATCGATGCGCTCCTCATCGAGGTCCATATTGCACCTGAACAGGCCCTCTCAGATGGCCCACAGTCGCTCACGCCAGACGACTTTACAGCACTCATGGGTGACTTGAGGTCCATGGGTCTCCCACTCCCAAGCCTATAATGTTTGGGGTTGAACAAGGTCCCTAGTCATGTTAAGAATAGTGGCGCTGAGACACAGGCGGCGTAGCCAAGTGGCTAAGGCGACGGTCTGCAAAACCGTTATTCCCCGGTTCGAATCCGGGCGCCGCCTCCACTCTTCATCACACTTCATACACCCACCCCAAAATTCAGGAAAGATGTCATGAGAATATTGATAGTTGGAGCCGGTGCAGTTGGAGGTCACTTGTGTGGCCAGCTATCCTTAGAGGGCCACGACGTGACCCTGATCGATACTGACCTCGAAAAGCTCAGGAAGATCGAGAACGATCTCAACATCATGACCATTCAAGGGAATGGCGCGTCGGCGGAGATTCTGGAAGAGGCAGGGATAAAAAAAGCAGACCTCTTTATCGCAGTGACCAATATAGACGAAGTGAACCTCATAGCGTGCATCCTGGCAAAAGAATATGGAGTGGCGCGCAAGGTGGCCAGGGTGAGGAACGAGGAGTATCTCTCTGCAAGCTCTCCGCTAAACTCGTCGAGACTCGGCATCGATCTTTTGATCAACCCTGACACTGCCATGAGTGAGGAGATACTAAAGATCTGTTCCCACCTTGAGGCATTCGAGGCAGTGGAACTGGCCAAGGGGGACATCACCCTGATCGGCTATGAGATCAGGCCTGAAAGCCCCATGTGTGGGATCAACCTCATGGATCTTAGGGATCTAAAGGGCCTCTATGACTTTGTGGTACCTGCCATTGTGAGACAGGACAAGACCATAGTGCCCAGAGGAGAGGATGAGATCAGGCCAGGGGACAAGATCTATTTCATCGTTAGGAGAAACGACATCCCTAAGATCGAGGAACTCATTGGAGTAAAGAGCCAGGCCCCAAAAAAGGTGTTCATAATCGGTGGGGGCCATGTGGGATACAATGTGGCCAAGGCACTGGAAGAGCGCGACTGCGAGCTCTTTCTCATAGACGAAGATCCAAAGCGGTGTGAAAGGCTAGTGGAGAAACTGGACAAGACCATCGTCCTCAACATCGACGGCCTGGACGGCCATGAATTGAGGAGCGAGGGGATCGACACATGCGATGTGGTGATCGCAGTGACCGACGAAGATACCACCAACATCCTGGCAAGCCTCCTTGCCAAACACCTCGGGGCCAAAAAGTGTATTACCAGGATCAGCAGACCCGACTTCATTCCACTTTTGGGCAAACTCGGCATTGACGTCCCCCTGAGTGCACGGCTTGTAGCAGCAAACATGATACTTAGATTCGTGAGACGCGGCACCATCCTTAGTGCTGCCACACTCCTGGGGAGTAATGCTGAAGTCTTGGAATTCGTGGTCTCAAGCATGTGGCCATATGTGGAAAGGCCCTTGAAGGACATCCCATTCCCCAAGGGTGCCAATGTAGGTGCCATAGTGCGAAATGGCGAAGCAGAGATCCCCACTGGCCAGACTGTGATACGTCCAAAGGACAAGCTCATCGTGTTCACCCTGAAAGAGGTGGCACCAAAGCTTGAAAGGCTGTTTGCCAGTTGAAACGGTCTCTCACTGGGGATATTGAGTAACAGATATGAGGAGTGGGACAATCTTATCCATATTGGGCTGGCTGTTGTTCTTCCTGGGACTTATCCTCCTTATACCCATGGGCCTGAGCCTCTTCTATCAGGATGGTAGCTGGGTGGCGTTTTTGGCCTCCTCTGGGATTGGAATACTCGTGGGTGGTGGCCTTGCCTTTTCCTTTAGGCCAGACCAGGAGATAGGGCACAGGGAAGGGTTTTGCATAGTCGCACTCAGTTGGATACTAGCAGCAGCACTGGGGGCCCTGCCCTATTTCTTTTCTGGAAAGATCCCCAACTACATTGATGCCTATTTCGAGGCCATGAGCGGCTTTACCACCACCGGCTCCACCATACTCGAGGAGGTGGAGATACTCACAAAGAGCCTCCTCTTCTGGCGCGCCCTTACCCACTGGCTCGGTGGGATGGGGATCATAATACTCTCCCTTGCCATCCTGCCAGTACTGGGTGTGGGTGGTATGCAGCTCTTCAAGGCTGAGATGCCAGGCCCAACCAAAGACCGCCTTGCCCCGCGCATCCAAGACACAGCGCGCATCCTCTGGGGAGTCTATGTACTCCTCACCCTCATTGAGGTCTTGCTCCTGATGTTAGCGGGGATGGATCTCTTCGATGCCACCTGTCACGCCTTTGCCACCATGGCCACTGGAGGATTTTCCACAAAGACTGCGAGTGTTGGTGGCTACAACAGTGCGGCCATAGACTACATCATAATTGTGTTCATGATCTTGGCTGGAATGAACTTTACCATTCACTTCCGCATCCTTCAGGGGAAGGTGGTGAGGTCTCTCAAAAATGAGGAGTTGAGGCTCTACATGCTGGTGGGATTTGGCGCCACGGCCCTCATCTTTATCACCAACTGGTGGTATGGACAATATGACGACCCACTTCAAAACATCCGCTACTCCATGTTCCAGGCCTGGTCCATCCTCACCACCACCGGCTTTGGTACTGCAGACTTCGACACCTGGGCACCGTGTGCCAAGACGGTCCTCGTTACACTTATGCTACTCGGGGGGATGGCAGGTTCTACAGGCGGTGGTATTAAACACGTAAGGGCGCTAATATTTATGAAATTTACCAGGGTCCAGATCAAGAAGCTCATCCACCCCATGGCAGTAGAGGCCATTAAGTTGGACGGTAAGAAGATACCCCAGGATGTAGTCCAGTCCATACTGGGCTTCCTCTCCCTGTATATGGCAGTTGGCATCACTGCCACCATCGTGGTCACCTTGACTGGGGTGGACATAGTCACAGGGAGTACCTCTGTGATAGCCACCCTGAACAATATAGGACCTGGACTAGGAGGGGTTGGGCCAGCAAAGAATTTTGCAGACCTACCCTATGTTGCAAAGGTGGTATTGACCCTTTGTATGGTGGCGGGGAGGCTCGAACTCTATACCATTGCCCTACTCTTCGTCCCTGAGTATTGGAAGGATATGAGAAGACCCAAAACGAGATGGAGTAGCCTGCCATGAAGTTCAAGACAGCTTATCTATTTCTCCTCGGCTCAATGGTCCTACTCATAATGGGTATTTACAGTGGCGAGGCCTCCTCGACCCTAAAAAAGGCCATTTCTATCTGCCTGAGCTGTATTGGAATCGGGTAATTACAGATGATCTCCCTTGAACGCATAAGGCGATTCGTACAACACGCATTTTCACTCCTCATAAATTCCCACTTCTACATCTTCGGGACTGCCCCTATCTACCAGGGCAATCTCAAATATGTCTGTACCCCTGTGCTCAACTGCTACTCGTGTCCACTGGCAGTGACCTCATGCCCCATTGGTGCACTCCAAAGTGCCCTGGCCACACTGAGACCCACATTTAGGGCAGTAGGGGGCGGCATCCCCCAGGCAGGTCTTTACATCTTAGGCTCCTTGGGGCTCGTGGCCTCTGTGGTTGGACGTATGCCTTGTGGGTGGCTCTGCCCCTTTGGACTCATTCAAGAGTACCTCTTTAAGCTAAGGACCAGGAAGCTAGCGCTACCCCGCTGGAGCAGACATGTACGTTATGTAGTACTTGCAATATTCGTGGTGCTCTTGCCCCTATTTTGGATCGATCCCATTGGCTTTGGGGAGACCACGTTCTGTAAGTTCATCTGTCCTGCTGGCACGCTTGAGGCAGGGATACCCCTTCTATCTCTAAGGCCAGAGCTACGGCAAATAGCAGGTGTACTCTTTGGCTGGAAGTTCCTGGTACTGGTGGCCATTGTAGTGGCATCTATCTACACGTCGAGACCATTTTGTAGGACCATCTGTCCCCTTGGAGCCATCCTGGGCCTATTTAACAGGGTAAGCCTTGTGCGCCTTCATCACGACAAGGAGACATGTGTAGAGTGTGGCGCCTGTAGGACTATTTGCCCCACAGGAGTATCCTTTTACGATGGCACTGATTCGGCCAATTCTCCATCTTGTATTCGATGCCTTCGGTGCTATTCTATTTGCCCTGTTTGCGCCATAAGCGTTACTACTGAACAAGGAAGAAAGGTGATAAATCAATGCACACCCAAAAGAAGAGCTGCATCCTAGCCACTAAGAACCAGGGAAAGATAAGGGAGTTTAAGGAACTGTTTTCAGATATGGGGATCGATTTTCTCTCTTTAAACGACGTAGAGGCCCCGCCAGAGATAGTAGAGGATGGCGAGAGTTTCTTTGAAAACGCCTTTAAAAAGGCAAAGACCATTTCAGAACACTTTGGTGTCATGGCCATATCTGACGATTCGGGTCTGGAGGTCGATGCTTTGGGGGGTAGGCCTGGAATATATTCAGCAAGATTTGCAGGCGAAGGCGCCTCAGACGAAGAAAATTATCTAAAGCTGCTCCAAGAGCTCGAGGGCGTAGAGGACGAGAAACGGACTGCACGCTTTAGGTGCGTAATGGTGGTATATAGGCCAGATGGCAAATGGATAAAGGCAGAGGGGAGCCTAGAAGGTGTGATCACCAGGGAACCACGTGGGACGAAGGGCTTTGGCTATGACCCTGTGTTCCTTGTTCCAACATTGGGCAAGACCCTTGCCGAGATACCCATGGAAGAGAAAAACAAGATTAGCCACAGGGCCAGGGCGTTGCATGCCTTAAGGGAGAGTATAGAAGAGATCCTTTAAAGCCAGGTTACGCACTTTTAAAGGGAAAAAAACATGGGTTGAACAACAATTGGTGGGGAGGTGACCATGGCCAACACGTCCTTTGTCAGGGAAGAATGTCTCAGATATGCAGTGGAGATAACCAAGGCATACGCACAGTCTGGAGAGAACAAGCATGGACCGGTGGTGGACTTTTTGGAGGCAGTCTATAAGAAGCTTTTAGAACTAAGGGAAAAACAATTCTTAGAAGGA
The DNA here is from genome assembly GCA_015494155.1 of Deltaproteobacteria bacterium. Lineage (GTDB taxonomy): Bacteria > Desulfobacterota > Dissulfuribacteria > Dissulfuribacterales > Dissulfuribacteraceae > WGBU01. The sequence continues at coordinate 66,877 of WGBU01000011.1, read as the reverse complement.
GAAGATAAGTGATGACACACTCAGAACGTAAGAAATTAGATCCATCCAAGTGCACCCTATATAGCGGTGGTCTCAGGGGCGCAGAGGCAGAATTTGGACGCATTGCAGAGGAATTTGGTGTAAATGAGGTGAATTTTTCATATAAGGGACACCAGATGGAGCGGGTAAAGGACGTCAGGGTGCTCTCTGAAGAGGAACTCCAGCAGGGCGACATCAGCATGACCATCGTGTCTAAACGGCTCGGGAAGAAATTCTCCCAGGCAGAGCGCATCAGGCGCGTGATCCAATCCATATTTCACATGGTAAACAATGGCTACCAGATCTTTGCCATTGGCTGGATCAACGAAGACGGCACAGTAAAGGGTGGAACAGGCTGGGCAGTGGAACTGGGTAAATTCTTTAACAGGCCTGTCCATGTCTTTGATCAGGATCGGAACAAGTGGTTTACATGGAAAGGTGGTGTCTGGGTGGAGGATACCCCAAGGATTGAGTACGACACCTTTGTAGGTACAGGGACACGCTACCTCTCTGATGAGGGCAAAAAGGCCATAAGGGAGTTGTTTGAACGAAGCTTTGAAAGGGCCTAGTAAAATATGCTCTTTGGCCATGGGGGCAACATCTATGATGCGGCAAGGGAGATAGGGTGCGCTCCTGGAGCGATCCTCGACTTTAGTAGTAATGTAAGCCCCTTGCCGCTAAAAAAGCCATTTTTGGACTTCCTGGTAGATCGCCTTCCCACCATCCAGGTCCTGCCAGAGCCTGACAGCCAGACCCTAAGAGAGACCCTTTCGGCAAGGACAGGGCTTGGACCTCAAAACTTCTTGGTGGGAAATGGCACCACAGAGTGGATCTTCAATATCCCAGCAGTCCTTCCGGGGATTGGACGGGTGGTGATACCAATCCCTACCTATTCAGACTATGAAGATGCTGCAAGGCTTGCCGGAAAAAAGCCCTTCTTCCTTGGACCGTTTATTGACCTTGGAGAGGGAAAGAGTGGGAATGGTAGACTACTAAAGGAATTGGAACAACATGTGCGACCAGGGGACCTCATCTTTTTGTGCAATCCCAACAATCCCACAGGCGCCTTCATTGAACCAGGCCCACTCCATGAGCTCATTTGCAACTTCGAAGAGTCCCTTTGGGTAGTGGACGAATCGTATGCCCCATTCATTGGCCCTGATGAAGAGAGTTCACTCCTCTCAAAGGGAATCGTCAAAAACTGCCTCATACTAAGGTCCTTCTCCAAGATCTATGGCATACCAGGCCTTAGGATCGGCGCCATTTCAGGCCCAGAATCACTCCTAAAATTGTTGTCAGAAAGGCTCAAACCATGGTCTGTGGGGACCCTTGCTCAATTGGCTGGTAGCTATCTCCTGAGAAAAGGGGAGTGGGAGGCAGAGACACGCCTCTATCTAAAGGAAGAAAAGAAATTTTTAAGAGGAAAAATTGAGGCTATTCCAGGGCTTAGGCCCCTTGGGTCAAGGACCCACTTCTTTCTCGTCCAAGTGACCAAGGAGGGCCTAAGTGGAAAGGTGCTGGCAAAGAGACTACTTAAGAGGAAGATCCTTATAAGGGATTGTAGCAACTTTAGGGGGCTTGAAGGGGCAGACATAATACGGATCAGTCCGCGTCTAAGAGAAGAAAATGAGATCCTCATAGATGCACTAAAAGAGGAGTTGTCCCAATAGCCCTATCTGTCACATCCAAAAGCTATACATTGAATCTAAAGTGTATGATGTCCCCATCCTTTACCACATAGTCTTTGCCTTCAAGACGCACCTTGCCTGCCTTCTGGCATGCCCCATAGGAGCCGAGGGAGACGAGGTCGTCGTATGCCACTACCTCTGCCCTAATGAATCCCCTTTCTATGTCTGAGTGGATGACGCCAGCGGCCTTTAGTGCGGTGGTGCCCTCCTTTATAGTCCATGCCCTCACCTCGTCCTTTCCCACTGTGAAAAAACTTATGAGCCCAAGTAGCCTATAGGACTCGCGTATGAGGACGTGCATTGCAGGTTCTTCAATACCCATCTCCTCTCTAAAGGCCTCTTGCTCCTCTGGGGAGAGTTCTAGAATCTCCTGTTCCACAGCCCCTTTTATTCCAACGAGAGGGATGCCTTGCTCCAACTCGAGGTCAATCTCCCCCTCCTCCATACCCTCTCCCAGGTTGAGACAGACGATCTCAGGCTTGGCAGACAAAAAGGCATATCCCCGAAGCTTCTGCGCCTCCCTGAGCTCTGGGTCCACCCTGAGGGGCCTTCCTGCCTCAAGAAGCGCCTGGGCCCTTTTGAGGAGATCGTGCTCTTCTGGGTCATACTTCCTTCCCTTTTTGTGTTCCTGTTCCATGCGCTCAAGACGCCTTTCCACGATCATGAGGTCTGCAAAGACGATCTCCTCCTCCAGTCTCTCATAGTCTTCCCTGGGGGTTGGTGGAGTACCGGCCCACTCAAAGGCCCTCACCACATGGAGCAGCGCATCCACTGGTCGAAGGTGCCTCAAGAGCTCGTCTAGCCCCTTGCTTTCACCATCCCTTGCCTTGAGTTCGCCTGCCACGTCCACATATTGGACCTGAGCATGGGTGGTCTTCCTGGGTTCATACATCTTGGTCAATACATCTAGGCGCCTATCTGGTACAGGTACCTGCCTAAGATTCGCCTCTTGGCCCTTGCCATGAGACCTTTGAGCATCAAGTTCAGCGCCTACACCAGTAAGACAGTTAAATATCGTGGTCTTACCACTGGATGGGAGTCCCACTATCCCGATCTTCATCTCTTCACCCCACTATGATCTATATCTATCTCATAATCCCAATCTTCACGTGAGATCCGTAACCATCATCCACCGCCACAAGGGGTGCTATCGCCCATGACCTTTTCCAGTGCATGGCTAAGGATAGGCAATATGGCACCGAGGGACTCTCTGACAGCCCGTTTACTTCCTGGCAGATTGACTATGAGCGTCTCCCCCCTTATACCGGCAACAGCCCTGGAGAGGTAGGCCTTTGGTGTACTCTTTCCACCCTCCATACGCATGAGTTCTGGTAGGCCTGGGACCTCCCTCTGGATCACCTCTCTTGTGGCCTCTGGTGTCACGTCCCTGGGATAGAGGCCTGTACCACCAGTGGTGAGTATGAGGTGGAACCTGTGGCTGTCTGCCATTTCCTTTAGGGCCGCACTTATCATGCCGAGATCGTCTGGCAGTATTCTCTTCTCTACGATCTCAAAGTCGCCTGCCTCCCCCAGGATGGCCTCTATCTCAGGGCCACTTTTATCTTCGCGTTCACCACGATATGCAGAATCACTGAGTGTAACGATCCCCACGCGAAAGCCCATGGCCTTAAAGCCTCTTCTCAAAGGGCCCTTGGCCCTGTGTGCTATTCCTCATCCCCTTCCTTTGCCTGCTGAATGATCTTTTCCGCTATGTTGGGCGGGACCTCATCGTAGTGTGAGAACTCCATCTGGAAGGTACCGCGTCCCTGGGTCATGGAGTTTAGGTCAAGTACATATCGCTGTACTTCGGCCAGCGGTACTAGTGCCTGTACAACCTGCATCCCAGCACCTGCTGGTTCCATGCCCATGACCTTGCCCCTCCTGGAGTTGAGGTCACCGATCACATCACCTACGTTTTCGTCTGGAACATATATGGTGAGCTTATAGATGGGTTCAAGCAGGGTGGGCTTGGCCTCCAATACCCCCTTCTTGAAACACTGGATCGCCGCAATCTTAAAGGCCATTTCAGAGGAATCCACCTCGTGGCTCTTACCGTCATAGAAACGCACCTTCACGTCCACCACTGGAAAACCTGCCAAAGGCCCTGATTGCATGGCCTCCTGGATACCCTTCTCTACTGCTGGCACGAAGTTTCTGGGTACGTTCATTCCTACGAGGGCCTCTTCGAACTCAAAGCCCTCTCCGCGCTTAAGTGGTGAGATGTCGAAGTGGACTTCTGCAAACTGGCCTGCCCCACCGGTCTGCTTCTTGTGTCTGTAGATCACGGCCTTCTTTACCCCCTTTATGGTCTCTCTGTAGGGGATCTTGGGGAGTGTGAGGTCCACATTTACACCAAACTTCTCCTTCATCTTGGACACTGTGGCATCTATGTGGATCTGACCATTCCCAGAGATGAGCAGCTCGTTGGTCTGCTGATCCCTTGAGACCACCAGGGTGGGGTCTTCCTCCTGTAACCTTGAAAGTGCCTGATTGATCTTCTCCTCATCACCCCTGGACTTGGGTTTGAGGGCATAGGTGAGCACTGGTGTGGGGAGTTCCACAAAATCATAGACAATGGGCTCCTGGGGTGAGCAGAGGGTGTCTCCAGTAGAGACCTCCTTTAGCTTCTGGATGGCAACGATCATGCCTGGACCCGCCTCTTCCACAGGCTTTTGTTCCTTGCCCTCTAGGATGAATATCTGAGAATATCGCTCTTGAGAATCCTTGTTGGGACAGTAGATGGTACCATCTGGTGTGAGCGTACCAGAATAGACCCTGAGGATGGACAACCTCCCTGCATAAGGGTCTATCATGGTCTTGAAGACCAGGCCTGAGAAGGGTGCATCTGGCGATGGCTCCCTGGTCTCCTCCTCATTTGTCTTGGGATTCTTTCCTGTGACTGCACCACGCTCTACAGGCGATGGCAAAAGCCCTACTATGAGGTCTAAGAGTGTGGAGACCCCCATATTTTTAAGGGCAGAGCCCACGGCCACTGGGACAAAACGCACCTCGTTTACACCGCTCTTTAGACCGCTCAGTATCTCTTCCTGGGTGAGTTCACCTCCCTCGAGGAATTTCTCCAGCAATTCATCCTCTGACTCAGCGGCAAACTCTATGAGGTTGTTCCTCAACTCCTCTGCCTCATCAGCCACATCAGACGGGATGTCTATGGGCTGTGGATTCCCTGATTCGTCCTTGAACTCAAAGGCCTTCATCTTTACGAGGTCCACAACACCCTTAAACGAGGCCTCCTTGCCAATGGGCAGCGCAAGGGGCACGGTGCGGACCCCAAGGGCCTCCTGTATTGCATCGAGTGACTTCTTAAAGTCTGCCCTCTCCTTGTCCATCTTGTTGACAAAAAACATCACAGGGATACCAGCCTCCTTGATCATGGACCATACCTTGAGCGTCTGGGGCTTGACTGGGTCCACTGCATCCACCACAAATACCACATTGTCTGCCACCCTGAGTGCAATCTTGGCCTCGGCAATGAAGTTGTCTTCGCCTGGGGTGTCCATGAGAAAGACATGGTTCTTCTGCCACTTTAGATCGTGAAAGGCCGTGGAGATGGTGAGCCCCCTCTTCTGCTCCTCTGGCTCAAAGTCGAGACAAGAGGTCTTGTCATCCACCCTGCCCAACCTCTTGGTGGCCTTGGCTGTAAACAGCATGGCCTCTGCCAGTGAAGTCTTACCGCTACCGTTTTGTGATACAATGGCGATGTTTCTTACCTTGGTGCAGTCCATGGCATCTACTCTCCCTTCCCAATGAGTTGATTTTGTCAAGGGTTCAACATATTAGGGCCGTTTAAAGGCGTCAAGGGGCATAAACGGCCATCATTGGAATGGAATTGGCACATTGTTAACCATTTGACTGGAGACGGTCCAAATCCTATACTGATTTTAGCGGCCCTTCTAAAGATAACCCCTGGAAGGAGGTGTGGAGATGAAGCAGCTAATAACGATCTTTGCACTCGTATTTTTTGGACTTATGTCCTGGCAAGACTCGACCATGGCCCAGTCAACCCCAGGCACAATTCCATTGGATTTTACCATTCCATGCCCTGGTGGAGGGCAGTTGGCTATCAAGGGGACCTATGAGACACTTAGCTCTGCAATAGATGCAGCCATTTCGTTTGAAAATTGTAGCTACATCGATTCTGATGAAACCAAGACCATTTCTGGTACAACTGATCTGAGTGGCGCCTTACCCCTTACCAATGGGACACTGAACCTCTCTATCATCACTAGCGGCCTCTCAGTAACTTATTCTGAAGGGGAGGCCAACACCCGTTCGGTCACATGCTCTGGCACTTTAAGTGTTACTGGTACTGTCATTAATGGACAAGTTAACGCACAACACTCTTCTCAGTTTATTTGTAGGAGCTCGGGTTCTGAAACAATGTCCATGGACGAATTGTTAAACACCATTCTTAGCGCCGAATACTTCTAGGCGCATAATTACCGAGATGGAATATGGAAGAGGGCCGCTTAGATCGCCTCATAGGTCTCTTTTTTTGGGTCCACGTGGTAGGATATGGACACACAGTATTATATCCAATTTTTTATTGACATTTCACTGAAAATAAAAGTATAGTCAAGAAAATCCAACAAAGAAGGGGGGGATTCCCTTGGCTATCGTCGTAGAGGTCCAGGATGACAACCTGGAAAAGGCTCTTAAGGCCCTCAAGAAGAAGATGCAGCTTGATGGCCTGCAGAAAGAGCTAAAGATGAGACGCTTTTATGAAAAGCCCAGCGTAAAGCGTCGTCGCAAGATGCAAGAGGCTGAAAGAAGGCGTCGCAAGGCCAGACGTAGAAGAGGTTAAGACAAAAGGGGGGCTTAGCCCCCTTTTTTTATTGCCTACTATATGCCCCTAAAAAACCCCAACATCTCAGTAAATACCTTCCACCTCATCCAAAAGATCCATTTTTTGACCTACTCATTACTTAGATAAAAAATAATTATTAACAAATCTTAACTGGTACAATCCATTATCTATTAAAGTAATCTTGATTCATTACCGATGAATAAAGACAGATATTGCGTTTTGACTACCGCTTTTAGTTGGCAATAGGTCTTAGCGGCAAGCACATAAAAAATGACAAAAAAATTTGATGGCTTAATATCTGGCATAGACCTTATCGACCTCATTCAGCTACAGACACTTTCTCTGGCCAACTGTGCCTTGGAGGTGAGTTCCGAAGGCAGGCAAGGGACCATCTACTTTTTAGGGGGAGAGGTAATACATGCAGAATTCGAAGGTCTTCAAGGTGAAGAGGCCATGTATGAAATCCTCAAATTTAAAGATGGAAAGGTGAAAAATGTTGGACTCCCCCAATCTGTGCCACACACCATAAAGACCAATGTGTCTGCCATCTTGATAGAGGCGGCCAGGAGGCGGGACGAAGAGAGTCGTCCCGCAGAAGAGCTCTTAATGGACATCGAAAAGATCGAATTCAACCTAAAGGAAACACGCCCCAAGGAGTGCACGCCGCGCGAGATGGTCCCTAATTGGGACTCAAACCATAATAAAAAGGAGGACGAAGGCATGTCTGAGATCAGGAAACTACTTAACCACTTTACAGAGATCCCAGGGGTCAACACCGCATGTCTCGTTGGCAGGGATGGATTTTTGGTAGAGAGCATTGCCACCAGTGGCCTGGACGTGGAGATGATAGGCGCCATTGCATCGAGTGGGTTTGGCGCCTCGGAAAGCATGGGTCAACAACTGGGCAAGGGCCCCATGTCATTGAGCATGATCGAGTATGAGAAGGGACCTGTCATGCTCGCCCCAGTGGGAGACGAGGCATTTCTGGTGATTGTGGCTGACCCAGATTCCAACCTGGGGCTTATCAGGTTGAAGATCAGGAAACACGCAAAAGAGATCCAGGAAGTAGCGGCCATTTAGCCAAATCAAAACATCTACATGGAGGAGAACATGGCACAGAAGATCTTGGACATAGCACACATCAGTTTTCTCGACATGATAAACGTGATACTTGGACAAAACGGTGCTGCCAGCGCAAAGGGTGTACTCATCAGAAATGCACTTAATGCAGCGAACATGGTGGCAAGCACCCATTTTGACACAGTGGAGGAATATCTGGCGTCAATCCCTGAGATGTCAAATCCCATAGCCAGGGTAGAAGGGGTCTCTTTCCACGTGAAGGATGGGATCTTTGGACTAAAGAGCTGTCCCTTTGCACCTTCCATCAAAGATTATCTTGAGGTGTTCAACAGGCTACCCGAGGGTTTCCAGCAGATTACATCAGAATTCAACAAGCCCACCCTCATATCCAACAAGCTGAGGATTGGCGAAGGTGCAGGGGTGAGCCCATTTTGTGCTGTACACCAGTCCATACGGAGTGCCCTTGGCAAAAAGATAGAGATTGCAGGCAGACCCCTAAAGATCTACCAGTTGGGCTGTAAGTCGAGTGATGGCCGACTGGGCCTTGCAATAAGATGGATCGAGGAGGCAGGCGTTGACCAGGGCATTGTCATGGATATCCTTGAGACTCACATGTGTTGCTATCTCATTGAACACCCTGGCTTTAATGCCTGATTCACCCCTAGAGTCCGTCCACTAAACGGGATATAGACGCACTTAAGCCTTGACGCCACTCAAACCCCTTGGGCAATAGGGCCAAGAAATAATAGTTTTCTTTCTCTGACTCTAGCCTCTTTACGAGGAGCACCTTTAGATCACCTATTCCCAATACCATCTGGTCTACCTGGCCGAGGTCTAGCATGTCTACTGCCCTCCCCATGGTATCTCCTGCCAAGGGACCAAAGGCAGCAAATAGCTCTGCACCCTCTCCTATATTGTAATGGACAATGGGAAACCCCAGACCATCTGACACTATGGCGCACTCCAGACCATACTCCCTGCATATGGCGCCCAATTGCGATTCTAGCCATTGGGTATGCCCTGAGATATGGTCAATCTGTTGCGATAGGGCATCACGGGCCTCCTTATTGAAGAGGATGTCCAGGATCTCCTGGGCCAGTTCTTCAAATACACCGACTAGGTCCTCCGCCCTTGGCAATCTCCATAAAGGAATAGATCGGAGTGCTGCCACCTCGAAACGTTGATCCAAGGGGACCTTGGTGTTCAAAAATATGGTCCCCAACCTCTTGGTAAGTGATGTGCAAATGGTGTCTTGTATCTTTGAATGATTATCGAACTTCTGGATCAGGACACCGCCAAAGTTGAGCAACCTATTTCTGTGCACCCTGATCCATGAAATCAGGGTGGTATACAAGGGCAGGGCCCTCAAGGTCTCTGCCTCACACGTAGAGACTGCAAATGCCCAGTGGCTCGATTCCAAAGCGGCCTTGGCCACACTACCAAGCCCTGATGGCGCATCCAGTAACACCACTTCAAATCCCCTTGAAAGCTGTTCAACGAGAGGAGGCACCTTGTGATCCATAGCTTGCTTCTCAAAAAAGAGCGCCTCATTTGGTGTGGATACCCGGGTGGAGACCATGTGAAATCCATATTCATCATCTAAGGTCACATGGCATAGAATAGACGAGGGCGTGGCCATGCCCTTCAACAACTGCACCATACCTTGGGGAGAACCTCCCTTATCGCTACGATCCAAGGTGTGTCTGCTAGATGGGTTGAGGTCTATAAGGAGCACCTTCTTCCCCAAACGGGAGAGGCCCTGGGCCAGATTTAGGGCAAGTGTGGACTTCCCTATGCCTCCCTTGAGGCTACCTATTGTCAAGATTGTAGGAGATAATGGCCCGCTTTCGCCCACCTATATCGTCTCCAAAAGCAATAAAAAGAGAAGTGTTGAATATAATTTTTTCTACAATTTTATTTGTATATTAATATAAAACTATCTATCAAATTTACGGTTAAATGTAAAGGAGGGTTTATCAAACTGCTAGAAACCCACTTTATGGGAATGAATATTTTACTTTTGTAGGACAATTACCCTTTCTATCCCCAAAAGGTCCTTTGCCGTCCAGTAGCCCTGGTACCTCTCGAGGAGGAGGCGTTCTTCCTCCATTAGTCTCCTGGCCTGGCCAATACCAAGCTCTAAAACGAGTATGCCGCCTTTGACCAGACGAGAATGGGCCTCTTTTACGGTCTTTTTTATATGAAATAGGCCGTCATCTCCTGAAAAGAGCGCATCCTGGGGCTCGAATCCGAGCTCCTCTTGGAGAGTGGCCCTTTCGCCTTCTCCAATATATGGTGGGTTGGATACGATGATGTCCAAAGAGTCTTTGCTGAAACACTCCATCCAGTTGCACAATATGGGTGTGACCCAGCTACCTGCCCCCAAAAGTAGGGTATTTTCCTTGGCGTAGGCCAGTGCCTTCCAGGAGATGTCCGAAGCAAGGACAAGGGGCGCAATATCCCGCCCCCAGCCAGAGAGCTCTAGGGCTATGGTTATAGCTATACAACCACTACCAGTACCTAGATCCAATATCCGAGGTCTTTTGCGGGGATAATCCCTGAGGAAGTTCAATGCCTCCTCTACCACAAGCTCTGTCTCTGGCCTTGGTATGAGACAGCCACTTCCCACCTTAAATGGCCTTGACCAGAATTCCTTTTCGCCCACTATGTAGGCCAAGGGTTCTCCAGCCAGGCGCCTTTTGAGAAATCCCCTAAAGCGTTCCTCTTCCTTGGCACCTACACGCTCATTAAGGTCGTGGGTGTAGAGGTGAAAACGATCCACCCCAAGGGTGTAGGCGAGCAGTAACTCTGAGTCGAGACGGGCCTCGTCTATCGAAAGCCTTGTGGAGAGGAGTTCTACCCCTTCTCTTACGAGAGATCTGATTACCCCTCCATGCCCTTTAGCGCCTCTGCCTGAAAGTGTGTAATGAGTGGATCGATCACCTGGTCCAGTTCACCATCCAGTACCTGGTCCAACTGATATAGAGTAAGGCCTATCCTGTGGTCTGTGACACGTCCCTGTGGAAAATTATAGGTCCTGATCCGCTGGCTCCTATCCCCTGTACCCACCTGGGCGCGGCGTTCTTCACTAATCTTTTCCTGTTGTTCCCTCTGCTTGAGTTCCTGCAGACGTGCGTACAGCACCTTCATGGCCTTGGCCTTGTTCTTGTGTTGGCTCCTCTCGTCTTGGCACTGGACCACGAGACCTGTGGGGATGTGGGTGATACGGACGGCAGACTCTGTCTTGTTTACGTGCTGCCCTCCAGCACCACTGGCCCTGTAGACATCGATCCGTAGTTCAGATGGGTCTATGTGGACGTCTACCTCGTCTGCCTCTGGAAGTACTGCCACTGTACATGCAGAGGTATGAATCCTACCCTGTGCCTCTGTCTCTGGGACCCTCTGCACCCTGTGGGTGCCGCTCTCATATTTTAGCCTGCTATAGACCCCTTTCCCAGAGATGAGGGCTATGATCTCTTTAAATCCACCTATTCCAGTGGGATGAGAACTCAGAACCTCGATCTTCCAGCCATTTCGTTCTGCATATCTCGAATACATCCTGAAGAGATCTGCGGCAAATAGGGCTGCCTCTTCGCCACCAGTCCCTGCCCTTATCTCCAACAGGACATTCTTTTCATCATTTGGGTCTTTTGGTATGAGCAGGAGCTTGAGCTGGGATGTGAGTTCTTCCTCTCGCCTTTGGAGGTCCTGAATCTCCTGTTTTGCCAGGGCAGAGATTTCAGGGTCAGGGTCTTGGAGGAGTGCCCTGTTCTCTTCTATCTCTTCCCTCACCTTTTTTAGTTCACGGTAGGTCTCTACGATGGGGTTGAGCTCTGCGTGTTCCTTGGCAAGGGCCTGATAGTGCTTTTGGTCCTTTAAGACCTCTGGGTCTCCAAGTTCTCTTTCAAGGGTATTAAATCGCTCTTCAATCTCCTCTAATCTTTCAAACATATATGATCACACAAGACAGATTGAACAATAGTATCTGGTGGAGACGCGGACCTAACCCTTGTTTTGGGCATTGGCATCCCAGCCATATTTCTTCACAAACTTTTCCACCCTACCAGCCGTGTCCACGAGCTTCTGCTTGCCAGTAAAGAATGGGTGACACGCAGAACAGATCTCTACCTTGATCTCTTTTCTGGTGCTCCCCACCTCAAACTCATTGCCACAGGCACACCTCGCCTTTGCCTGATAGTATTTCGGATGTATCTTGTCTTTCATGATATATCTAATCCTCCTTGTCTAAAGGTTACCTGTTCATACTTGCCAGGAACTCGGCATTGTTTTCCGTCCCTTGCATCTTGTCAAGGAGAAACTCCATACTGTCTATTGGATTGAGCGGAGACAGGAGCTTTCTCAAGATCCAGACACGATTCAAGACCTCTTTTGGAAGGAGCAGTTCTTCCTTTCTGGTCCCAGACTTATTGATGTCAATGGATGGGAATATGCGCTTTTCTGTGAGCTTCCTGTCTAGGTGGATCTCCATGTTCCCAGTACCCTTGAACTCCTCGAAGATCACCTCATCCATTCGACTACCAGTATCTATAAGGGCAGTGGCTATGATGGTGAGGCTTCCTCCCTCTTCTATGTTCCTGGCAGCCCCAAAGAACCGCTTTGGCCTATGGAGGGCATTGGAGTCCACACCTCCAGAGAGTATTTTACCACTGGGAGGCACCACTGTGTTGTATGCCCTGGCAAGCCTGGTGATACTGTCGAGCAGGATTACCACATCGCGCTTGTGTTCTACCAGACGCTTTGCCTTTTCGATCACCATCTCTGCCACCTGGACATGGCGTTGGGCTGGCTCATCAAAGGTAGAACTAACCACCTCTGCCTGGACATTTCGCTCCATGTCGGTAACTTCCTCGGGCCGCTCGTCGATCAAGAGCACGATCAGGAATATCTCTGGGTGATTGCGTGTTATGCTGTTTGCTATGTTTTGGAGCAACATGGTCTTTCCAGTCCTTGGTGGTGCCACAATGAGTCCCCTCTGCCCCTTTCCGATGGGGGTTAGGAGGTCCATGATCCGTGCAGAATAATTGTCTGGATCTGTCTCCAGCCTTATCTGCTCCATGGGGTAGAGTGGAGTGAGGTTGTCGAAGTAGATCTTTTTCTGGCTCTTTTCTGGCGGCTCGAAATTGATGCTCTCCACCTTTAAAAGGGCGAAATAGCGCTCTGAATCTTTGGGCGGCCTGATCTGCCCTGAGATGGTATCGCCAGTCCTCAGGTTGAATCTCCTGATCTGTGAGGGGGAGACATAGATGTCATCAGGACCTGGCAGATAGTTGTAGTAGGGGCTTCTCAGAAAACCAAATCCATCTTGAAGCACCTCCAGCACGCCTTCACCAAAGACTTGTCCCTCCTTCTTTGTAAATTCCTTGAGGATGGCAAAGATCAACTCCTGCTTCCTCAGCCCTGGAGGGACGTCTATCTCCAACTCCTGAACCAAGTTGTACAGCTCTGTTACATTTTTTCGTTTGAGATCAGACAGGTTTAATGAAGGCTGATCATTAAGGGGTATAGTTTCAGTTTCTCTTTGGGTAGTGTTAGTTTCAAGCTCTTGGGCCATATTGTTTACTCCGTTAATGTTAGTGCGAATCTGGAATCTATAAGAATAATATGGGTCTTTCCGCCGATGGGTTTTTGTTTGATTCTCTGGAGTTAGATGACTTTTGAATCTACCAGAGAAGACGCGTACAAATTAGTCATAACGACTGGGTTTTGTCAATATGTTTTTTTGAAAGTGCCTTTACAAGAGAGGTAAGGATCTGATTGGTCTCCACATCCACACCATATCTCTTGCCCATTTCCACCACTGCTCCATTTATATAGTCTATCTCTGTCTGGGAGCCCTTTAGAACGTCTTGTAACATGGAAGAGGTGTTATCCCTGGTCTTCTTGCATACATCCAAAACAAGGCCTTCTGCCTCATCCCTTGTGAGATCGAGGTTCACCCCCACCTCTCTTGAAAGGGCGAGTACCTCATAGATGACCTTCCGCTGAAGGGCCAAGAGGCCTTGATCCCTTACTATTTCCCCATTCTTGAGCCGAGTGAGGGCAGTAATAGGGTTTATGGCGCAGTTCACCAAGAGCTTTCTCCAGAGGAGTGGATAGATATCCTCCTTGTACGCTGCCTCAATAGAGGTCTCATTGAGTATCTCCACGAGATGGTGGGCTGCCTCCACTTCTCTTAGGTCACCTGCCCCATAAGGCCCAACAAAGGTGGGACCCTCGCCAGCATGAAATACCCGATTCACTCCACTCTTCGTAGCACCCTGAGAGGTTGTACAGAGTACAAGGGGGGTATCTTTAAAGTGTCCCTTGATGGTCTCCCAGTACCCAATACCATTTTGAATGGTTACAAGGGCACACCCGTGCCCAACGATCCTTTCAAGTCTTGGCATGAGCGACTCTAGGGAGTAGGTCTTGACGCAAAGGACCACAAAGTCATATCCATCGTCTGGGAGCTCCGCCAATGTCATCATCCTAGGCCGTATGCAGACCCTATTCGACCCGCCCCTTTCTAACCAGAGTCCTTTTTTAGAGATATGAGTTACACGACCAGGATCGTAGTCCACTAGAATAGGATCTGCGCCAGACAAAAAGAGATATGAGGTGAGAAGACACCCTATAGCCCCAGGACCTATTATTATAATTTTTGCTTTTTTCTTCACAATATCTTGACACGTCTCGATATGCTTAGTAGATGACTCAAACTCAGTGTATTCCATTTGACCACACAATCAAGGAGGCAATATGCTTGTCAAAGAATGGATGGCAAAAGACCCCGTCGTCGTAGATGAAAATACCTCCATAATGAAGGCCACCCAGCTCATGAAGGAACACAGGATTCGACGTGTCCCTGTTGTTAAAGATGGGAAGCTGGTGGGAATAGTGAGCGATAGGGATATAAAAGAGGCAGCACCCTCAAAGGCCACAAGCCTCGATGTACATGAACTCTACTACCTCCTGTCTGAGATCAAGGTAAAGGACATTATGACACCGAACCCTCTGGTCTTGGTCGAGACAGACTCAGTGGAGCGGGCGGCGGTGATCATGCTGGAGAACAAGATCTCTGGCCTGCCCGTAATCAATGACAGGGGAGAGGTAGTGGGTGTCATCACCCAGACGGATATATTAAAGGTTATGATAAGCATATCTGGCATCTACCACAGCCCCATTCAGTTGGCTGTGGAATTGGAGGACAAGAGTGGTGCCCTCCACGAACTCCTCACATCCATCCGTGAAAGTGGCGCAAGGATCGTAAGTGTCCTCACGTCCAAGGACAATGTGCCGCCAGGATACAGAGAGGTCTACATCAGGATACAGGATATGGATGAAAAGGACCTCGCCTCTCTAAAGGAGACCCTGGGGAAGACATACAAGCTCCTCTATGTGATAAAAGAGGATCTCTCTTCACTGCCCACTAGGTCTAAAGATTAGAAGTGCGGCACAAAACCGCCGATCTTTTTGAGCCAGCCAGGCACCCCAATGTGCCACTGGTGTACCTTAGGTTCTGGCACTACCTCTTCTGGTAGTGCCTCCCAGACCACATCCTTCTTGGCCAGATCAGCAGCACGGCCAATTATCTCTCCTGTCTTTCTATCTACAGGTACTATAAGTACGCCCTTGGGTACTTCGAATTCCATATCTTCTTTATTGTTCCCCACCAGGGTATTTTTCATAAACCCCGTCCAGACAGGGCAAGCAGCACGGCCACCTGTCTCAAGCCTTCCAAGGCTCAATCTATCATCCCTGCCTATCCAGACCCCACAAACTACGTGTTTTGTGAATCCTAAAAAGAGGGCATCCCTGTAATTGTCTGTAGTCCCAGTTTTCCCACCAACGGGCACACCAAGGACACGTGCGCGTCTGCCTGTGCCATGTTGCACCACCCCCTCCAAGAGGTGAAGCATCTCATAGGCGGTTACCTTAGAGAGCGCTCTCACGCGCTCCACCTGTTCTCTTTCGATAATATTCCCATCTCTATCTTCTATCTCTTTTATCCACTGTGGGCGCACGCTCTCTCCTAGATTGGGGAAGGTACTGTATGCCCTCACCAATTCCATGAGTCTCACACCCTGCGAACCAAGGGCTATGGATAGATTGTTTGGAATTGGTGTGGTAATCCCCATGCGCCTTGCCACGTATCTTATGGCATCCACCCCTACCATTCGAGCGATCTTTACTGCTATTACGTTCCTGGAATACTCGAGGGCAGTCCTCACAGTTATGGGGCCCATGTATGTCTTGTCGAAGTTTTGGGGACGCCATGGGATTCCGGGTTCTTGACCTGGTAGTGAGATTGGCTCGTCCACAAGGAGTGTATTGGGGAGTATGAGCCCCCTTTCCATGGCAGTGGAATAGACTATGGGCTTAAAAGACGATCCAGGCTGGATCAACGCCTGGGTTGCCAGATTGAATTTATTCTCTTTGTAGTCCATGCCACCCACAACGGCCAATACCTCGCCTGTGGTGGCATCCATGGCAAAGAGGGCCGCCCTTATATTCTTCTTGAGTGCCTCATCCCCTGGATGCCTCGCCTGAATGGCCTCGATGCCCTGCTTTACCTCCTTGTAGGCCTTTTCCTGGAGCCTTGAGTCGAGGGTGGTCTTTATGATCAACCCCTTGGTATATAGTACGTCAGGGCCATAACGCCGGAGAAGGTCTTTTCTCACCTCTTCTAGGAAATACTCAGCGCCTGGAGGGGGGTTGAGACTATAGCTCTTTATGACAATGGGTGCATTCAATGCCCTTTTTGCCTCTTCTTCTGTGATAAAGCCCTCTTCGGCCATGCGCCTTAACACATAGGCCTGTCGCCTCTTTGCCCTTTTTAGGTGGCGCTTTGGGTTGTATTTGCTCGGTGCCTGGGTGAGACCTGCAAGGATGGCTGCCTCTTCCAGTGTCAAGTCCCATACATTTTTGTCGAAGTATGTACGTGCCGCTGCCTCTACACCATATGCCCCCTCCCCCAAATAGATCTGATTGAGGTAGATCTCTAGTATCTCATCCTTTGTGAGCAGGTGGTCTATGCGCCAGGCCAGGATGGCCTCTTTCAACTTCCTCTTCCAACTCCTCTCTGGAGAGAGCAAAAGGGCGCGAGTTACCTGCTGTGTGATGGTACTCGCCCCCTGGATTATGGTCCCTGCCTCAATATTCTTTATCATGGCCCTAATGATGCCAAGAAAGTCGATGCCAGGGTGTTCGTAAAACCTCGCATCCTCTGCTGCCAAGAATGCGTCTTTGAGATATTCTGGCATGACACTAAGGGGCACTACCCACCGCTTCTCTTTGTACCAATAGGCCAGTCGGTTTCCATCCCTGTCCAGTACCTCGGTCACCTGCTTGGGCCTGTATGAGTTGATGCTAGAGACCTCAGGGAGATCAAGTAGGATGTATCCCACATAACCAGCCACGACCATGGCGGTGATGAATATGGCCCAACCCCATATTGACCACAGGAGGAATCCTGGGCCCAGCCTCTTTGGGCCACTGGTGGTACACACCTTCTGAGGTGCTTTCTTCTTGAGGTAACTCATAAAAGGACATATTAATCCATGCCACTTGGGGTGAAAACCAAAAACCTAAAGGCAATCATAGGCGAAACCTATCTATTTTTATAATTCCATAAGAAATACTAATTTGACCAATATTGCGTTTAACCTTAATTTTTGGCCATGCTGTTTGATCTTCATGTCCACACTGATATCTCTCCCTGTAGTAAAATGTCCCTAGAAGATGCAATCCTCCATGCCAAAGAGTGTGGGCTGGACGGGATCTGCATCACAGACCATCATTCCATGGCCGGCATGGAAAAGGTAAAAGAGGGGCCACAGTCAAATGGCGTGTGCGTTATTTTTGGCATGGAGTATTCTACTACCCAAGGGGACTTTCTCATCTTTGGTCCATACCAACACCTCCCAAAGGGCCTGGATGCCTTGGACCTCCTAGCCTATATAAGGGCTACAGGGGGTGTTGCCATTGGTGCCCATCCCTTCAGACGAGGCCGCTCTATTCGAGAAGACCTCTTCAGGACCAGATTCGTAAAGGTGGCCGAGGGAATGAATGGGAGAAATAACTCAGATGAAAACCAGGTGGCACTCACGAGGCTACCACGCTATGGCACCGCTCTCGTAGGTGGGAGCGACGCCCACAACATAAAGGAGTTGGGTAGAGTAAAGACAGAACTCCCAATAAAGGTCCTCTCTAGGAGAGACTTCATAGAGGCAATAAGATATCTTGAGGACACCAATTTCCCTGTAAAAATATACAGTTAGACCTGTCGCCTTTATCTTTGAGCCGAAAAAATCTTGACTACTTCACCCTGCTCTGATATAAAATAAATTTATGAAAGAGAGAGATTTTAAAAAAATTTTAATCACTACCACACTTATCCTGTGCCTGGTATCTGCCATTTACCTGGGTGTTTTTTATGTGGAGAGAAGTGGCGAGATACGCATAATGGAGGGAAAAGAATCCCCCTATACAGTTGAACAGGTGGAGACCATGATGAAGTATCATGGGGCAGTAGTGGCAAAGTTTGAACATGGCCATTGGCTGTTTTTGAAGGATGGTAACTGGATTGCCATTGAAAATGGAAATGCCCTGGAATTTGCCCTGAGATCGTCACAGACTGGAAGCCCTTCGCTCTGAACAGCGTTGAAACTCCTCCTCTTCTTTGCAGAAAACTTCTCCTACAGGCCCTTCAAGAAGGTATTGGACCAGGCCCCTCATCAGGATGAAGAGGGGAGCTCATTTAATGATTCAGTTGTGGTCTTTTTTCAGTTCGAGGAAGAGGACCAGACAAAGGGCCCTGAACTAATCAGAAAGGTCATAAAAAACATCAAGTGGATCTGTGGAAAGTTTGGCACAAAACAGGTAGTTTTTCATTCGTTCAACCACCTCTCCTCGAGTAAGGCACCACCTGAATTCGCCCCTCCAAAGATAAAAGAGATTCGTGAACGCCTAGAGCGTAGTGGCTACTTGACATCAGAGACGCCTTATGGGTATCTCAATGAGTGGTCCATCCATGTAAGGGGCGAGTCCTTGGCAAAGGTATTTAAGGAGCTTTAAAAAGATGCAGGAAAAGACACTTGGTGCAGAAGGCGTCATATGGGACCTTTCACATCTCTACAAAGGGCCAGATGATCCACAGATAGAAAAGGACCTGGGCGAGGTAAAGGCCCGGGCAAAGGAGATCGAAGAGACCCACAAGGGGCATGTCAAAGACCTCACTCCCCAAGGGCTGCACGACCTCGTAAGGGAACTAGAGGCACTTAATGAACGCTTTGCCAGGATTGCTGCCTATGCACAGTTAGATTTTTCTACCAACTGCACAGATCCCCAAAAGGGTGCCTTTCTCCAGCGCATAAGGGAAGAAGGCGCAGAGATCCAAAGACATCTGGTGTTCTTCGATCTCGAGTGGCAAAAGGTCCCAGAAGATCTGGCCTCTACCATCTTGAAAGACAAGACGATAGAACACTATAGACACTATCTCGCGTTTTTAAGGCGTCTTGCACCACATACCCTGAGCGAAGAGCAAGAAAAACTCCTCATAGATCTTAGCCCAGTGGGTAGGTCGAGTTGGATCACTCTCTTTGAAAAAGTCATGGCGCACCTGCGTTTTGGCGCGGAAGAGAGGACCCAAGAGGAGGTCCTATCAGACCTCTACAGTCCAGACCGCAACGTGAGAAAGAAGGCCCACAAAGACTTCACCGAGGGGCTCAAGCAGGAAGAACACGTACTCACCCACTGTTTTAACACAGTGCTCATGGAAAAGGCCATCGAGGATAGGCTCAGACACTATTCCAGTTGGATCAGCTCCATGAACCTCTCGAACGAACTGCGCGACGACACGGTCCAGGTGCTAGTGGACACAGTAACAGACCACTACGAAATAGTGGCGAAGTACTACAAGAAAAAGTCGCGGCTCTTGGGCCTTGACACCCTCTTCGACTACGATCGCTACGCCCCTGTCCCAGGAGGCTCTGAAGAGGTGATCCATTGGGACGAGTGCAAGGAGATTGTACTTCAGGCCTACTTTGAATTTTCAGATACCTTTGGGACCATTGGTAAAAAATTCTTCGACGAGGGCTGGATCCATGCCCCAGTCCTCCCAGGCAAGACTAGTGGGGCCTTTGCACACCCCACAGTGCCCTCATGCCACCCATATCTCTTGGTAAACTATACTGGACGGATCAGGGACGTGGAGACAGTGGCACACGAGCTGGGCCATGGCATACACCAATACCTGTCACGTGAGGTGGGATATTTCAACTCCCACACACCACTTCCCCTGGCAGAGACAGCATCGGTATTTGGGGAGATGCTGGTCTTTAAGGCCCTTTTAAAGCGGCTCAAAGACGAGGAGGCCAGAAGGGCGCTAATTTGTGAAAAGGTGGAAAGTATCTTTGCCACTATATTCAGACAGATAGCCATGAATCGCTTTGAAGATGCGATTCATACAGCAAGGCGCACACAAGGCGAATTGCCGCCCGATGCCTTTGGAGAGTTGTGGATAAAGACTCAACGGGAAATGTTCAAAGATTCTGTTGAACTCACCCAAGAATACAGACACTGGTGGTCATACATTAGTCACTTCATTCATGCCCCTGGCTATGTATATGCATACGCCTTTGGCGAGCTACTGGTCCTGGCACTCTATGCCATGTATGAAGATTCTGGAGGAAAAGACTTTGTCCAAAAATACATCAAACTCCTCTCGTCAGGCGGAAAAGAAGACCCCTATACCCTCCTTTCGCCCTTTGGGATAGACCTAGATTCACCCAAGTTCTGGGAACAGGGGCTCAAAAAGATAGAAGAAATGGTGGACAATATCGCCGTATAAAAAAGGCGCCTGCCCCCTCAAGGGGCCAGGCGCCACGGTTAATACCTAGGACCCGACCTTTATATACTCTTGGCCTAGATCTCCTTTAGCTCAACGAACCTCAAGGCATGTGTAGTACACTTTGTTACACATGCGGGCTTTAACCCTGCATCTATCCTATCCATACAGTAGTCACACTTTATTGCCTTGCCAGTCTCTGGATTAAACTGGGGGATATGCCATGGACATGCCCCTTGACAGGCCATGCACCCAATACACTTTTCCTGGTCCACAAACACGATGCCATCTTCCCGCTTTTGCATGGCACCAGTGGGACAGATGGGTACGCAGAAAGGCTCTTCACAGTGGTAGCATGACCTAAAGTGGTACTCTGTCTTGGGGACCCCACGTACGTTCTTTAAGGGCTCATGTGATATTTCACAGAGAAGTGGTCCTACTGGCAGATGTTTATTGGTCTTACAGTGTACTTCACACCCATGACATCCAATGCACCTCTTGGAATTCAGATATAGGAGATAGCGATTCATAGCTCGATCCTCCTTTTTGGATTTCTGGGGCTCCTTCGTACAGTCACGAATTTCTCACAGAGACACAGCCCTCCCCCTGCTGGATCCATACTCTGCAACAGTCCTTCCATGAGCTTCTGATCGCTCATGCCAGCATGATATGCCCTTGACTGTAGCGGTATCTGTCTGCCAAAACCATGGACCGTATAAACGGCCTCAGGATGGATGAACTCGGTGACGTGTGCCCTCACCACACCTTTTTGTGTGTCTGAGACTACGTCCACGAGGTCCCCATCCTTAATACCCAGCTTGTCTGCTGCACGCCTGTTGATCCAGAGGGTGTTTTCTGGCATCAATTCGTGGAGCATTGGATTGTTTATAGTGTGACCATGGGCGTGGACTGGTGAACGTCCAAACACCAGCCTAAATTTACCCTTGGGTGGATGGAGCGGGGACTCATAGGGCTTGAGGGATGGAATGCCCACCTCTTCGAGCTTTTGACTCACGAACTCTATCTTACCAGAGGGGGTCTTAAATTTCCCTTCCAGTTCGTCCCTGTTATACATGATGGGCTTGTCTGTGAGCGGGATAAAGCCCTTGGCATTAAAGTCCTCTATCTTGAATCCGGTGGGCTCCAATTGCCACTTCCACAGGTCCTCAATGGTCTCATAGGGGAAGTATTGGCCCACTCCCATGCGATCTGCCAGGAGTTTGAATATCTCCCATGCCGCCTTGGTGTTGAATCGCGGCTCCACTGCCTTTTGTCTCACAATGAACCTGGGCTTTGGCCCCTTCTGGGTGGCAATGATGGATTCTCTTTCGAGATACATGGACTCTGGGAGGATCACATCGCTAAACCACCCAAACTCGCTGTAGTGGGTATCTATGGATATGAGTAGATCGCAATTTTCCAGGGCCTCTTTTTGCGCCTGCGGGTCTGGGAAGCAGTTAAAAGGATCGTGCCTATAGCAGATGAGGGCCTTTATGGGATAGGGGTCTTCTGTGACCATGGCATCATAGAATAGGTGGAAGAGGCCTGGTCCCTTGTCAAAGTGCTTATAGCGCCACCCCACTCCATCGGCGCGCTTCTCTTCGGGCTTTGGGACCTGTGCGTCCAGACTCCTTAAGCCCTTGACGCCACAATCCCCTGGTCCCTTGGGGAATATCTGTCCCCCTTCAACTTCAATATTCCCCATCAATACATTCAAGATGTGTAGTGCACGGCTTGCATAGAAGGAATCCTTGTATCTAGAGAGCATCCATCCTGGGTGGAAGATCACCCTGGGCATCTGATCTTTGATCTCTTTGACAAAGTCCTTTATCTTATTCGCCTTGACACCACACTCCTTGGCGGCCCATTCAGCAGTATAGGGTTCTACGAATTTTACTAGTTCATCGAACCCAGTAGTATAGCGATCTATGAACGACTGGTCATATGCACCCTGTTTGAGCACCTCGTTTATCATGCCCAGTGCCAGGGCATAGTCTGTGCCTGGACGTACCTGGAAAAATCTAGTGGCCTTTACACCAGTAAGTGTCTGCCTCACATCTACGTATGTAAGGCTCCCACCCTTGTCCAGCATGTCCATCACCTGTTGGACCTCTGCAACCCTAAGAGACGACAAGATATTACGCCCGAACAGGATGAGGTGGTTTGCATTCTTTATGTCATATACAAACCCCTTGCGGCCAACCCCATAGAGAGAGAGGCTTGCATGGTGCACGTTTCTTCCACACGCGCTGTCGTGATTGGTGAAATTGGGAGAGCCTAGCGCATGTATAAAGGCCTTAAAAAGGTCCATAAATGGCCCGCCTCTACAACTCAACATGATAGAACGGCCCCCATACTTCGATATGATCTTTTCAAGCTTCTCCCCCACATAGTCTATGGCTGTCTCCCAGCTCACTGGGTCCCATTGCCCAGCACCGCGCCCCCCGCGCCTTATGAGGGGGGTCTGGGGGCGTTCACTATCTTTATATAGGGCGATCCCTGCCGATCCCTTGGCACACAATGAATGCTTTAGGATATGGGGATTACCCTCGATCCAGGTTATCTCTCCATCATCTACCTCTACCCGTATCGGGCATCGGACAGAACACATTCCACACATACTCCAAACGGTCTTTGCCATAGTGCCTCCTTTTAAAACGATTTTACATGGTAGTGGGGGTAACGGCCCTTTGCCTATGGTCGTCCCCTAGATGGCCCCTGCCACTGCCTGGTCCAGCACTTTGGTTGAGGCCACCATTGGGTGCCACCAGCCGTCCCTCTAGGTCCCTTTTCCCAAGGGCCTTCCGTAAGCTAAAGAGGGTGGCAAGATACCCAATAAAAAATGTCATGGGCACAGATAGCCCGGGTATCCCAAAGGGTCGCTGAGGAAATTCCAGCACGAATCGCACCCCAGCGAATTCCACCCTGGTATCCAGCCAAAAGAGTGTGAGGAATATTGGCAGGAGGTATGAGATCCCAAACCAGGCGAATTTATGCGATATGTAGGTATTGTACACCTCATCGATATCGCTGTCCGTGGCATTTTGTAGCACCTCTTTTACCTTCCAATCGGAGACGTCCCTCAAAAGGTCGCGGGCCTCTTTTCTTGCCTCTATTTCCCCAAGGAACTCTGCCTCTTTTTCATCTATGTGTAGCAACCTCTTAATCCCCATAGACAAAAGAGCAGTCAGTGCCCCTATGACGGCAACCTGAATCACAGGTGGAACACAAAGGGCGTTCATAGGGCCTAGGGTAACCCGGGCAACTAGATCCCCCACAGTGGCCGCGGCTGGGACCACCAGTCCCAGCCAGAGCCAGTCTAAAATGCGGCTTGTGACATCCAACATCTCTTTTTACCTCATGAACCACAAGAGCTTTGTGTACTTCATGAACACAATGATGAGTGCCAGGGCCAGGAGTCTCTTGAGGAAGATCTCTGGTAGTCTCTTCTGGATCTTGGGCCCGACCATACCACCGCCAATTGCGCCTGCCGCGATC
Organism: Deltaproteobacteria bacterium; assembly: GCA_015494155.1. Lineage (GTDB taxonomy): Bacteria > Desulfobacterota > Dissulfuribacteria > Dissulfuribacterales > Dissulfuribacteraceae > WGBU01. The sequence continues at coordinate 42,921 of WGBU01000011.1, read as the reverse complement.
AATACTGCCATGAGCCAGTCAGGGGAATAACCCAAGAGTATGTACTTACCAATACCACCAACACTAGTGGCAAATGTGCCTGAAAGTGCAATGGGCACAGCAAGGTACATGGGATAGCCCATAATGGAGGTCATGAATGGCATGAACATAAATCCACCGCCTACACCAAAGGAGGCAGCGATCATACCCATGAGAATACCGCCAATGAGCATTGCCAGCGGCCTTGCTACAAAGGTCTCGCCCCAGAAACGCATGTCAAATTTGACAATGTTGAACTTGTCGAACTCCACTTTCCCAAGCTCTGCCGCCTTTCCAGTCTTTTTGGCCTCTTTGACCGCCTGGTTGAACTTCTGGACAATGGCCTTAAGGGCCTTCTTCTTTTCGATGGTGCTGGGTAGACTCTCGTGGAACAACTTGAGGCCAATGAAGAAACAGATCACACCCAGATAGAACTTATATGCCTTCATGGGCAGATACTTGGCCGAGAATGTAGGTCCAAGGAAGAATGCGCCGATAAAGATACCGATGGCAAAGAATATGGCCACTGGCCAGGCAAAGCGCTTGTCTTTAAAATAGCTGATTAACCCTGTGATGGGTGAACATAGGGTGAGAAAGAGGTTTGTAGGCTTCACAGTGTTTGCAGCATTGATACCAATGGGCCCCTTGGTGCCCAGGACTGTGATCTGGAATGCGGCAGTAAAGAGCCCGCCTGCAGCTCCCATGATCACGAATAAGACACCAATGATGAATGCACCGATGAGCACCACCAGGGGATTCATGTATGTATTGGCGGTCTTAAAGAAATAACCTGCGGGCTTAACCACATAGGTTGCATTCTTTTGGCCATTTACCCAGATGGCCATCTTGGTCCCTGGGGCTATATTCTTATATGGTGTGACTACCACTGTGAAACGACCAGTATTCCTGTCGAGGTCGATGGACACACCCTTGTTCCATGCCTCTTTCTGGACGTTGTAGTCTGTCAATACCATGCGGGCATTACCGCCGCCAATGGGCCGCTCTTTGGTAATGGTGTTTATACCAAACTTCTTTTCATGGGTATAAATCAGAAAGTCCCACTGGGCCTTGGAGTTAATTGGCCCAAGCAGACCCTTCACCTCAGATGGTATTTCGTCCCACTTTTTAAGCTTGTTTACTCGCACGATAAACTTAAAGGGTGGGAAGGCAAAGATACCCTTGGTCTGTCCCTTGGCAACCCCTTTAGGTGTGGCAAAATAGTCTGGCTTTGTAGTGATGAGATAGTAAATGGGAGGAATCGCTGTATCACCAAATTTCTTGGTGAGCTTTTCCCGTTCCTTCTCTCCTGGGGAGTCCTGTGGTCTGAACATCTTGTCAGTACACAAGACTAGGAAGAGGTCTTGACCTGGATCTATCTTCCCCTTGATGGTAATAGGTTGTCCTGCCCCATATTCAGTCTTGTCCAAGGTGACTTCTGCAGCAGACCAACCCTGTGTGCTACCCCAAAAGAGCCCAAAGACTGTAACCAAGACCAGGAAAATTAACTTTTTCATAAACGCCCTATACATTTAATGGCCTCCTTTCTCTATTTAAACAAGACATGCCCCCATGGGCGGTTTTTCCGTTGTGACTGGTTCACCTTCCAAAAAATCTGGGCCTCCCCTGTTAACACCGTGCGTCAGGGTATAGGCCAAGGTGTCGAGGAGCGTAGTAAAGTCCATGTATTGGACAGGTATTGTGGGAGGAATAGATGCACTCACAGGTACAAGGCTCAAAAATCCCCTTATGCCCGCATCGAGCAGCCTATGCACACAGCCGTTTAAGTCTGGCACCTCCTCTGTGATCATACAGAGGAATACCTCTTTTTGAGGTAGGCTCATACCTGCACCTCTAATGTCTTCCACCACAAGCCCTGGCCCAATAGAGTGTCCGATGATCTCTGGCCTTGAGTCAAAGACTGCCTCAACGAAGTAGCCCCTCTGTTCCAGGTGACCACTTACAATTATGGCCCGTCCCACCTTGCCGCCACCCAGTACGCACAGATTCCATGGCCTCCTCAACCCGAGGATAGTGGAAATCTCCTGTAATAGCCCGTCCACACTGTATCCAACCCCACGCACCCCAAAACGACCAAAATAGGACAGATCCTTTCGGAGCTGTGCAGGGTTCACCCGTGCAGCCGATGCCAACTCAAGCGACGACACCGTTCTCCTCCCCTGCTTCCTCATCTCCAAGAGGTGTTGCCTATAGACAGACAACCGGAAGATGGTGGCAGCAGGGATCTTTTTGCCTTTTTCCATAAAATGTTCCCCCTTTGTGATGTGATGCCCCAGGGCACGAATAAAAACCCCAAAAAAGCGCGCTTTGTTAGAGATTACGCAAATGGAGTGCCAGATTGAGGGAAAAGTCACAAAAAGATATTCTTGTGTAAAAACAGAGTGTTATATAATTAGAGACCTAACAAAACATGGGGGATAGACAAGAAAAGTGCAACATATATGTTGCAGTGCTACATTATTATTGCAATCTAATGGGATTTAAAATCGGCAGACCGGATGCCATATTGCCTCATAAGACGTTGTAGGGCCTGGCGCTCCATGCCGCTTACCCTGGCTGCCTCAGAGACGTTTCCGCCAGTCTTATTTAACACGTGCTTCAAGTAACTAATGGAAAATCTTGTTACGAGCTCCTTTTTTGCAACCCCATAGGGTCTGTTGACGAGAAAATCCATAAAGCCCTCGCCACACGGGATGGCACCATTGTTGCCCCCTGTACCCACTATGTCCCTTGCCTCAATGAGACCAGATTCGTTGAGTAACACCGCGCGCTTTATGGCGTTTTCAAGCTCTCTGACATTGCCGCGCCACGCCCTCTCAGAGAGACAGACCAGTGCATCTTCTGAAAAATTTAGGCCCTCTTTTTGGAACTGTACTGAAAATTTCTTGAGGAAGTGGTTTGCGAGTATGGGGATGTCCCCCCTCATCTCCCGTAGTGGGGGCATGGTGATAGTGACAACATTTAGCCGATAATAGAGGTCTGCCCTGAAGGTACCCCTATTTATCCCCTCCTCTAGGTCCTGATTTGTGGAGGCGATGACCCTGACATCAATGGGGATGTCGCGTGTAGAGCCAAGGGGCCTTATCTCCTTCTCCTGCAATACCCTCAAGAGCTTTGTCTGGAGTGATACGGGCATATCGCCTATTTCGTCCAAGAGGATGGTAGATCCCTGTGCCTCAAAAAAAAGCCCCTTCTTCCTCTGAAGCGCCCCAGTAAATGCCCCCTTTTCATAGCCGAAGAGCTCACTCTCCAAGATATTTTCTGGAAGGGCAGCACAATTTACGGTGATCATCCTCTTTTTTCTGCGAGGGCTTAGGGCGTGTATGGCCCGTGCTGCAAGCTCTTTTCCGGTACCGCTCTCACCTTGTATAAGCACTGTCTCATCAGAGGCTGCCACTTGCTCGATGAGCCGCTTCACCTCCTGGATGGCAGGCGACGACCCCACAATACCATAAAAGTCATACTCGGTACGCACTGCCTGAGATAGCCTGGCATTCTCCCTGAGGAGCCTGGTGCGCTCCACAGCACGTTTGACAGTATGGAGCACCTTTGTGTTGTCAAAGGGCTTTTCGAGAAAGTCGTAGGCCCCAAGCTTTATGGCGTCCACTGCCATCTCCACTGTACCAAAACCACTTATCACAATGGTGGAACAATAAGAATCAACGTCTTGAATCCTCCTAAGGAGTTCTATCCCGTCCATCCCATCCATCTTTACATCAGTCACCACCACATCAGGACGCCATTCCTTGACTATCTTAAGTGCCTCAAAAGGTGAATTGGATGTGATCACAGAATATGGCCCTTTTCTCTCAAAGAGCCGCTTCAACATGGTGCAGAGATCCTCTTCGTCGTCCACAATGAGTATCTTTGCCTCTTTGCTCATGGCCAACTAAAACATCCTTACACGACCACAGTCTGGACAGATCCAAGTGGGGCCATTACTCATACCCCATAGATTCTCTTTTAGGCAATCATCGCATATCTGAAATCCACAGGGGCAATTCCAGCAGAAGGGAAGCTCCCGATTACACACATGGCACTTAAATTCTTTATGCTTCCGCCACGGGCGTTTGGTGACCTTCTTTTCTGCCATTGCTCACACCTCCTTTCCCTTGGTGAGCCCACTCACTGGGAGTTGAATCCTAAACTCGGTATTCAACCCCATCTTGAGATACTCTGGGTCCTTTGGAGGTGATATGACCTCAATAGTCCCCTTTAATTCCTGAATTATACCATAAGACACGCTAAGCCCCAGTCCAGTACCCTTACCCACAGGCTTTGTAGTAAAGAATGGATCGAACATCTTGTGCTTAATCTCGTCTGGGACGCCTGGTCCTGAATCTGCTATCCTCACTATTACAGACTTGGCCGAATCGTCATAGTAGGTCTCGATCAAAACGTGTCCTTTTTCACCAATGGCCTGGTGTGCATTTGTCAATATGTTTAGGAACACCTGGCTGATCCTGTCTTTGTCCCCAACGATCCTTGGCACAGACTCGGCCAACCTCAGCTCCAACTCGATCTGATCCATCTCTAGGGAATGGCGTATGAGCGCCGTGGTCTGTATGAGACACTCATTCACATCCACCTCCTCACTGGTACCACTGGACGTAGACCTCGCAAAACTCAAGAGGTCAGAGACAATGCGTTTACAGTTCTTTGCCTGCTTTTCCATTATCTCCAGGTCTTGGAGCACATTGGGGTCCTTTTCGAAGTCCTCCTTTAGGAGCTGGGTGTAACCCAAGATGATTCCAAGTGGTGTGTTTATCTCATGGGCCACGCCAGCAGCGAGCTGTCCTATGGCCGCCATCTTCTCAGAATAGACAAGCTTTTCGGTCATCTTCTTGAACGATGTGATATCCTTGGCGATCCCCTCGCAGCCAGTGGTCTCTCCATGTTCATTTATAATTGCAGCAGCACTGATTATCACATTGATCGTAGAGCCATCCTTTTTCAGGATCTCGGTCTCGAAGTCCTTGATGAACCCGTTCCTACAAATACTGGTATAGTATTTCCTCCAGTCATTCTGGTCTCTAAAGAATGCCTTCATCGGCCGGCCCAGGACATCTTCCTTTCTCTCATATCCCAAGAGTTCTATACCACTCCTGTTCATGTCTGAAATACACCCCATGTCATCGCAAAAGAAGATGGCGTCCTTTGAATTTTCAAAGAGGCGTTTAAACTTTTGCTGCGAGAGCATGAGTTCTTGGGTGCGCTCGCGCACCCTATCTTCAAGGGTCCGGTTTAATTCACGAAGCTCCTTGTGTGCCTTCTCAAGCTCCTCTTTGGCACGCTTTACCGCCTGGGCCTCGTCCCTTACAAGTTTCATCACCCCTCTTATATTGGGGTAATAGAATGTCAAAATCCCAACAGAGACAAATGTCATGGTATTGAGCCCACCACTCAAGGGCCTGATCACTCGCCAGAGTTCTGGTTCTCCCAGGAATACCAGTATGAATCTCACTGCATGGCCAAAGCTCCTGGAGATAGATAGGGCCACAAAGGATAAGGAGAGCCAGAAGAGATATGAGAAGAGAACACTCTTAGGATGCCTGTCTTTCAACTGCTTAGCATAGCGCAGTGCCATTATAGAGAGGACCACCATCAATATGGCACCAAGGAAGTCCACTAGATATATTGGAAAGAGTGGTAGTGGCCTATTCACCCTTTTCCCTCAGGATAGAATGTATCGTTTTCCCCACCTGGCTCCCTCAAAAATGAGCGGAGGCTCAACACCAGGAATAGCATTGCAGGTACACACAGGAGATGGTCGTTTCTCAATACATAAAACAATATCTCCTTGGCAGTAATAGGGGGGAGGAGTGCGTGTTGAAAGATATCCTCTGGCATGTGAAGTGCGGCCTCAGGTATGCCTATGGAGAGGATATGGACTATCAGGGTATCTATGTTCCAGAGTAGGAACATGAACAGGCTCCATCTGAGATAGCGCCATGGTGTACCCCTTCCAGGTGGGTGTCTCTTAAAAAGAAAGAGCAAGAAGATTATGGCCGAGGAAAAGAAGATGTGGGCTATAATATGGACATAAAGTCCTTCGGGTGGGCCATGGACCTGGACTGCGAAGGCGGGCTTTGCAAAAAGCAAAATAGTAGCTACTATGAAAAGGCAGCGCATATAAGATATGTTTCCCATTATATGACGGGTCTGTCAAGGACCATTCGCTATCAAAGGAGGGTGAAAAGCACCAAATGAACGAGGTGTTAAAGGCAATATACGAACGAAGGAGTGTGCGCGAGTACACAGATGAACCTGTGCCAGACGAACTCATTATGGAGATCCTCAAGTCAGGATCATGGGCTCCATCTGGACTAAACAACCAGCCATGGCGCTTTGCAGTGGTCAAGGACCCTCAATTGAAGGAAAGATTTGAACCGCTGACAAGGTATTCTAGGATCATAAAGTCTGCCAACTGTTTGATACCGGTATTCATTTCTAAGGAAAGAATGTACCACGAGGTAAAAGATCACCAGGCCATTGGGGCCTGCTTACAAAACATGCTTTTGAGTGCCTATGCCCTTGGACTTGGAGCAGTATGGCTTGGGGAGATCCTAAAAAGTGGAAAGGAGATCAGGGAACTCCTAGGGCTCCCAGAGGACCTTGAGCTCATGGCTGTAATTGCCCTCGGATGGCCCAAAAACAGGGACCAAAAATCCAGGAGGCTTCCCCTTGAGGACCTAATCGTATTCAAACAATAAAGGAGGGAGAGAAGATGCAGTTTGAAAAATTTGTCGGTTATTGGGCAATAATGCTGATCATGCTCTGTTCGATATTTGCATTTAGTGGTTGTGCAAGATATGAAGGCACCCCCAGTGAGGCGAATATTTCAGATGAAAACCCTATATCCAACCCCCAGGCCCAGACTACTCAGTACCAGTTCCCCGACCTCCCTGTACCTGTGGAATTGAACTTGGTACTGGATGAATCCACCCTCATAAGGACCCCTAACTATCAGGGTGGGATCATCACATATAAGGGGCGCGTGACCTCATCAAGCCTAGAACAATTCTTTCTAGAGAACCTGCCAAAGCATGGTTGGAACCTCCAGGGCTCCCTCACAGGCAAGGGTATATTCTTGGCCTTTTCAAAGGACATTGGGGCACAGTGCCTCATCAAGATCAAAGAGTCCCCCTTTACCACCAAGGTAGAGATATGGTTGAGCGAACCCCTTGGGGCAACGGAATAGGGATTGCCGGAAAAAAGATCCTCTTTGGGGTAACAGGGGGGATTGCATCCTATAAGGCCGCTTATTATTGCCGTGGTCTTAAGGGATTTGGGGCCGAGGTCTCTCCAGTTCTCACGGAAAACGCCAGACGCTTTGTGACAGAGCTCACATTTTCAGCCCTATCTGGTGTACATGCCACAACAGGAGCAGATGCATTTGACCCAGGGAACCCCTTTCACCACATAGATCTCCCCAGGTGGGCCGACCTATTTGTCATATGTCCTGCCACTGCAAATTTCATTGGAAAGGCAGCGGCTGGCATAGCAGATGACCTCCTAAGCACCATGCTCCTAGCCTACAGAGGAGGGGCAATATTTTTTCCTGCCATGAATGGGGCCATGTATGAGAACCCAGCGGTCAAACGCAATATTGAGACCCTCACCTCCCTTGGTCATACAGTGGTAGAGCCAGAAAGTGGCCCTATGGCCTGCGGAGAAGAGGGAAGAGGGCGGCTGGTCTCGTTCGATGCCTTTATCCATGCCATTCAATCTGCCTTGCTACCAAAGCCCTTGAAGCAAAAAAAGGTACTCATAACCGCAGGACCGACCCGTGAGCCCATTGACCCCGTACGCTACATCTCTAATCGTTCATCCGGTAAGATGGGTTTTGAGTTGGCGTGGGCGGCCAAATCTCTCGGCGCCTCAGTGGTGTTGGTCTCTGGCCCTACCTGCCTAAGCCCTCCAAAGGTCGACGAATTTGTAAGTGTTGAAACGGCAGAGGAGATGCTTAATGCAGTTAAAATGCATAAAGATCGCATGGACTGTATTATCATGGCAGCAGCAGTGGCAGACTTCACCCCTAGAGAAAGGTTGGCAAAAAAATTAAAAAAAGACGCCGTAGGGGGTATGGGGCTCGCCCTCTCCCTCCAAGAAACTACCGACATCTTGGACTATATCCTTAAAAATAGATCTACCAAACAGTGTATAGTAGGCTTCTCTGCAGAGACTGGAGACCTTGTTAAAAATGCCCTAAAAAAGATAGAGAAAAAGCCTGTGGACATCATGGTGGCCAATAATGTCACAGAGCCAGGGGCCGGATTCGATGTGGATACCAATAAAGTTACATTGATAATGGGAAAGACCAAGGAGATAGAAGAACTCCCCATCATGCATAAGGCGGATGTGGCACTAAGGATACTCCACAAGGTGGCTGAGGTTTTAAATTGACTTTTTCGGCCTCATTTGGTATTTCATTGCCAGTGCCGGAGTGGTGGAACTGGTAGACGCGCTGGACTCAAAATCCAGTGGCCTTCGGGCCGTGCGAGTTCGACTCTCGCCTCCGGCACCACACAATTTCAGTTGGACACCTCATAGACGCCTCATAGCTAAATTCGTCTTTTTGATACCCTTAAAGATCCCTTTAAGATAAGCATATCTTACAAGATATGCTTTTTTACTCGGGGTTCTGAATACCATTTCAGCCTAAAGGGACAAGACTGGTCTTTGTTAGCACTAGTTTGGCGATCTTAGTTTGTTGTCCCATACACTACATCGAGACCATATGTACCAAAGAATAGGGAGCCCCACCCAAATTCACTTTTGGCCAGTCCATTACAAAATTGATTGAATTGATCCACTGTAGAAGCTTCGTAATGGTATATATAGACCTGGCCCTTTTCTGGATCATTTTCCTCCTCGTGTGCAAGGCAACCGGCCACTGCTTTTGGGCATGAGTTGAGGTATTGGAACGCCACATATCCGCCTGTATTGGCTTCACTCGCTTTAAATATATTAATCCACCCATCAACAAACTCCTTTGGTCCAGTGAATTCAACGCAGCCTATAACACGTTCTATTTCACCAGGCGGTGTGAAAATTTCCATGACCGCTTTCATTTGTTTAGTATTATAGAGTTCACAGATATTGCTCATGGGCGTAGGGCTGATTTCTTCTACTTTAAACTTCACTGTGTGGTCCTCGAGATATGGGATGAGCGAGACCTTAAATGGGCCTGCAAGGGCCCCAGATGGACCACCTATTCTCAGTTCAGGGATTTCCAGCGTATTTAACTCCTGAATATATGTAGCCACAATGTTCGATTCATTTGTGAGGGGGACTTCAAGTTGTGTATCTGTCAATTCTTCCAGGACGAGTTCGTTGTCTGGAGTGATTCTGATCTCTGCATAATAACAGTGGGAGTCCACATCGATACATGGCAAAATCACCTTGTTATCACTAGGCTCATAGTAACTGTAACCAAATGTACAATCCTCTGCCGAAGCCGAAATAGAAATAAAAGATGACAACGCAACAATGGTAAACAAAAATACCAGTCGTATAATGCCTCTTTCCACTACTAGTCCTCCTTCACCTATTTTCTAGTCAGTATTGGTTCATCTCGGAAGAAATATACTTCCATGTCTGTGTAAACTTAGACCTAGATGTCTTATCTAGACCTAGTAGTCCCCCTTTATGAGGCTATACAAAAATGCTTGATTAAATAATTTACGTATAATCTAATTTTAAAAAAAAACAAGACATTAGAATGAAGCGTTGATTTTACCCATCAGTCATAAACTTGTTTAAAATTGTTCCATTTGATCATCACTCTACATGGGCCATCCATCGCCTTTTTGTGAATTACGGAAAGAGATCTTTGCACTCCAAATTCTTGGCATGGGACAAGCTCTATAGTATAAAGAAATCACTATAGTGAATAGCGAAAGGAGGGGACTATGCAGACCTTAATATCCAGGGCAACTCCTACAGGCGTCTATGTTATAACTGCAAAATCTGGTGATAAGATCAATGGTATGACGGCCGCCTGGGTAACACAGATATCATTCAGACCTGCACTTGTGGGGGTGGCCATAGCCCCTCAACGTTACACCTATTCACTCATCAAGAATTCTGGCATATTTTGCATCAATGCACTGCCAGAAGGTGCAATGGAACTGGCAAAGCACTTTGGTTTTAAGTCTGGTAGAAAGGTGGATAAGTTTGAGAATGTACCCCATACATATGCCAAGAATGGCTCGCCAGTCTTAAAAGATGCATACGCATATCTCGAGTGTAAGGTGGAAAATGACTTTGAAGTGGGTGATCACACCCTTTTCATAGGCTCCATCCTAGACGGAAAAGAACTGGACACCGAGGCTCAACCGCTTATATTCAGGTGGGACGATTTCTTTGGAGGACACTAAGATATATTAGTTTGGGGAGCACAAGATGACAGAAGAGGCTAAGAGACAACCTATAGAGGCACCACAAGAGGACTTTAAGGAATTTTTAAACCAACTCCTCTCCCTACTGCCACCAAAGGCTAGGGATTATGTTAAGCGTTATTCAAGAGAGATCTTGGCCGGCGCATTGGCACTAGTACTGGGTATTATTTTGATCTCTGGATACTCCCACTACAAAGAGAGCCAGGAGAGCCAGGCAGCCACCCTCATGGGGCAGGCCCTCTACGAAAAATCGCCAGAAAAACGCATCTCTGTATTAGAAGAGGTGATACGAGACCACGGCTCTACAGACGCTGCTCGCCTTGCCCTCAACATCATTGCAAGGGCTTACTATGACCAGGGGGCACAGGAAAAGGCACTCGAATATTTCAAAAAGGCGGCCCAAAAGGCACCGGATCACACTGTGGTCAAACAGAGTGCACTCCTTGGCTGGGGATATTGCCTCGAAGAAAAGGGAGACCTAGGAGAGGCATTAAAAAAATTTGATGATGCAATCAAGGTATCAAAGGGGCTTGAAAAGATCGCTCTCCTCGACAAGGCTAGGGTGGCAAAAGGGGCTGGCAAGGCAGATGTTGCCCTAGAGGCCTACAATAAGGTCCTAAGCGAAGACCCATCTTCAGGGGAGCTAGACTTTGTCAAATTTGAGATCCTAGAGCTAAAGAGGGCTGAAAAGAAAAAGGATTAGGGGCACCTGCGCCCATTTTTTAAATGGGCAGCCCCATGGGATAGCTCCCCAGCCACACCAAGAATGTGCACCCTTTTCTGATGGCATCCACCCCCTCCTTTACAACAGGGTCTTCGATATGACCCTGGATGTCCACGTAAAAGAGGTAGCGCCACGGCTCGTCTTTTACTGGTCGTGACTGTATCTTAGTGAGGTTTATCCCTTTTTCTGCTAAAGGCTCCAAGAGCCTAAATAGGGACCCAGGCCTATCCTCAAGGCTCAACAACAGACTGGTCTTGTCTTTCCCACTGGGCCTTGGACAATAGTGGCCCAGCACGAGAAAACGGGTGGTGTTACCTGCAAAGTCTTCTATACTCTTGGCCACCACCTGTAGCTCATATGTCTGAGCAGCCAGTGGGCTTGCAATGGCTGCCACCTCTGGGTCCACTGCCGCCCATCTTGCTGCCTGTGCAGTGCTCACCACCTCTTCTGTGGGTACGGCAGGGAGATTTCTCTGTAACCACCCCTTACACTGGGCCAGGGCGTGTGGATGAGACAGGATGCGCTTTATCTTGTCCATCCTACCACTCTGATTCATAAGATCGTGCGATATGGGGAGATAGACCTCGCCCACCACCTTCACCTTAAAATCGTGTAGCCCATCTAGGGTCAGTGCCACAGTGCCCTCTACTGAATTTTCCAACGGCACCACTCCATAGTCTGTACGCCGCCTTTCTACCTCCTCGAATACCTCTGTTATGTTACGCAATGGTATAAAGTCTGGACTGTGACCAAAGAATTTACAGGCAGCCATGTGGGTAAAGGTGGTCTCAGGTCCGAGGTATCCTATGCGTGCGGGCCTCTGGGCATTTCTACAGGCAGAGATGATCTCTGAGTATATGACCTTGAGGCCGTCCTCTGGGAAGAGGCCCTTATTAATGTCGAGGATGTGGTGGAGGACCTCGCGTTCCCGCGTAACATCCAGGGCGTCTGGTGAAAATTTCCTCTTCTCTTTACCAATCTCCTTGGCTACTTCGAGCCGCTTTTGAAGGAGTCCTACGATCTCCTTGTCTAAAGCATCGATCTTTTCCCTGAGTTCGATGAGCCTCTTTACATCCTTATCCTTCATGAATCTTGATTCCCGTCTGTTAAAATGGTGTATAGCTCTAAGAGTTCCTGCCTAATCTCAGAGAGGGTAATGCCCCTCTTTTCAGGCGATTCCTCAAGGCGCTTCCTCGCACCAGAGATGGTAAAGCCCTCCTCATAGAGGAGTCGCTTGATCTCAAGGATGATATCTAAATGTCTCTTTGTGTAAAGTCTCTGGCCCCTGACCCTGCGGGGCCTGATCTGACCAAATTCCCGTTCCCAATAGCGAAGTACGTGGGGTTCTACTCCTGTGATCCGGCTTACCTCGCTAATCTTGTAGTACTTTTTCTCCGCCATTTAGGCGCCCCTTGAGCCACCGGCTGGGATGAAACGCCACAGTGGTCTTGGTCCCCGCCTTAAACCTATAGGCACGAGTGGTGGGCATGAACGTACCAAACCGGACGAGCTTCACCTCTTGCCCCTCTTGGAGTAGCCCCTTTACTGCATTGAAGAAAGAGTCCACTATCCTCTTGCTCTCCCTTACCGAAAACCCCATCTCATTACTGATCTGGACCGCAATGTCTTTCTTGGTGAGGGTAGGCACTTGGTGTTTTAACTCCTCAATTCTCCCTTAAAGTGTTCCAATAGAGACCCAACCAACCTCTCGTGAACCTCAGCCACCTCCTCGTCTGTAAGGGTGTGGTCCTTTGCCCTATATATGAATCTGAGTGCAATACTCTTCTTCCCCTTGGGCACTGGCTTACCTCTATATACATCGAATATGAAAAAGTCTTCAAGGAGTGCCTCTTTACGAGAGGCTATAAATTGGGCTATCTCGCCATAGGAAATAGACTCATCCAATATCATTGCCACGTCCCTATAGGAGGCAGGATACCTTGGAAGCCCCTCCATCTCCTTTGGCCTCTTAGGGGAGGCCATAAGCGCTGCCACGTCAAACTCGAGGTAAAAGACGGGTCTCTCGATCTCCCATGCATCCAACACCTCTCCCTTGAGCTCGCCAATGGCACCGAGGGTCCGTCCAGTCTTGTCCACGCAGACAGATGCCACTTGCTCCTGGAAATATGGTGGCAGCAAGGCAGTATCCTGTACGAATCTCCAGCCATCCACCCTGAGGAGTCTCAGGCAATTTTCAGCAAGCCCCTTTACATCAAACACATCTACCTCATGGTCCTGCCACGCCCAATGTTCATCGAACCTCTTGCCCGTCACTGCACAGCCAAGCCAATCCTCTTCCCTGACACCCGTGGGCGAGGCATTGTCCTTCAAAAAGCGGCGCCCAATCTCAAAGAGCCTGAGGTTCATGTTCATGCGCGAAAAATTCCGCTTCACTGCCTGTAGGAGAGAGGGGAGTAGGTTCGTCCGCATCACAGCCTGGTCTTCTGTGAGGGGGTTTAGTATCTCCACTGGGTCCCGGGTAGGGTGGTCTGCTGGATATCCAAGGGCATCCAGTTCTCTTTTTGAACAAAAACTATAAGATATGATCTCAAAAACACCCTGGCTAGAAAATATGTCTTTGAGACCTTTAATAAAATCTATTGCCTCATTCTGGGTAAAGGAGTGGATGAGTTCTCCCCTGGGTGAAAGGGTGGGGATCTTGGAGAAACCCTTCAAGCGGGCAACCTCTTCTACGATATCTATCTCTTCCCGTATGTCGTGCCTGAAGCTAGGTACCTCTACCTCGATGTAATCACCTTGGGCTACAGGAGAATTCTCTTTTGCCCTGAGTCCTAGGCCCCCCAGGATATCTACCTGTTCATGCCCTGGTATATCCAGACCAATGAGGCTACTCACCCGATCTGGTCTAAATGCGACACTCCTTGGTTCATATGGCCTTGGGTATATATCCACCTCGCCCTCTATGGTGCCTCCACAGAGTTCACATATCATGTGGGCACATCGCCTGAGTGCCACCTCCACCATTACAGGATCGACACCTCTCTCGAACCTGTAGCTGGCCTCTGTATTGAGCTTTAAGGCCCTCCTTGTGCGCCTTATCTGATTGGGTTCAAACCAGGCACTTTCAAGGAGTATGTCTCTGGTCTCCTGGGATACCTCTGAGTTTGCCCCTCCCATGACACCTGCAACCGCCACAGGTCTCTCACTGTCTGCGATCACGAGCATCTCTTTGGTAAGCTCACGCTCTTTTCCGTCCAACGTCACTAGCCGTTCGCCATCCAAGGCGGTTCTCACCCTGATGGCAGGCCCTTTAAGAAGGGCCAAGTCAAAGGCATGGAGTGGCTGACCAAGTTCCAATAGACAGTAATTGGTACAGTCCACTACATTGTTGATTGGCCTCACCCCCATGGCCAAAAGCCTCTTTTTCAGCCATACAGGGGACTCCCCTACACTCACCCCCTTTATGATGGATGCCATGTAGCGCATACAGAATTGGGGGGCTTCTATAGTTACTGGGAACTCTGTTTCTCTGCCCTTTCCAGCCCTGGCCCCATCCTGATAGATGGTATGTTCTATGGAGATCTTGTATATGGCAGAGACCTCACGGCTAACCCCCAATACACTAAGGCAGTCTGCCCTGTTAGGGGTGATACCAATCTCGAATACCCAATCGTCTAAGGGGAAAAACTCTTCAAGCCGCTTGCCAGGACCATCCACGCCGATTGCGCCCAGGTCCCAGATGCCAGAGCCATCCTCGCCTGTCAAAATCTCTTGCTGAGATGCGAGCATCCCGCTCGAAGCAACACCCATGATCTCCTTTTCTTCCACTACGACACCACCTGGAAGGGGAGTACCTGGTACGACTAGTGGGCAGAGCATCCCCTCCCTCACATTGGGCGCACCACATACTACAGTGCGCCTCGTCTCACCGTCGAAGCAGACCACCTTTTTGAGCTTTGAGCTTCCAGGTATGGGCTCAACAGACTCCACCACCACAGAGACCACGCCCTGCTTCAAATCCTTAAACGCCTCATAAAGGCCCTCCACCTCCAGGCCTGCCATGGTGAGGGCATGCGCCACCTCTTCATAGCTCTCCTTAAAGGGTACAAACTCTCTTAGCCAAGAACCTAGGACCAACATACCTAAAACTGCCCTAAGAAACGGATGTCGTTCTCAAAAAACAACCTGAGATCATTAATTCCATACTTCAACATGGTGATCCTCTCCACCCCAAGTCCAAATGCAAAACCCGAAAATTCCTCTGTGTCATACCCCACGTTTCTAAACACCTGTGGGTGTACGAGCCCACAGCCCAAGACCTCGATCCAACCAGTGTCTGAACAGACCCTACAACCCGCGCCCTTACAAATGACACATTCTATGTCCACCTCAGCGCTAGGTTCTGTAAATGGAAAGAAACTGGGCCTGAACCTGAGTCTCGTATCCCTGTGAAAGATTGCCTGGGCAAAGGCAGTGAGGATACCCTTGAGTTGCGCAAATGAGACACCTCTATCCACTAAGAGCCCTTCTACCTGGTGAAACATGGGTGTGTGGGTCACATCTGAGTCGCACCTATATACCTTGCCAGGGGCTATGATCCTCAAGGGCGGCCTTGCACCAGTCATGGTTCGGATCTGGATAGGGGACGTGTGGGTCCTTAGGAGTGTCTCTTTGGAGATGTAAAAGGTGTCTTGCATATCGCGGGCCGGGTGCTCCGGCGGGATATTGAGCGCCTCGAAATTGAAAAAATCGAGTTCAATCTCAGGGCCTGTGGCAACAGAGAAGCCCATCTTGGTGAAACACTCGATGATCTCCCGCATCACCTGTGTGATGGGGTGAAGCCTTCCAAGAGGAAGATTACGGCCAGGGAGAGTGAGGTCTACCCACCCCTCCTTCCTCAAAGGCCTCGTGCCGAGGAGCGCCTTTTTCTTGGCCTTGATGGCCTCCTCTATCTCTTTCTTGAACTGGTTGGCAAGCTTACCAACCTGTGGACGCTCTTCTGGGGGAAGGGTGCCCACCCCCTTTAGGATGGTAGTGAGTTCCCCTTTTCTACCCAGATATTTTATGCGTAAAGACTCTAGGGACTCCTCGTCTTCTGCCTCTTCTATAAGGGTTGTGGCCTCTCGTCTTATTTGGTGAAGGCGTTCTTTCATAAGGCCATGGCCCACCTATGCGCCCTTGACGCGCTCCACAATGGCAGAGAATGCCTTGGGCTCTGTTACAGCAAGGTCTGCGAGCACCTTGCGATTTAAGGCTATCCCAGCCTTTTTCAGCCCATTCACGAACCTGCTATAGGAAAGGCCATGCATCCTGCATGCGGCATTGATCCTCTGTATCCAGAGCCTTCTGTATAGGCGTTTTTTGACCTTCCTGTCGCGATATGCATAGGTAAGGCCCTTTTCAACAGCAGCCCTTGCCTGCTTGTAACACCTTGAACGTGCCCCAAAATACCCTTTTGCCAACTTCAGTATCTTCTTTCTACGGCGCCTCGCCTTGAATCCTCTTTTTACCCTTGGCATGATTGAAATCCTCCGTGTAATCTACTGCTGATCTTAATATGGTAACATCCGCTTTATCTGGGGTGTCATTGCCTCGCTTGCCACCTTGTCCTTTCTCAGATTTCTCTTCCTCTTTCTCGACTTGTGGGTGAGAAGGTGGCTTTTACATGGCTTAAAGTGTACAAACTTCCCAGTACCTGTCCTCTTGAACCTCTTGGCTGCTGCCCTCTTTGTCTTGATCTTTGGCATGGTCTTCTATTCTCCTCTCTTAAGAGTGCGAAGTTTTTATCACTATTTTTCCTTCTTAGGTGCAAGTACCATAGTTACAGTACGGCCTTCAAACTTTGACATCTGCTCCACCACTGCGATCTCGCTCATCTCGTCTGCCACCCGCTTCAATAGATCAACTCCCATATCTGCATGGACGATCTCACGGCCCCTAAATCTCACAGTCACCTTCACCTTATTGCCCTCTCCAATGAACTTTCGTATCTGCTTCTTCTTCACCTCCAGGTCGTGGACATCTGTCCTTGGCCTCATCTTGACCTCTTTTACCTGGATATAAGACTGCTTTTTCCTCGCCTCCTGGGCCTTTTTACTCTGCTCGTACTTGTACTTTCCATAGTCCATAATGCGGCAAACTGGTGGTTTTGCCTGGGGTGCCACCTCCACGAGGTCGAGCCCCACGTCCTGGGCCCTTTCGAGTGCCTCCCTCAAGGGCATGACCCCCACCTGCTTGCCATTCTCGTCAATAAGCCTTACTTCACTTGCCCTAATGGCATCGTTGACGTTTACACTCTGTTGTTTAGCGATGCTACACCTCCCAATCCCTAAACAGAGCCTTAGGCCCTCTCTCTGGCATCCTCAAAGGGCCTCTTTTCCTCCTCTTTAATGAGACGCACCATAGACTCTATGTCCAAGGCGCTGTGCTCCACGCCATCCCTGGTCCTGGGGCTCACAGTCCTAGACTCTACCTCCTTGTCCCCAACAATGAGCATATAGGGGATCTTCTTGAGTTGGGCCTCTCTTATCTTCTTTCCAAGCTTCTCGTTCCTCAGGTCTGCCTCTGCCCTAATGCCATGGCCCCGCATGACCTCTTTCACCTCTTTGGCCCACTCATTGTGCCTATCTGTCACTGTGAGCACTATTGCCTGTACTGGGGCGAGCCACACTGGGAATGCCCCTCCGTAGTGCTCGATCAAGACCCCGAAAAAACGCTCGAGGGAACCCAAAAGTGCCCTGTGGACCATGATGGGTGTGTGTGGTTCACCATCTTCACCAATATACTTCACATCAAATCGCTCTGGAAGATTAAAATCCACCTGTATGGTGGAACACTGCCAAGAGCGATCCAGACAGTCCCTTATCTTGATGTCTATCTTTGGGCCATAGAAGACCCCCTCTCCAGGGTCTTCTTCATAGGGTAGCCCCATGCCCTTCAAGGCATTCTCAAGGGCCGCAGTGGCCCTCTCCCAATTCTCCTCTGTACCTACAAACTTCTCTGGCCTGGTGGAGAGGTAGATGTCGTATCTGTCAAAGCCAAATACCCTCAACATATAGAGTGTCATGTCCAGGACGCCCTTTATCTCCTCGTCCAGTTGGTCTGGCCGTATGAACAGGTGGGCATCGTCCTGGGTAAAGCCCCTAACGCGCATGAGCCCGTGGAGTGTGCCCGTACGCTCATATCTATAAACTGTCCCAAGCTCACACCACCTGATGGGAAACTCCCTGTAGCTCCTTCGTCTGCTGTTATAGATGGCGATGTGAAATGGACAGTTCATGGGCTTGATCTGGTAGCTTACCTCGTCTATCTCCATGGGGGAATACATATTCTCCGCATAGAAGTCCAGGTGACCGCTGGTCTTCCAGAGGTCCCGCTTGGCAATGTGCGGGGTTATGAGCATCTCATAGCCCCTCTTGAGGTGTTCATCGCGCCAGAAGTCTTCGATCATCTTCCTTATGAGCGCACCCTTTGGGTGCCACAAGATGAGCCCTGGTCCAATATCTTCAGAGATGGAGAAGAGTTCGAGCTCTTTTCCAAGCCGCCTGTGGTCCCTGCGCCTGGCCTCTTCTAGCCTCTCCAGATACTCTTTCAACTCGTCTTTTGTAAAAAAGGCAGTGCCGTAGACCCTCTGGAGCATTGGGTTCTTCTCATCTCCACGCCAGTAGGCACCTGCAAGGGAGGTGAGCTTGAATACCTTTAAGTGGCCCGTATGGGGTACATGGGGGCCGCGGCAGAGATCGGAAAAACCATCTTGTTCATAGATGGAGACCTCTCTTTCCCCCTGTCCCTTCAACTCTTCAAGGAGTTCGACCTTGTACTGCTCACCCTTTTCCCTAAAGAATTCTATCGCCTCATCGATCTCCATGACCCTGCGCCTTATGGGTATGGCCCGCTTTGAAAGGGCCTTCATGCGCTTTTCGATCTCCTTTAGGTCATCTGGATCAAAGCCATGGTCCACATCAAAGTCGTAGTAAAAACCCGCATCTGTGGAGGGGCCAATGGCGAGTTTTGCCGCTGGGAACAACTCCTTTACGGCCTGGGCCATGAGATGTGCACATGAGTGCCTGTAGGCCGAAAGCGCCCTCTCATCCCCTGGGAATATGGGTTCTAGATCACACTCCCCCTCTAAGGGTGTTGAAACATCCTTAAGGTCACCATTTATTGCAACAAAGATGGCCTTTTTGGCCTTGGATTTACCTAGGGCCTGCACCAGACAGTTAAAGGCGCTTGTCCCTTTGGGGACAGCTACATCCTTTTCTTCCCCAGAGTGTACCTTGATTGAGATGAGTTGTTCTTCCATGGAGGGTTCTATAAGAGAGGAGTCTCTCCGTACGATGTTAATAGGTGATGTCTGATATTGGAAAATCGCATTTGCTCTACGTCCTAAATACAAAAAAAATTGGTAGGCGCGGGCGGGATCGAACCGCCGACTTCTACCGCGTCAAGGTAGCGCTCTCCCCCTGAGCTACGCGCCTACTAGCACCTTTTAGGAGATCAATCTCTTAACAAGTTTATAAGACCATGTCAAGTATGACAAAGGCCATAGGATGTTTCGCCGAGATGAATCACTTTGGGCTGACCCCGACCCCATTGAGACCTTTATCGTTGAGTATCGCCCATTGGCGATCTATAGTTTTATTGAAATGGACCAACGACACCACCATCGCCACGAATACACCGACTACAATCGAATCTTTGCCATAGGGGTCTTCCTAAATGGGATCTTTGTAGTGGTAGAGGCAGGATATGGGGCACTTGTGGGCTCCTTGGCCCTCATCGCAGATGCAGGCCACAACTTTATAGACATCCTAAGCCTCCTACTTGCATGGGGTGCAAGCCTCCTTGCTACGCGATCCACCACGGAACGCCATACGTATGGATATGGAAAGACCACTGTGCTGGCCTCTCTCCTCAGTGCGATCCTCTTGCTTGCAGTCACAGGTGGCATATCGTGGGAGGCCATTGTGCGCCTGATTCATCCACACCCCCTCTATGGAAAGACCATTATAATAGTGGCAGCCATAGGGGTATTTATCAATACTGCCACTGCCCTCCTATTCTTAAAGGGCCAGAGGCACGACCTCAACATCCGCGGCGCCTTTCTACACATGGCCGCCGATGCTGCAGTATCTCTAGGTGTAGTGGTGGCTGGCCTGGCCATTTGGGCCTGGGGCTGGAACTGGATCGACTCCGCTGTAAGCCTTGTGATTGCTGGGGTAATCTTCATCAGCACATGGGATCTCTTCAAAGAATCTCTAAACTACATAATAGATGCTGTGCCTGCACGGATCGATATCGCAGGGATCAGAGAATACCTATCTGGCCTAAAGGGGGTACGACAGATCCACGACCTACACATATGGCCGCTCAGTACAACACAGGTGGCCTTGACTGTGCACCTGGTTGTGGACAACGAGAGGATCGACAACGACTTTTTGTGCAACATCCAGCGAGAACTCCACAGGCGCTTTGGCATCGAACACGCCACCATACAGATAGAGACCAGCCTCTGTGAAAACAGGTGTATCCTAAAAGATGGCAGAGACCAATCAAAGACCCAGTGAGTGGGGCATGGCGCTCTTTGATAGTGCACACCAGGCCATTTTGGTGTAAAAAGCCATGCCATGAAGAGGGTACTCGTCATAGGTGGGGCTAAGAGTGGAAAGACGCGCTTTTCACTCACTCTCGGTGAATCCCTCTTGGGACCAGGGGAGCGTGGCCTCTACATAGCCACCTGTCTTCCCCTGGATGATGAGATGAGGGAGAAGGTGAGGCTCCACCAGGCAGAACGCTCACACCTCTGGGACACCCTCGATGAACCCATTCAGATCTGGGATCAAAAGGGACTGCCCTATGGGGTACTCCTCCTAGACTGCCTCACCATGTGGCTCTTAAATGTGGTGGAACAGGCCCCAAAAGAGACGGAATCGCACATGGAGCGCCTTGTCGAGTGGTTTTCCACCACCCCCCAAAACGTCATAGTAGTCACAAATGAAATTGGCCTTGGCATAGTCCCACAGGACAGTTATTCCAGACGCTATAGAGACCTACTCGGCAGTCTAAACCAGAGCATGGCCCAGGCTGCCAGTGACGTATATTTCGTATTGGCAGGCATAGCTACAAATATAAAAGAGATTGGAGGGATGAATGTCCACGCACAGCCTTGATGAACTCATTGGCTCCATCCGGCCCATTGACCACTCCATTGAGGACGATATCCAGTCACACCTGGACGATCTCACAAAACCCAAAGGAAGCCTTGGCCGACTGGAAGAACTCGCCAAGAGATACATACTCATCACACAAGATCTGTCACCCAAAATCCCCAAAAAGGCCGTCTTCGTATTTGCCGGCGACCATGGAGTGACCGAGGAGGGCATAAGCGCCTTTCCCAAGGAGGTCACCTATCAGATGGTCTTCAACTTTTTGAGAGGTGGAGCTGGCATAAACGTACTTGCCCGACACGCAGGTGCAGACGTATTTGTTGTGGATGCAGGGGTGGACTATGAATTCCAGGAGACAGACGGCCTTATAGTGAAAAAGGTGGCACGTGGCACCAGAAACATGACAAAGGGCCCTGCCATGACCAGAGAAGAGGCCATAGAGGGGATCTTGAATGGTGCAGAACTCGCCCAGGACGCCGTTAGAAGGGGCTATGGCATATTGGCCACTGGTGAGATGGGTATCGGTAATACCACACCAGCCAGTGCCATCACTGCAGTAATCACTGGTGAATCTCCAGAAGTGGTCACTGGCAGGGGTACTGGCATAGACGATGCGGCTCTCAAAAGGAAGATAGATGTGATCAAGAGGGCCATTGAGACTAACAGACCTGACCCAATGGATGCCCTAGACTGCCTCTCCAAGGTGGGGGGCCACGAGATTGCAGCCATCTGCGGACTCATCCTAGGATGTGCCGCATCTGGGATACCTGTTGTGGTGGATGGATTCATCAGTACGGCAGGGGCGCTCATTGCAAAGGGCCTGGCCCCCTTAAGCGTTGACTACATGTTTGCCTCGCACATGTCTGTGGAACAAGGGCACAGGATACAGATGGAGGCACTGGGGCTAAGACCAGTACTCGACCTCGATCTAAGACTGGGAGAAGGGACTGGTGCAGCACTTGCCATGACCATCATCGACGCAGGTCTTAAGATCTATCTCGAGATGGCCACCTTTTCTGGTGCAAATGTGGCAGTGGGCAGCGAGGTGGGCAGGAGATAGTCACACCTCCTCCATCTTAACCTGCCTACTTGCCATTGCTCGCCTCGACGCACGCATAGGCAGAGTGGTTGTGGATGGACTCGAAGTTCTCTGCCTCTACGTAAAACCATGAGATGCCCTTCAACTTCTTGAGCCCCAGAAAGACGTTTCTCACCACGTCTTCCACGAACATGGGATTACTGTAGGCGAGTTCTGTGACATACTTCTCGTCTGGTCGCTTTAATATGGAAAAGACCTGGCATGAGGCAGCGCACTCAACACACTCTATTAGGTCTTCCAGCCAGATGAACTCCCTGAACCTCACCCAGACCCTCACTTCTCCCCTCTGGTTGTGGGCCCCAAAGTCTGAGATCTCCTTTGAGCAGGGGCACACTGTGGTAACGGGCACCTTGGCCAGTGCCACCATGTCCAGTTGCTCCCGAAGAGTCCCATGTAATCCACACCAGTACTCCATAAGTCCAGGGGTCCCAGTCACAGGGGCCTTTTTTTCTATAAAGTAGGGGAACTCCACCTCTAGGTGGGCCTCGTCGCTAGAAAGCCTATCCTTCATCTCTTGGAGGATCTTTTGAAAGGTCTTGACACTTATGTTTCCCCTGTACTCGTTTAAGATCTCCACAAAACGACTCATGTGGGTGCCCTTAAACTGGTGGGGCAGGTTGACGTACATGTTTATATTGGCCACTGTATGCTGCATACCCCTGGCCTTATCCAGGACCGTTATGGGATAGCGGATGTTTTTGATTCCCACTCGGTTTAGTGGGATATTCCTATGGTCTGGTAGGCTCTGGACGTCCTTTAGCCCTGTGAATCTTCCTTTCATCCCTCAAGTCTCTTTATGGCATCCTTTACTAGCTCTTTTATGGCAACAGGGCAGTACTCATACAAACGCCCTCCCCTCCTCTCTGCTGCCCTAAGCTCAGGGTCGTACGGTATAGAGAGGAATACCTTTACACCTAAGCCCTCTTCTATAAATTCACGGTCTTCGTCTGTGGAGACCTTGTTTGCCACTATCCTCGTATTCTCAAGCCCGATGTCCCTGGCAAGCCTCTCGATCTTTTTTGCGGTCTCGAGGCTTCCCTTGTATGGTTCAACCACGATCAACAGGTGGTCGACACTCTGGATGGTCCCCCTCCCCAGGTGCTCTACCCCTGCCTCCATGTCCATGACAATGGCATCTTCTGGTTCGAGGAGGAGTGCATTCACAAGGTTCCTCAATACAGTATTCTCTGCACAGGCGCACCCGCCACCACCCTTTTGCACTGCCCCCACCACCATGAGCTTAATCCTGTCGCGCTCTAGCAGGAACCGCTCTGGCAGGTCATCCACCTTGGGATTGAGATTGTAGAAGGGGCCCTGGCGCCCGCTCCTCTCTTCCAAGAGTTCAGTCATCTGGGCAATGGGGACAATCTTTTCTGGTTCTGGGAACCCCAAGAGACGGGCAAGGTGTGGGCTTGGGTCTGAGTCGATGGCGAGCACCCTCTTCCCCAACTCTCTAAGCGCCTCACAAAAGATGGCGCTTATAGTGCTCTTTCCCACCCCTCCCTTTCCGGAAATGGCGATCTTCATAAATTGTCACTCTCCTATAATGTTCCTCTTTACGAACAGGTCCTTTGACCCTAAAGTTACCCCAATTAAAAAATGAAAATGGAGGTTCAATATGATTAAATTTGGCATGAAGTTCAAGTGGTATGAGAAAAAGATCGCAAATCTCGTCTTAACCCTGTTGGCATTCTCCATTCTCATGCCCTCCCTCTCGTCTGCTGGGGGATTTGAGGTCTATAAGACCTGTTTTGTAGACCTCCCTGGTTGGCAAAAGGGCAAGGTGGAGGGCATGAGCATGAACTATGCTGGCATGAACATGGTATCTGCGAACACACAATATACAAAAGGGGAAAAGGAGTTACAGGTGAGCTTCACCTCTGGGGCCTTCCCTGGCATGACTCAGCCAAACCTAGAGGGCGATTTTGAGATGGAGACCTCAGAGGGTTCTGTGAAGATGAAGACCATAAAGGGCAAGACCGTGACAATAGCCCACGATAAACAGGAGGACGCCAGCACCGTAAGCATAATACTTAAACAGCCTGGGGGAGAGAAGGACCCCAACGGCGCCATGCTCAATTTTGTGGGTACCAAGATGAAACCCGACGAGGTCTTAAAGATGGCAGAAAAATTTGACTGGAACTGCTTTGAGAAAAAGGTAAATGGCCAATAGCCAGGATGTAAAAAATCCGCATTTCATTAAGCGTGAATTCAGTTGCCTACTCCTAGTGGTTGGGGCCATCTTCCTGGCCCTGTCCCTTGCCACATATACACCAAAGGACCCTTCGCTCACTGCATATCCCCTTGGCCCCAGCGAAAATCTCATGGGGCCTGTGGGAGCGAGCATGGCAGATTTTCTCATAAGCCTCTTTGGGCTAGTGGCGTGGGCCTTCCCGTTGGCGCTCCTCCTCTCGGCCTTTGGCCTCTTTGAGGCCTCAAGGGCCTTCATACCCTCTAACCTCCATCTGTGGGCAGGCCTTGTGCTCTTCATGGTTGGGGCTGCCACGGGTCTCGCCTTCTTCAATGACACCTTCTTAGGGGAGGCCCCTGGAGGGCTTTTAGGCCGACATTTAAAGGACTTTTTCGTCACATGGATAGGCGTTGGGGGGGTGGTACTACTTTCTATATTCTCAATGGTCTCTGGCATAATGATTGGGACGACCCTTGAATTTGAGCACCTGATTTCACTCTTTACAAGGAGAGAAGAGGAAGAGCTCTCTATAAAGAAGGATAGGATCAATACCAAAAAAGGCCGCCCCAGAGGTAAGAAGACCGAGATGGAAGAAAGAGATGAACAGATTGAAGATCAAACGCTTCCCAGGATAGCAGACCCCAAGTGGACATCGTCCAGGGCAAACCGAGGACAGCAGGGAGGAGATACCGACCAAAAATCAGAGCACTTTCCAGTGACACAGGCCGTTGAGGGTAGCTTTGTGCTCCCCCACCTAGACCTACTCAAAGACCCTCCAGATGTGGAGATGGAGCTTGACGAGGAACAATTTTATGAAAATGCCAGGGTGCTCGAACAAAAACTCCTCGATTTCGGGGTCAAAGGCAAGGTAGTAGAGATATGTCCAGGGCCTGTGGTCACCATGTACGAATTCAGCCCTGCCCCAGGTGTAAAGATCAACAAGGTGGCCTCGTTACAGGACGACATTGCCCTGGCCCTAAAGTCTCATAGTGTTCGCATAGTCGCCCCAATACCTGGAAAGTCTGTAATAGGGATCGAACTTGCCAATCAAAAGAGGCACATTGTCTATCTAAAGGAGATACTCAGTTCAGACATATTCAGAGAGAAGAGGTGGGTGCTGCCCCTGGCACTGGGAAAGGACGTGATAGGCGAACCAGTGATAACGGATCTCGCAAAGATGCCACACCTTCTCATTGCAGGTGCCACAGGTACTGGGAAGAGCGTTGGTCTAAATGCCATGATCTGTAGCCTCCTTTTTAGGCACCTCCCCACAGATCTGAGGCTCCTCATGGTAGATCCTAAGAGGATTGAACTCTCCCTCTACGATGGGATACCCCACCTGCTCCACCCTGTGGTGAGTAATCCCAAAGAGGCCACCCAGGCACTCCGTTGGGCAGTCCAAGAGATGGAGAGGCGCTACGAGCTACTCGAGTCCACTGGCTCAAGAAACATAAACACATACAACAAGAAGATCCGTAAAGAGGGGGCACTGAAAAATGGAGAGGAGGAAGAAAGGAGAGAGCTTCCCTATCTTGTGATAATAATAGACGAGCTTGCAGACCTCATGATGGTCTCTTCAAAGGAGGTAGAGGGCGCCATAGCAAGGCTCGCCCAGATGGCCAGGGCCGCAGGTATACACCTCATAGTGGCTACCCAGAGGCCCAGTGTGGATGTGTTGACAGGGCTCATAAAGGCAAACTTCCCTGCAAGGTTGTCTTTCAAGGTGTCGTCCAAGGTGGACTCGCGCACGATCCTCGACACTGGAGGGGCAGAGAGGCTACTAGGCCTTGGAGACATGCTCTTTCTCCCACCAGGCTCATCCAACCTAGAGCGCATCCATGGCGCCTACTGCTCAGAAGAAGAGATAAAGGCAGTTACAGACTTCTGGCGTGGCCAGGGGAGCCCCAATTACGATCTCAGCGTCACCGAGCCCAAAGACCAGGAAGAGGACGATTCAGACCATGTTGGTGGCAAGGGAGACTTCAAGGATGCTCTCTATGACCAGGCCATCGATATCGTCACCCAGTCTGGTCAGGCGTCCATTTCCATGATACAAAGGAGGCTCAGGGTGGGCTATAATCGCGCTGCCCGCATGATAGAACAGATGGAACGGGACGGGATCGTCAGTCCCGCAGACTCCATGGGACGTAGACAGGTGCTGGTGAAAGGATACAGCGATATCTGATGGCAAGTGAACTCATCATAAATGTAGAGCCCTGGGAGACACGGGTGGCACTGCTGGAAAATGGGACTGTAGTGGAATTCCATGTGGAACGCGAGGCAGAGCGGGGCTATGTGGGGAATATCTACAAGGGTAAGGTGGTACGGGTACTACCTGGGATGCAGGCTGCCTTTGTAGAGATAGGGCTCCAGCGCACTGCCTTCCTATATGTCACCGACATATACGACCACCTGCCAGAGTTCGAGATGATGCTAGGTCGAGCAGACTATGAATTTCTGGAAGAGGAGGAAGAGCATCCGCTCCACTACGAGGCCCCCCCATTTCGCATCGAAGACCTCCTTCACAATGGCCAAGAGATCCTGGTACAGGTCTCCAAGGGCCCTTTGGGGACCAAGGGCGCCAGGGTCACGTCTCACATATCGCTTCCAGGGAGGTATCTCGTACTCATGCCCACTATGAACCACGTGGGCATATCCAGGCGGATCAAGGACGAAAAGGAGAGAAAGCGGTTAAGGGACCTCATTGAGGCCCTGAGGCCACAGGGGCTCGGGTTCATTGCTAGGACTGCAAGTGAGGGTACAAGTGCCATAGACATACAGAGCGAGATGGAATTCCTCATAAAGCTCTGGGAAAATATCCAGAAAAAGGCCTCCTCCATCCAGGTACCTGGGCTCATATATGAGGACCTGGACATAACGCTTAGAGCAGTACGGGACCTATTCACAGGGGATGTAAAGCGCCTAGTGGTGGACTCTGAGACCGCCTATGCCAGGATCGTAGAGTTTGTGGACAACTTCTGCCATGAACTCAGGCCAAGGGTAGAGTATTACGACTATCCACAGCCCATCTTCGAGGCCTTTGGCATAGAGATGGAGCTTACAAAGGTCCTGGGGAAAAAGGTGTGGCTCAAATCTGGGGGCTACATCGTAATAGAGAGCACAGAGGCCCTCACTGCAATAGATGTGAATACTGGTAAATATGTAGGGAAACGCCACCTAGAAGACACCATCTTAAAGACCAATCTCGAGGCAGTGAAGGAGATCGCCTACCAGTTGAGGCTCAGGAACATAGGTGGGATCATCATAATAGATTTTATTGACATGGAAAATCCCACCCACAGGGAAGAGGTCTTCAAGGCCCTTTCAAAGGCCGTGAGCAAGGACAAGTGTAAGACCAACATACTCAAGATGTCGGAGATAGGCCTCATCCAGATGACGAGAAAGCGAAATCGCGACAGCCTGTCGCGCATCATGAGTGAACCATGTTTCTACTGTGAAGGAGAGGGCATATTGCGGTCGCGACGCACTATGGCCTACGACATCTTTAGGCGTGTTAAAAGCGAGGCAAGGTGGGCAAACTGTTCTGAGATCGAGATCCATGTTCACCCCAGGGTGGGCGACCTCGTGCTCAATCATGAGGCACACCATCTGGAGTATCTGGAGGACTTCTTGAAAAAGTCCATCACCATAGTATCAAGGCCAGAACTACACGTAGAACAGTACGAGATCGTCTACAAGCCCTAGCAAATGGGCCATCATCGAGAAAGGAGCAATAGGCATGGCACCTTTAGATAATTTTAGACCAGGGGCGATGGCCACCCTCATAGGGAGCCTCCCCCACAGAGACCATGAGACCGCCCAAGACCTTGTGCTAAAGTATATGGAGGATTGCCCCATATGGGTCCAACTCCCCAAGTATCCCAAAGAGCGTCTGCTCACCCAATTTGTAGAGGGCTTTCCAGGGCTCGTAGAGGACGAAGAAGGTGGGTCCATCTATTTCGACACGAATTCACCCACATTTGAACAGGACTTTCTCGCCTTTTTTGAGGAATACCTTGCAGTAAAAGAGGGTGCTAAGGCCATTGAGGACTCCATATTCGCCATCTCTAAGGAACGCGCCCCGGGTCTTTTCATCTTTTTGAAAAAGGTTGAGGGGCTCAACCCACCTCCATATGCCCTCAAGGGCCAGATCACAGGGCCCTTTACCCTCCTAACTGGTCTAAAAGAGAAGGATGGAAGGCTCACCTACTACAACCCACAGCTCAAAGAGGCCATTGTCCAAGGGGTGGGGCTAAAGGCGGCATTTCAGGCCAAGAAGCTCAGGGAAAGGGCCGATCGTGCCATTGTCTTTTTGGATGAACCAGCACTTGCCGGCTTTGGCTCGTCCACCATGGTGGGAATGAAGCGTGAAGAGGTACAAAAGGACTTAAAGTCCGTAATCGACGAGGTGCACCAGGCAGATGCACTTTGTGGAATCCATGTGTGCGCCAATACAGAGTGGTCCCTCCTCTTGGACCCAGTACTTGAGCTAGATATTATTAGCTTCGATGCATTTGGATACCTCGACCGATTCCTCATATTTAAGGATGAGATACTGGGCTTTCTTGAGCGGGGTGGAGTAATTGCATGGGGACTCGTCCCCACCCAGAGGGAAGACGATATAGTGGATGCGAGCGTGGAGGATCTCGCCAATAGATTCTTTGAGGCCCAAAAGGCCCTTGGCCTTACAAGGGAGGAGATCGTCCGCTCAAGCCTTATTACGCCAAGTTGCGGGACAGGGCTTCTGAGTGAGGAGTTGGCAGAACGGGTTCTCGACCTGACCAAGGGGCTTTCAGAGCATATTAGAATGTGAAGATGGCCTTGACCATTGTGGCAGACATAGGGGGGACTAACTCAAGACTCGCCCAATACGCCAATAGGGAACTTGAGGCAGTGCGTGTCTGGCCATCGTCTGGGTTCGAGAGTTTTGAGGCGATCCTAAAGACCTATATAAGAGAACGTGGTCTTGAGAGCAACGAGGTAAATTGTCTTTCCATTGGGGTAGCAGGAACAGTGGAGGATGGTGTGGCACGAGGTGTCAACCTTCCCTGGACCATAGATGCAAAGGCCCTTAAAGAGGAGATGGGCGCCAGGGTCTATCTATTGAACGACTTTGAGGCAGCGGCGTGGGGGGTCACTGCCCTAAAAAAAGAGGAACTCTTTGAGTTGGGCGGTGTAAGGCCCAGAGAGGGCACACGGTGCGTGTTGGGGGCAGGGACAGGACTTGGCGAGGCCATCATCGTCCCTTGTGAGACAAAGGGGTTTCACATCCTCCCCACAGAGGGTGGCCACACAGACTTTTCGCCAATGGATGAGGATGAATGGGGCCTTTATAAGTTCCTCCAGAAGAGGTTTGGCCATGTGAGTGTGGAGAGGGTGGTCTCTGGGCCTGGCATCCAACATACGTATGAGTACTTTAAGGGGGAAGTCATTACCCCAAAAGAGGTGGTAGAAAGGGCGCTTGTAAGGGGAGAAGACACTGCACTTAAGTGCGTGAGGCTCTTTATAAGGGCCTATGCCAGGGAGGCAGCAAATCTCGCCCTAAAGACTCTCGCCTTTGGTGGTGTGTACATTGCTGGAGGCATTGCCCCAAAGATCAAAGAGGCCTTTTTGGACCTTGGATTTCGAGACTTTTTTGAAGATAAGGGGCGCATGAAAAAGGTCTTAAGGGAGGTCCCAGTCTTTATCTGCCTTCATCCATATCTTGGCCTCCTGGGGGCTGGGATTCGATCAGATCACGGGCCCATGTGATACATGGCTTTACCCGTTCTGCAAGCATGGCCATAGCTTCATCAAAATCTACCCACCTATAGGCGTCGTGTTCTGGATGTCCTAGTTCTGGATTCACCCTGAGCTCCACATCTTTGGTCTTGGTCTCTGCCACATAATACCTAGCCTTCTTTCTCCCACCAAGGTAAGGGGCACTCTCCTTATAGACAGGTCCCCAGTGGAAGGTTAGGTCGTTTATCCCAGTCTCTTCCTCCACCTCGCGAATGGCTGCATCTAGGGGATCTTCACCCTCTTCCACAATTCCCTTTGGAAAATCCCAATACCCAAATGCCCGAAGGAGGAGGTAATACCACTTTCCATCCTCCCTTCTAACTACAATGACCCCTGCAGAGAGAACCATACCAGCGCCCCCAATAAAATTTTTATTAACCATTTTTATAGCACCAGAGAGAGGAGTTTGACAAGTTTGCCACACCTCCTAAAAGTTGGTACAATAACGAATCATTTTGCATCCCACATGGAGTCTTGGCCATGAGTGATCTACAGAGCGTCTTAGTGTTCTTTGGACTCGTTGTCATCATCTTTGTACTGTTCCTCACAAAAGAAAAAAATTTTTTAAAAAAATTCCTTGAAGATCCGAAAAAGAAGGTGCATAGAAGATATATAAATGGTGAAATCTCTTACGAGGAATACAAAAAGAAGATGGCGCACCTCGAGTCTTGTGGGTGACCACGGCGTTCACGGTAGTTGGGTGCGTGCACCCATCAAAAAATGAAATACACACTTATCGAACCCGGAGACATGGTAGTATCCTGCCGGGAGGAGGCAGTGCTTGAGACACTGCTTGGCTCCTGTATTGGGCTTGCCCTTTATGATCAGGATGCACAGGCAGGTGGAGTAGTACATGTGCTACTCCCCTCTGGCCCCACACACAAGATGGAGGAGACCCCTCTTTACTATGCACAAAGTGCAATACCAGCACTCATTGATGCTCTGCTCGAAAAGGGTGCCACTATGTCTGGGATTGTCGCCCACATGGCAGGCGGAGCCCACATCGTAACAAAGGGGGCTATCCAAGACCTCAATATCGGCAAACGAAACACCATTAAGGCCAAGGAAATCCTAGATGCATACGCGATCCCAATTATTTCCATGGATGTGGGTGGCTCTGTGGGAAGAAGACTCAAGTTGACTCTTCCCACAGGAGAGGTGGAGATAAAACGATCAAGGGGGGCAAAAGGAGGTCTTATAGGGGACAAAGACGAACCACGCCCCAAGGCCCCAAGACTGGATGAAAATAGCCTTAGAAAGATGGCGAGTGAACTTAAGCCAGACTCCAATGTGGCCATAAGGGCGCTTCAACTGGTAAGGGGTGACGATATATGCTTCAGGGAATTGGAAGAACTCATATTAAAGGACCAGGTACTCTGTGGCCGCATCCTCGGAATTGTCAATTCTGCACGCTATGGACTACAGCGCCAGATCACCAAGCTATCCCATGCCATTAACCTACTGGGCACTACTACGTTTAAGAAGATCGTCATGCAGGCGTGCATAAAAGGGCTATACAGCAAGCCATTTAAAGGCTACGAGCTCGATGACCAGGCCTTCTTTCACCACGCAGTAGCCTGTGCTGAACTGTCCCAATTTTTGGCAGACAGACTGGCAATTGCAGACCCAGAAGAGGCGTATCTGGCTGCCTTGATGCACGATATAGGCAAGATTTTGGTAGAACAAAATTTTACCAATACCTTTATTACTGTTAAGATGAGTGCATCAATAAAGAGGATCCCCTTCTTTTTGGCAGAAAAGGAGTGCCTTGGAACAGACCATGCTGAATTGGGGAAATTTGTGGCCCAAGAATGGGGCCTACCCAATGCCCTAGTAAGGGCCATTTCATACCATCACGAACCACACAAGACAGATGACTCAAAAGAACTCGTGGGTATTGTCCATGTGTCAAATTATATATGTAACATGCTAGGTATTGGTCTTGGGTGCGACACCATGTCCAACATATTAG
This sequence comes from Deltaproteobacteria bacterium, assembly GCA_015494155.1. Taxonomy (GTDB): domain Bacteria; phylum Desulfobacterota; class Dissulfuribacteria; order Dissulfuribacterales; family Dissulfuribacteraceae; genus WGBU01. Next base: position 10,588 of record WGBU01000011.1, on the reverse strand, counting down.
ATACAGACACACTTGCCCTCTTGAAAATGGATGAGGGGACAGTAACTGAGATCATAGAATATGTACCGAGAATATTGTTCACCCATGGCCAATGATGAGAGGAATGCCCTCGATGAGATCGTCTCCCTAATGGAGAAGTGGTCTGGGTGCCCCTTTTCCCACTTCAAGAAGACGACCCTCCTTCGCCGTATAAACAGGAGGCTCATTCTCACCAGGTGCCATACCTTACAGGACTATCTGAGGCTCCTCAAACGAGAACCAACCGAATATCAAAGACTGTTTGATTCTCTCACAATAAAGGTGAGTAAATTTTTTCGAGATCCCAAGGTGTTCCACACCATAAAGGATGCTGTGTTGCCAGAACTTTTTAGACAGAGGGGGCCTGTGAGGGTCTGGTGTGCCGCATGTGCCACTGGGGAAGAGGCATATTCCGTAGGCATACTCATTCTCGAATTCAAAAGGGAAAGACCATGGGCAAACGGTGTGGAGGCAACGATCATTGGCTCAGATGTGGACCCTGTGGCCATAAAGATGGCACAGCGGGGCATTTATTCGCCAGAATCAGTGGCCAGCGCCCTTGTAGAATATCCCTCATATTTTACTAGACTACAATCGAGTGAAGAAGAACTCTATGCAGTGGCCCCATCCCTCAAAGAAATGGTGTTCTTCCTCCAGTTTGACTGCACCACACAGGAATTCACTTCGCCCCCTAGCGGTGTATTTGCAGAGTTCGACATGGTGTTTCTCAGAAATGTGCTCATATACTATGACGACCAGATGAAGGCGCGCATGCTCCACAAGGTCTATCAGGCCTTGAGGCCAAAGGGTTTTCTCGTTCTAGGTAAGGCAGAAGGTCTTTCAGGACATATGAGGGAAAAATTCACCCTCTTTAGTAGAGAACACAAGATTTACGTCAAGGAGACTTAAAGTCCATGATACCCATTCCTCGCAAAAATCCCACGATTTCCATATATGATGACGATGGGATATTGACCTACGAGGCGGTTTATCAGTTGTACCACCAGGGTCTTACTCCCATAAGGATTGTAGGTACAGACTTTTCAATCCTCGCCCACAACCCGGCCATGAATTCGTTGTGCCAGGTGTTGGATCCACAGATCATTGGTAAACGCTGCTATGAGATCGCCAGGAGCGATACCCTCTGCAATACAGACGAATGCCCTGTAAGGCTCATCCTCAATGGTGAAAGGGAGGTGGTACAGCACTTTGAATGCATATTGTGGAACGGTACTTCGTTTCCAGCCACATGCAGGGCGACACCTTTTTTTAATGAAAAGGGTGAGATTATTGGGATCATCGAGGCCATTACAGATCAGAGCGACCTCATGGCCTTCTCCAAGAGCCTTGAGAAGAAAAACAGGGAGTTAGAGCATCGTCTAAAGGAGTTGGAACTTGGATATGAGATCTCCAAGATCTTGAATGAAGAGGTGGAGATCGAGGCCATGGCGCAACGCGTACTGGAAGCCCTTGTAGAGTTTCTACCAATTCTCTCTGGTGCCTTTTATGTGGTGAGCCATGACGATGGAGAGACCCTAGTAGGTGTCCACGGTATTGGTCTAACACACACGCCACCCCCTATAGGGTGCAAAGAAGGGCTCTTCGGTGAGGTCTTCAAGAGAAAAGAGGCCTATTTCTTGGAGGATGTACCACCTGACTATATGAAGTTGAAATCAGGCCTCTTCGAAGCCAAACGCCTCCACCTCGTTTTCCTCCCCTTTACTATAAAGGAAAATCGCCTTGGCATGTTGGAACTCTCTTCTCTTCAATCGCTAAAACCCTATGGCCCTTTCTTCAAGGGACTTTGCGGACAACTGGCAGTGGCCATCCAGAATGCATTTTTCATAGAGCGGCTCAAGGGACTTCAACAGGAACTGCAGGAAAAGAATGAAAGGCTCCAGGCACAAAACGAGGAACTCCAGGCACAGAGCGAAGAATTAATGGCCCAGACAGAGGAGATACAGGCACAGGCAGAGGAGCTAGCTGCGCAGAAGGACGCCCTTGAACAAAAGAGTATCGAGGCTGAAGAGGCCAACAGGATGAAGTCTGTATTCCTGTCTAATATGAGCCACGAACTCCGCACCCCACTTAATTCCATACTGGGCCTCGTACGGCTACTCAAAGAGGACCAAGAGCACCCACTCTCACCAAGGCAACAGGAGTATCTGGACATAGTATTGAGAAACGGACAAAATCTGCTGGACCTCATAAACGACATACTCGATCTCACACGTATCGAATCTGGGCGGGAAGAGCTTCACTACGACATTATATATGTGCCAGACTTTGTCACAGGTGTATGTAAGGCGATGCTTCCCCTCGCAGAGTCAAAGGGCCTCGAATTCAAGTGCGACATAGACCATGCCCCAAAGACCATCTATTCAGACTCAAAAAAGGTGCGCCAAATCCTGGTCAATCTCCTAGGGAACGCCATAAAGTTCACTGAATCTGGGATGGTCCTACTGAAAGTAGACGGAGTAGAGGGAAAGGATAGGGACTTTATCAGGTTTACCGTCTCAGACACGGGTATTGGGATACCAGAGGATGCCCTAGAGTTCATCTTCGAGCCCTTTAGACAGGTTGATGGGTCATATACCCGAAAATATGGAGGTACTGGCCTTGGACTAAGCATATGCAAGAAGCTCTCCACCCTTTTGGGAGGGGAGATTAGTGTAGAGAGTGAGGTAGGCAAGGGGACCACATTCAAGGTCCTGATCCCTGTGGACCGCAGGAGCAAATACAGGATGCCCGATGAGGAATGGAAAAAGAGGCTAAAAAATACACTTCTCTACCCACAAGAAAGCGCCTCTCCAGGCGAAGACGCCCCTAAGGAGGTGGATGACCGCCAGAGTTCAAAGAGGGTCCTTTTGGTAGATGATGACCTACTGGTTGGAAAAGAGGTCAGCACAGCACTAAAACAGGCCGGTTTTGAGGTACTCTATTGTAGCAACCCATTGGTAGGACTCAAGGTACTCAGGGAGCAATTGCCCGACATCGTGTTGCTCGACCTCAAGATGCCAGTAATGGATGGTTTTGCATTTTTACGAGAGATGACGAGAGACGACGCCACCAGGGACATCCCAGTCTTGGTATTGAGTAGCCTAGATGTGGACAGCGATACAAAGCGACTCTTTCCCCCCAATGTGAAGTCCATCTTACAGAAGGGAAACATCAGACAAGAGGACCTTAAAAACCAGATAAATGCCCTACTACTCCCCAAGGAGATCATGGACAGGGCCAAAAGAGAGGCTGGTGGAAAAGGAGATGCTACGGATGAGGGAGAAAGGAGGCCCAAAATATTGGTGGCAGAAGACAATCCAGACAACTTCTTTCTATTGAATGAGATGTTGAGACCCAGGGGTTTCGAGATCATTCATGCTTCCAATGGAAAAGAGGCAGTGGAACTCGCATTAAAGGAGCGGCCTGACCTCATACTCATGGATATACAGATGCCAGAGATGGACGGTATAAGTGCAACTCGAGAGATAAGAATAAAAAGTAGTAGCCCTCCACCAATAATCGCCCTTACTGCAAAGGCCATGAAGGGCGACAGGGAGTTCATTCTAAATTCAGGTCTGGATGATTATATCTCTAAACCTTTTGATACTAATGACTTATTCTCTATTCTCGAAAAATGGCTTTGATACACACGGCTAGATAGGGGACAGAGGACCATGAATAGGCCAACGCCAGAGAGAGAAAAATCCGTTAGGGCAACAATTTTGTTAGTGGATGACCTCGAGGACAATCTTTTTGTCTTTTCTGAAATCCTCAAAAGAGAGGGCTACAGGGTCATTTCCACTACGAGTGGCATTGAGGCCCTAAAGATCCTCGAGAGCCAACTTGGAGACATAGACCTAGTGCTGTCAGACGTGATGATGCCTGGTATGACCGGTTTCGAACTGTGTAAACAGATAAAAGGAAATGAAAAGACCTGTGACATACCTGTAGTCCTCATGACAGCCCAGCTCATGGATGATGAACATGCCATAGAAGGCCTACAATATGGTGCAGACGACTATATAAGCCGGCCTGTTACCCCTACGCTTTTGGCGAGTAAACTCCAGACCATCCTCGGGAGAAAACAGGCCACAGACAAGTGGAGGCATGAGAGCTGTCAGACGCGAAAGGCACTTGAGATACGTGAATGGCATACCAGGATGCTGATCCACGACCTCAGGACACCGCTAACCAGTGCCATGGGATTTTTGTCACTCCTCGCTATGGATGATAGTCTAACGGACAGGCACAGGGAGATCATATCGAGAGTGCAAAACGCCATTCAAAAGGAATCTGAGCTCCTTGAAGACATGCTGGCACTTACTGCGGCCAGGGAAAAGCGACTCCACCTAGAACTGGAGGCCTTTGACCTGGGCGAACAAGTCCAAGAGACCATTTTTTTGGAGGAGGGCAGCGCCTCTAGAAAGGGTATCGAGATTAAAAAGGGGCTATTGGAAGAAGGTCTTATTATTAAAGCAGATCGAAGGCTTATAGGACGCGTGCTCACAAATCTCATGGACAATGCAATTAAACACTCGCCCATGGACTCCAATATAACTGTCCACGCCTTTTACCAGAGGCCGGAAAGAGACCTTCCACTAAAGGTGAAGGACGTGAAAAGGGGCGAGATTTTATGTGCAGTGGAAAATAAAGGGGTTCCCATCCCAGAAGAGGTGAAAGACCAGATCTTTGATCCATTCGTAAAAGGCGACAAAGACAGAGAAAAGAGTTGTTTCTTTGGGGTGGGGCTTGGTCTATCCTTTTGTAAAGAGATCATCCAGGCACATGGGGGCAATATTGGCCTAATTAGTCCTTTACCTAATCGCAAGGACGGCACTATATTCTATTTTTCACTACCTGCATTAAAGGATTATGACCAATAAAAAAGGCCCAGCAATCACTGGGCCGTTGGCTGTTTTTTAGTCTTTAATCCGCTGGGTAAAAGTGCTCTTTTTCTGCCCCGCACTTTGGACACACCCAATCGTCTGGCAGGTCTTCAAAAGGTGTGCCTGGCTCTATGCCATTGTCTGGGTCTCCTACCTCTGGGTCATAGATGTAGCCACAAGGGCATTCCATCTTCTGCATGGCTAACCTCCACTTTTTTTGTGAATGATAATCTTTTTTAGTTAAAAGTCAATACTATTTTTATTTTAATCCTTTCTCGTGGAAAAAACTGGAGTACCGCCTGTCTGTAATACAAATGTGATTGGACAGCCAATCCTTCAAAAAATTGAGGAGTTCCCTTGCAACCCCTGTCTCGCCTCTATCGAGTCGATCTTTAAATCGGAGTACCTTCTTTGCAAGCTCTTCGTGGATCCGCTTGTGTGAATCTGCCTCTGGATAGCCAAACTGATCAAAATATCTTTCTTCTGTATTAAAGTGATAGATGGTATAATTTATGAGTTCATCCAGTAGCTTTGAGGCCACATCTCTGTCTTTTCCCATTTGATAAGCTGCGTAGAGCTGATTAACCATTGAGACGAGTTTTTCGTGCTGTTCATCTATCTCTCTTATACCCACTGAAAAATTTGGTCCCCATTTAATGAAATTCCTCTGGGCGATTTCATTGTTTTTTAATCGAGGGCTCCCGCTAGTTTGTTGTGGTGTAACCACATTTCCGGCCATTCTCACCTTATCATTGGGATTTTCCAGCCCAAGATCGCTACCCTGTCCCCTTAAGAATGAACTCCACTTGTTTAAGAGGAGGATGACCTCATTGAAGTGGGGTTCAACATTCTCTATGAAATAGTTCAATATGGTCTGACGCCTTTCACCCCTCACTGTCATGTCCTGTATCTCCACTACCCTGCGGTGCATTGTCTCGTGCACTGGTATCAGACGATCCAATATCTGTTTTATTGTATGTTCAGTGGGAGAGTAGGACTTGAGAAATCTCCCTAGCCCACAACGCGTTGGATCTGTCTCGACCTCTGGAGGCACCCTTGAGATAATGGCACCCACCACCTTCTCACGCCACTGGAGGTGTTGAAATAGGACTGTATTCACCCTTTGCTCTTCTGGTATCAACGCCATAAGCTCATGAGTGAGGCCTGAGTCCACCATGATCTGTGCATTGAGATTAGATGCCTCTTCCTTGACCATGTCCATACCCTTTGCACATACTACTAGGTCGCGGTTCATATCTTCTAGCCTTTCCATCTCCTCTTTTAGGCCTGTTGCCTGGGTTTCAAGACCACCGACTAGGTTGCTCACCTGCTCTACGTTTCCTGTTATCTCCGATATAGTGGCAGTCTGTTCTTCTGTGGCACTGGCTATGGTATTGGCCAGGTCTGTGACCTGTTCTACAGATTGGGTCATCTGATTCACAGACTCCACTGCCCCTTGGGTATCTCCTTGGATGGTCTTTACCATCTGGGTGATCTCCTCGGTGGCCTGGGCAGTCTGTTTTGCAAGCTCCTTCACTTCATTGGCTACTACGGCAAATCCCTTGCCTGCCTCCCCTGCCCTTGCTGCCTCAATGGTGGCGTTAAGTGCCAAAAGATTTGTCTGCTCTGCAATGGTGCTGATCACCTTTATCACGTCCCCTATCCTTTCAGAGCTCTGATTGAGACGTTCAATGGCAGACGAGGCCATAGTTCCCAACTCCATGGCACCATTGGCGCTTTCGGCTGCCTTTTGAACATTATGTGCTATCTCCGAGGCAGCTATGGAGAGATCCTGCATGGCCTTGTTCACTGCCTCTATACTCAAACTTGAATGGCCTGAGGTCTCACTAAGGCCACTGGCAACCCCACCCAGTTTCTCATTAAAGTCCTCTATATTTTTTACTGAATGTGAAATCGCATCTCTCACATGATCTATCATATCCTCCTGGGACCGAAGGGTGGTGAATATGTTCATCATCATGCTTGAAAATATATTGTAGAGGGTCATGATACCCTTGACCTCTTTAAGGCCGTGGGGGATGAGTACCGTTCTAAAGATCCCTTTAGAGGCGTCATTCAATGCACTCATAACAGACGAAAGGGGATGGATTACATAGCGCTGATTAAAAAATACCACGAAGATGATAAATAGTATCCCACCAGCCAAAAGAACTGCCCATAATTTCTTATAATAAGACCTTGTGCCCTCAATATCACGTTCGACCCTTTTGATAGCCCCTTCAAGAGAGCGTTTAAAGGTAGGGATGATTTGTCTTAGAAAATCACTGACACCATTTTGCACATGCCCTACCCCATCACTTGGCGTAGCTTCTAAGCGCATCAATAATCCCCGTAGTTTATCCAAGAAACTGGCCCGTTTCTTTAAAAATTGATCGATTTCTACAGAACCATTGGCCTTAAGCAGATCTCCATCATCGAAACCTCGAATAAGACCTCTGAGCCCTTCTATCTCTCCCGTACCAATGGGGTCCGATGAAATTATGGAGCGAGTCCTCTCTACCAGGTCTAGTTCCCGTAAGAGCCTCCTTTCTGTGCCAAAAAGGCGGTTCAAGTGGTGGTCTAGAAAGATTCCAGTGATTATTGCCAAGAGATTACCTAAAAACATGACACCGACTATCCCTGGGATGGCCATTTTAAAAGAGTAAAATCGCCTAAAGAAATTCATTTTCTAACCCTCCACTTTCTATTAAATTAGAAGCCCTCAAAGTGCTTATTCGGAATTTAGGCATAAATACATTAGGACAATAAAAATTTTCATGAAAGATCCACTCCTCATACAGGAAAAGCGGCTCTCAAGACTCAAAGAATGCCTTTCAAAGAGGCAGATGGACCTAAGGTTGTTTCTTGAAGATATAAAGAATTATCACAATATAAGTGCGATTATACGCACTGCAGATGCCACAGGTGTACTATACGTCTATTATACATCAGAGGGGAGACTCCCCATAAACGACTCCATCACGTGCGGTGCCCACAAGTGGGTGATGTTGGAGAGGGTCCAGGACAAATCCACCTTTTTGAAGGAGATGAAGCGATTGGGCTACAAAATTGTAGTAACTGCACTGTCTAGTGAATCTGTAGATTTTAGAGCGATAGACTATACGGACAAAGTGCTCATTGTCATGGGCAACGAGCTAGAGGGCGTTACACAAGAGGTGATGGACCAGGCAGACGTGATTGCCAAGATCCCCATGCACGGAATGGTCCAGAGCCTGAATGTCTCTGTGGCAACGGCACTCATACTCTATGAGGCAGAGAGGCAGAGGAAAGAAAAGGGGCTTTACTCGGTGAAACAGATACCAAAGGCCTTAGAAGAGCAACTCTTGATAAAATGGGGGTTTCATGATGTCTTAAAGAAAAAGGCTAGGGGCAGGCTGAGACACCTTGTATAAGGATCGCACTTCATGTATCCTTATGGGCCACTAATTAGAGGAGGCGATCCATGCCAGAACACATCCCAGACCCATCCAACCTAATCAGGCTGACACCACCTCGAAATGCTGGGAGAAATCTTCTGCTGTTTTTTGGCGCCATCATAGTGGCTAGCCTCCTGTGGAACTCATGGTTCACTGTGGAACCTGAAGAGGTGGGGGTGGTATTGCGATTCGGAAAATTTGTAAGAGAGGCCCCCCCTGGTCTTAACTTCAAGCTCCCATTTCCCATTGAAAGCGTAATCAAAGTCCCTGTTCAGAGACAATTGAAAGAGGAGTTTGGTTTCAGGACCCAGAAGCCAGGCGTGCGCACCATTTATAAGACACGTGACTACAGTGCAGAGTCCCTCATGTTGACAGGAGACCTAAACGTCGTGGTAGTGGAGTGGAGCACCCAGTACCGCATCAAGGACCCTTACAAATTTCTCTTCAAAGTGAGGGACATGAGGAGTACGTTCCGCGACATGAACGAGGCGGTTATGCGCCAAGTAGTGGGCAATAGGACTGTGAATGAGGTGCTCACCACAGGCCGTCAGGGTGTGGCAGAGGAGGTGAAGAGCAAGCTTCAGAGGCTCTGTAACCAGTACGAGACCGGGATCGCCATAGACCAGATTGTGCTACAGAACGTCACTCCACCCGACCCTGTAAAGCCATCGTTCAACGAAGTGAACCAGGCCCAACAGGAAAAGGAAAAGCTCATAAACCAGGCCATGGCAGAATACAACCGTATCATTCCCAGGGCCAAGGGTGAGGCCCAAAAGACCATCCAGCAGGCAGAAGGCTATGCCATTGAACGCATAAACAGGGCAAAGGGAGATACCCTGTGGTTTGAGGCACTGTTGAAGGCATATGAAAAGGCCCCTGAAATCACGAAAACGAGGCTGTACCTAGAGACAATGGATACCATCTATCCAAAGCTAAAGAAAAAGTACATCGTAGACCACGAGATAAAGGGGATACTCCCCCTATTGAATCTCGACGACGAAAAGGGGGGCAAGTAATGAAGGCCTTCAGTATCCTACTGTTGATAGTGATCATAGGGGCGATCTCGCTCATTGGTGGGCCCTTTTACACTGTAAACGAGACTGAGCAAGTGGTCATCACCCAGTTTGGAAAGCCTGTGGGTGCCCCCATCACTGAACCTGGACTACACTTGAAGGTCCCATTTATCCAGCAGGCCAACTACTTTGAGAAGCGATTCCTCGCCTGGGATGGTGAACCCAGCCAAGTGCCCACCAAAGACAAACGCTTTATATGGGTAGACACATATGCCAGGTGGCGCATTAAGGACCCACTTCTATTCTTCCAGAGGCTTCGCGATGAACGGGGTGCCCAGTCCAGGCTAGACGACATTCTCGATGGAGAGACCAGAAACGTAGTGGCAAAGCACCTCCTAATCGAACTGGTCCAGGGCTCTGACAGGCGTATCCCTATAGAGACCGTGGAACTGGGCATTGGCAAGACCCCTAAGGAATTCAGTAGGTCTGCTGTTGGAAGGGAAGACCTCCAGAGAGAAGTGCTCAAGGCTGCATCCAAACGCACGAGCAGGCTTGGGATCGAGCTCCTGGACTTTCGCTTCAAGAGGATAAACTATGTGGAAGAGGTGCGCCGGGAAGTATATGCACGCATGATCTCAGAGAGAAAGCGCATTGCAGAACAGTACAGGTCTGAAGGTGCTGGAGAGGCAGCGCGCATTTCAGGTCAAAAGGAGAGGGAACTCAAGGTGATCAGGTCTGAGGCATATAGAAAGGCCCAGGAGATAAAGGGCAAGGCAGACCGGCAGGCAGCCCTCATATATGCAGAGGCCTACAACAAGGACCCAGAGTTCTATGCATTTTTGAGGACCCTCGAGACGTACCGACACGCCCTTGCACAAAACACCACCCTAATACTCTCTACCAAGAATGACTTTTTGCGCTATCTAAAGACAAGGCTATCAGGAAGGTGAAATGGCATCAAAGATAGATGACATAACCATTAGATACGAAGACACTGAAGGAAACGAGGTAGTCCGAGAACTGGACAAAGAGGTACTCAGCCGTGGGGCCTGGACCACAATAATGTTCCTCTATGAGGAACTGGACCCACGGACCCAGGAATTCACTGGGCCAAAGGTGACCATAAGGCGCTACAAAAAGGTGAGGGGCGACTTTAGGCAACAGAGCAAGTTCAACATATCAAGTAGCAAACAGGCCCTCACCATTGCAGAGACCCTCAAAAAGTGGTTTGATG
>WGBU01000010.1 GCA_015494155.1 Deltaproteobacteria bacterium | reverse complement strand
CTTCCAGTTGTCAAGACCGCTGCGCTCATGCATTGCTGTTTTAAAGGACCTAAAATGCCTCCGGCGGGGCGGTTCCCTAAAGAAAAAGAAAAGACAAAAGCGGACAATTTATTTGCTAAAAAACCGGTCAACTTTATTTGTTGACAACAGATAAAGTTTGTTTTTAATCAATATACTATGGCGATTTCCACGTCTTTGGGTTTTTTCAATACAGTGACATTGACACTGTTGTCTTGTCTCTGGATGGTGAGGTCGATCTCGCCTTCTCTGGTCCTGAGGCCTTTTATTGACAGGCTTTCGATATATGAGGGGAGTGTGGGTTGCTCGAATCTCACCTGTGGCCTCCTGTGTTGAAAGCGAATGCCAAGGATGGCCTGCAATAACATAAAGACAGAGGCACTTGCCCATGCCTGTGGGAGACACGCCACTGGATAGAGGGTTGGTCCCTCTTCAGGGCGTCGAATAAATCCGCAAAAAAGCTCTGGGAGCCTCTTCAACTCTAGGTACGAGCTTGCATCAAAGAGGGCATTTAGGAGTGCCAGGGCCTCTTTTTTGTACCCATACATGGATAGCCCCTTTCCAATGATGGCGTTGTCGTGGGGCCACACACTACCATTGTGATAGGACATTGGATTGAATCTCGCCTCTCCCTGGGCAACTGTCCTGATGCCCCAGCCACTGAACATCTCTTTGGAGAAAAGGGTATGTCTTAGCTGGTGCGCCTTGTCTTCGTGGGCAATGCCCGTGAACAGGGTGTGTCCTGCATTGGATGTCCTGATCTTCATGGGGCGTTTGTGTCCGTCGAGCCCAAGGGCATAAGTCTTTTTGTCTGGCAACCAGAAGATGTTGTTAAACTGCTCCTTGAGCCTCGAGGCACTGTTTAATAGCCTCATGGCAAGCTCCTTTTCTCCCATGAGGCCTGCTAGGTGGGCAATGCCTTTTTTTGCGCCATATACATAGGCCTGCACCTCGCAGAGTGCAATGGGGCCCTCTGCAAGGGTACCATCCTCGTGAAATACAGAGTCGTCCGAGTCTTTCCAGCCCTGATTCACCAGGCCATGTCCCTTTTTTGCCTGATATTCAATAAAGCCATCTCCATCCACATCTCCCCACTTGTCCAACCACTCCACGGCAAGGACTATATTTGGCCATATGGCACGCACGAGCTCTATGTCTCCTGTCCTGTCGAAATAAGAAGAGGCCAGCATGAGGTAAAGTGGGGTTGCATCGATGGTACCGTAATAGAGTCCAAATGGTATCTCTCCGGTGTTGGCAAGTTCGCCTTGGCGCATCTCGTGTAGGATCTTACCAGGCTCTGCCTCCCTCGAAGGGTCAAGGTCCTTTGCTTGGGTGTCTGCAAGAAAGAGTAACACGCCCTTGGCAAACTCGGGATTGTTCCAGAGGCACTCCATGGCAGTGATTATGGCATCCCTTCCAAAGGGCGTACTGAACCATGGCACACCCGCATAAGGGAATGGACCAAAGCGCGTGTCGGTGGTGAGCATGACCAGGTCAGCCTGGGACCTTCGAATCCACCTGTTAAATTCCTCGTTACTGGTCTCTATGGAGCAGCCGCACCTCTGGTCCAGTTGGGTGCCAGTGGCCATGTGCTCTACTGCGCGTTTGTAAGAGGGTTTACCCGGCCTTATGATGCTCTTGGCCCTCGCGCCGATCTCACAACTTATGTTTATGTAGAGGTCCTTGTGTTCCGTAGGCTCCAGGGAGAACCTGAATCTCAACCTATCGCTTTCGATGTTAGATGGGACAGGGGCACAGGAGACCCTGGTAGTGCGTCTCTCTTGGTCAAGCCCTATGTAGCCAAAGGTGAGGTCTGACAGACCTTTTTGCGGTGCCAAGAGCTTACCGCGCCTCTTTCTCGTGAGCCCCCTTACCTCGAATATATCCTTAAAGTCTGCTGCATAGGTGATATCTATCTGGACCTCAAGGGTGCGCCGTGCAAAGTTGGTGACGCGAATGTGTTCATAGCATGTGCCATCCAGTAAGAGCTTAGACCTGAAGATGTGGAGTGCACCCTGTGGGATTGGGAAACTATTTAGGGAGTCTGGGCACAGGAAGGGGTTGGTGAGATCTACTGTGAGCAGGCTGTTGTCGGTACGGATGGTGGAGTTTAGAAGGAGAGGCCTTGTATTGTTTATCGATAGGTGGAGACTTGAGACAAATCGTGTGTCCTTATAGTAGATCCCCTGCTCCCCCTTTCCCAGGGCCTTTATGTCGCCCTGTCTGTCGAATATGGCGAACATGTCGCCATGCTTCAACACACGGGTGCGATCATCAATGAGGCTTGAGGTCGCCTTTACAAAGTGTTCGTCCTGGATGCAGATGATCTCTTCCATGGCCTAGGCAGCAAGTCTAAGCCTACGTTCTCTACCCATAATGAGATCCATGTAACACTCCACATAATCAAGGGCCATCTTTCTAGCAGTAAAGCGTTCCAAGAATACACGCCTAACCCCTTGTCTGTCCATAGACGAGACCTTGTCTACTGCGTCCACAGCATCCTCAATCCCACTACATATGAAACCAGTGACACCGTCTGTCATGACCTCTGGCACAGACCCCCTTCTGAAGGCAATGACTGGTGTGCCACATGCCATGGCCTCTATCATTACCAGGCCAAAGGGTTCTGGCCAGTCGATGGGAAAGAGGAGGGCAAGGGCTCTTCCTAGAAATTCGTTCTTTTCGCTATCGCCAATCTCTCCCACGAATTCCACCAGGGGGTGAGAGAGAAGTGGCCTGATCTTCTGCTCGAAATATGCCTCGTCTGCCTTGTCCACCTTTGCCGCGATCTTTATTGGCACACCTGCCCTTTTGGCGATTTCAATGGCGAGGTCAGGGCGTTTTTCAGGGGATATGCGCCCAAGAAATGCCAGATATTCCCCTGGCTTGTAGTATGGCCTGTAAAGGTCCTCTGGAAGACCATGATATACAGTACGCTGCCAGTTTGCCCATGGCAGTGGGCGCCTCTGGTCATTGGAGATGCTCACTACGGGGATCTCCTTGAATTCCCTGTACAGAGGGCCTAACTCCGGTAGGTCAAGGCGCCCGTGGAGTGTTGTCACATTGGGCGTTGTCATCCTGCGTGCCAAGGGCAGGTGGATGAGGTCTATGTGAAAGTGGACTATATCGAAGAATTTCTCTTCCTTGAGCACCTCCTCGAGCATGAGGACATGAGGTGCTATGGGGTCCTTTGCGTCTCGATCGAGCCTGAGCGCCTTTTTTACAGGGCTCTTCAAGCGGGCCCTGGTCGTGGAGTCGCCACTGGCAAATAGGGTGACCTCGTGGCCTAGCCTTACGAGCTCCTCGGTGAGATACGAGACCACCCTTTCTGTACCACCGTAGAGCTTTGGCGGTACGCTTTCAAAGAGAGGTGAGACCTGTGCAATCCGCATAGATCGACACACCTCCTCTTAAAATTTTTTTCTCTAATATAGGCTCCTTGGGATCGATACGAAAAAAGGGTCTAAATCGAGATCGACTTCAAGATATGCATTTTTACCCCCATTTCAAGGGTCACTGGAACTATTGGGCCTCCTCCGTCCCAAAGAGCGCCTCAACAAAGGCCTCTGGGTCAAAGGGTTCCAAGTCTTCCATCTTCTCCCCGATACCAATATAGCGTATGGGTAGACCCATCTCATGTGCAATGCTCACCACGATGCCACCCCTTGCTGTACCGTCCAGCTTAGTGAGTATTATGCCCGTAAGTGGTGTGACCTCGTTGAATTGACGTGCCTGGTTGAGGGCGTTTTGACCTGTGGTGGCGTCCAAGACCAGTAAAATCTCATGGGGTGCTCCTTCGAGCCGTTTCCCAATGACTCGCCTGATCTTCTTAAGCTCTTCCATGAGATTGGATTTGGTGTGGAGTCTTCCAGCCGTATCTATGAGTACGACGTCTATTCCCCTTTTTATAGCCGCCTGTACGCCATCAAAGGCAACTGCCGATGGGTCTGCCCCTGGGCTATGCCTTATCACAGGGATATCAAGGCGTTGGCCCCACGCCTCCAACTGGTCGATGGCAGCGGCCCTAAAGGTGTCAGAGGCCACAAACATCACATTCTTTCCGGAATTTTTGAGCAAATAGCCCAGTTTTGCAATGGTGGTGGTCTTGCCCACACCATTCACCCCCACCATCAGACATATATATGGTGTGGGCTCCCAAGGTATCGAACCGTGCGATGCCTGTAACATGGAGAGGATGACCTCTTTTAGCCTGCGTTTTAGTGCCTCACCATCCTGGAGTTCGTGTCTAGAGACCTCGCCACGTATCTTTGAAAATATCTCTTCCACAGTGGTGACGCTCACGTCCCCTGTGACCAAGAGCTCTTCAAGCTCGTCCAGGAGTGCGTCGTCGATCTTTCTCTCCCCAAAGAGTAGGTCGTCAACCTGACGGATAAAGCTCTTTCTGCTCTTTGTGAGC
Source organism: Deltaproteobacteria bacterium (assembly GCA_015494155.1). Lineage (GTDB taxonomy): Bacteria > Desulfobacterota > Dissulfuribacteria > Dissulfuribacterales > Dissulfuribacteraceae > WGBU01. Next base: position 3,265 of record WGBU01000010.1, on the reverse strand, counting down.
CTTGAACGAAGCTTTGTTATGATACCTTCCTGGCCCTCTCCCCCCTGAGTTGTAGCCCCATCTGAATCTGTATCCTTTTTAAAAAGTTTACCTAACATATTGAACTCCAACTTCTTTTTTGTCTTGACTAGCCTTGGATATTAACGTAGTAATTTTTATTGTAAATACGATAGTTTTGTGGAGGTGAATCGTGAACAAGTCCCAGTTGATAGACGCCTTGGCCCAGGAGACTGGGCTCAGCCGTGCCAACGCAGAATTCATTGTGAACGAGACATTCAAGGCCATGACAGAGGCACTGGCCAGGGGAGAGGGCGTTGAGATTAGGGGGTTTGGTAGCTTTTCAATACGGGAGTATGAGGCCTATGAGGGAAGAAACCCTAAGACAGGTGAACGCATAAAGGTGCCTCCCAAAAAACTGCCATTTTTCAAGGTGGGTAAGGAGTTGCGCGATAGGGTGAAGAACAAGGTCTCTGTTACTGACTGATGGATCAGTCTATCTCCACAACCGAGATCCCGCTGGATACAAGCAATGCTGCTGTAACACCGAGTACCATCCTGTAGCCACAAGATGGACTCTTTGCCTTGAGATAGGCCTTTTCGATATTTAAAAGCCTAGCTATCCTAAGGACCTGCTGGGCCCCTCTAATGAATTCCCTTGTTACGTCCCGCCCCTCTTCATCAACTACACTGGCCCTTCCCATTAATACGTCAAGCCCGTTGCCACCGATGATTTGTGCTGGTGGACGAGGGGTGGGGAGGCCACCCAATTGTTCTGGGCATATTGGGACGAGCCGTTGACCCTTGGCCAACTTCAAAATCTTGGGATCTGACTTGGTCTTGAGATCATATCTGGTCTCAAGACCAAGCAAACACGCACTTACTAGAAACATAAGGGCATTCTATATGTCTTCAAGCACCACCTGTGGTTCATCGTCCCGCCTGGGATCGATGTAACCTATTGGGAATGCGTCTTCATCCATGGCCTGTATCTGGAAGAGTACGTCCTTGGCATCCTGTTCAGGTACGATCAGTATCATTCCAATGCCACAGTTGAAGGTCCTGAACATCTCCTCCTCGGAAATAGAGCCCTTCTCTTGCAAGAATTCGAAGATGGGTGGTATGGGCCATGTACCCTTTCTCACCACTGCCTTGCAAGAGGCCGGGAGGATGCGCGGTATATTGTCGAAGAATCCACCACCAGTGATGTGGACTATGCCCTTTATAGGGGCAGAGGCCTTCAAGAGGTGGAGGACGATGGGCACATAGATCTTGGTTGGCCGCAGGAGTTCCTCTGCTACTGTGACACCATCTAGCCCAGGGATTTCGTCTGCAACTCCCAGGCCCAGTTCTTCAAAGAATATCTTCCTCACAAGTGAGTATCCATTAGAGTGGATGCCACTAGAAGCAATGCCTATAAGTACATTTCCCACCCCTATCTCAGAACCATCTATGATCTTGCTCCTCTCTACCACTCCAACAGTAAAGCCCGCCAAGTCATATTCACCCGCGCGATAGAGGCCTGGCATCTCTGCCGTCTCCCCACCTATGAGGGCACATCCCGCCTGCTTACAACCGTTGGCAATACCGCTGATCACTGCTTGGGCCACATCGTTTTCCAGTACCCCTGTAGAGAAATAGTCCAGGAAAAAGAGGGGTGTTGCGCCACACACCACAATGTCGTTTACGCACATGGCCACAAGGTCGATGCCAATGGTGTCGTGGCGGTTTGCCATTATGGCGATCTTTATCTTGGTCCCAACACCATCTGTTGAGGATACAAGGACGGGCTCTTTATACTGATCTGTGTCAAGGGCAAACAGGCCGCTAAAGCCACCTATCTCAGTGAGGACCCCCCTCTTGTATGTGGATGTAACAATGGGCTTTATGGCCTCCACAAGGGCGTTGGCCTTATCGATATTTACCCCTGCCTCTTCATATCTGCTGGTCTTCAACCTATTTCCTCTCTTGATTAGATTATATTGAATACTGATTTTATTAAGGCTATTTCTACCATTTTGTCCCTGGAAGTCAATCACGTGAGAGGTAGGGCGCTGCCTCTATGACAAAGTTTCTCATCTCATCTATTGGGTCTGAGGTGGGCACCATGTGTCCCCTGGTGGTGAGAAAACCTGTTTCAATCTCTTTTAGATAGTGGGTAAAGATTTGAACGAGTCTCTCAGAGACCTCAGGCCCTATGATACCGTGCAACCCGAGGAACTTTAAGATAGAGGCAGTGGCTGTTTCCTTTAAAATCTCTGGATAATTACGCGCATAGAGGAGTGCATAGAACTGTGCGATAAATTCAATGTCTGTTAGACCTCCTAGGCCATGTTTTATGTCAAAGATCCCCTCCTTCTTGGTGACTGCCCCTAGCATCTTCGCCCTCATAGAAGAAAACTCCCTCTTAAGGCGGTCTTCCTCGCGCCCTTGCATGAGGACCTCTCTCCTAATGGCGGTGAATTCCTTGGCCAGGTGATGCGACCCGCAGATGGGCCTGGCCCTCACAAGTGCCTGGTGCTCCCAGGTCCACGCCTGATTCAACTGATATTCCCTGTAGGCACTTATGGAGCTAATGAGAACGCCCTGGTCGCCATCTGGCCTAAGCCTCATGTCCACCTCAAAGAGCCTGCCTGCTGGAGTAAGAGCAGTAAGTGAGTGGATGATGCGCTGCCCAAGGCGTGTAAAGGAGATATCGTGGGTCTTTTTGCCATGTATGAATACGAGGTCAAGGTCAGAAGAAAAGGTGAGTTCCCTGCTCCCGAGCTTTCCATAGCCAAGGATCAAAAAAGGCCATTCCCCATCCATTTTTAACTTATACCTTTTGCCAAGGGCATCACATGCCTCGTCAAAGACCGTCCTCAGTACAGATTCTGCCACCTGTGTATAGGCCCTGGTTATCTCCAGTACATCCTTGTCTTTCTCCATCAATAGGTACGCCAGCTCAAAGGTATGTGTGTGTTTAAAGTGTCTCAATGCATCTAAAAAGGCCTCTGTGTCGCCTGGTGAGACATGTTGTAAAGAGGCCTTTAGGGCCCCTTCGATCTCTACGCTAGTAGGGATCTCTGATATGGCCTCCAGGGTAATGAGGGAGTCCATAACCCCTGGGTGGCGACAAAGATATGTAGAGACCCAGGGAGATGAGCCCACGAACTCCACGAGGTTTTCTAATACCTTTGGATTTTCAGCAAGGAGTGCCAGGTAAAATCCCCTCTTTCCAATGGCAGCCAACACGTCGAGGGCGCGTGCGAAGGCCTGTCCTGGGTCT
>WGBU01000009.1 GCA_015494155.1 Deltaproteobacteria bacterium | reverse complement strand
ATCTGGGGCAAATTGTCTGATTGCATGGAACACGCCACCGCCATAGGCGATGGCCTTTGCCTCCATGTCCCATGCCTCAAGGTTAAAGACCTGTATTCTAGCGATGTCCTCGTCGTCTTCTACTATCAATATCCTGGGCTTGGTCTCCATACCATTTCCACCCACAGAGCTTCCACTCTATGGCCAAATAGGCTGCCCTTTATACCTTATCTCCTTTGCCCAGAGCGACTCTACTATCTTCACCACCTGGTCAGGGAGCGGGACGTAAAGAAGGGCCTTTGCCATGTCCTGCCCTTTTGTAAGACACCAGTGGAAAAACTTTAGGACCTCTTTTGCTGTATCGAGATCGTGTTGTTCCTTATACATCAGAATGAAGGAGGCCCCAGTGATAGGCCAGGCAGATGCACCTGGTTGGTTCACTAGTACCACGGCCATTCCAGGAGTATTGGCCCAGTCTGCACCAGCAGCCGCTGCCTGGAAGGATTCAATGGATGGGGCGACAAACTTACCATCCCTATTTTTTAAGGACAGTGTTACCAGGTGATTCTGTTCGGCATAGGCAAACTCTACATACCCGATGGCACCCTTTATACGCTTAACATAGGCGGCAACACCTTCGTTTCCCTTGCCTCCCACACCAGTCGGCCATCTGAGTGCCTTTCCTGCACCTACTCTTTTCCTCCATTCATCGCTTACTGCTGCGAGATATTGTGAAAAGATCCACGTAGTGCCAGACCCATCAGAACGGTGCACCACTGTGATCCTCAGATGGGGTAGCTTTATATCTGGGTTGAGCGACTTTATGACCTGATGGTCCCAGTACCGCACCTTACCCAAAAAGATGTCTGCCATGGTCTTCCCATCCAGTTTTAGCCTTGCTGACCCAGGAATTTTAAGATTTACCACTGGGACAACACCACCTATGATCATTGGAAATTGAACCAGGCCCGCCTTTAAAAGTTCTTCTGCTGGCAGTGGCGCATCAGAGGCACCAAAGTCCACTGTCTTTGCCTTTATCTGCCTTATGCCACCGCCAGAACCGATAGACTGATAATTGAGCCTTATGCCAGTCTCCTTGGCATAGGCATGGGCCCATTTTGAATAGATGGGATAGGGGAACGTGGCCCCTGCCCCATTTATGATCTTGCTGGCATCTGCTTGCCCAAAGGACAAAAAGACTCCAATCATAATAGCAATTAACACATTGAGAGACTGCCTATCCATGTCCTATCTTCCTCCTTCTTTCTTTTGCTGTATGACAATTACAATATAATGTTACATAAAGGTTACAAGAAAGAAAAATCTCTGTGACAAGTGCACTAATCGGTTTCCACGGGGAACCTCATGGTGACACTGGTCCCCTTTCCCCACTGGCTCTCCACTACTATACTCGCTTCATGGATTGAGAGGATCTCTTTTGTGATGGAAAGCCCAAGGCCAGTCCCACCAGGGTAGCGTTTCTGAAGTTCTCTTGCCCGATAAAAGCGGGTGAATATCTTATCCAATTCATCAGATGGGATACCTGGCCCATGATCCCTGACGATCAGTGAGGCCTCCTCTTGCCTAGAACAAGCCCCCTCTATCACACCTAGCACCACCTCCACTGCCCCTCCCCTATCACTATATTCAATTGCATTTTCAATGACATTTAATATGGCTACTGACATGAGTTCCCTGTCACCCTTTACAGAGAGTCCATTCGAAAGAGATTCAAACTTAAGCCTTATATCCTTTCTCTCGATAGATGGCATGAGGGTGGATAAGACATCTTTCAGGAGATCGGCGAGATCGAACCTAGAAAATCCCCGTTGAAGCTCCTCTTTTTTTAGCCTTGATAGGAGCAGAAGACTCTTTGTAAGCCTCTCCATCTTTAAACAGTTTCTCAAAATGGCCCTCAAAAACTCCTCTCTGGCCTCTTTGGATATGCCAGGGGTCTCCAATAACGTCTCGGCATAGCCCTTTATTGCAGATAGAGGCGTTTTAAACTGGTGGGCCGCATCCTGTATGGGAAAAGAGGCAAATGTAGACTCATCTCTACCATCCTCTCCGTCTGGCTTAAGCAAAAGAAAAACGAAGGACCGTTGAGTGGGTATGATCCATACGTTTATGACCTCGCCAGTTGGAAGATCAATTTTTTGGGGCGTCTCAAGGGGTCCTCCACCTAGTCTGTTAAGTGTATCTATTAGCCTCTTTGACCTTATGATCTCTATAAGATGGCGTCCCTTTATATTTTTTTGGGGGATATCCCCTATCTTTAAAAGCCTCCTTGCACTTTCATTTATAAAAATTACACGCCCTTCCCCATCTACAAGCAAGACTCCATCGGTCATGTTTCCAAAAAATATTGTAAGGTCCCCAATAGAATACGGGTCCCCTTTAAAAGATTTAGACCTTCCTCCGTTCACACCATGAGATGGTTCTCTACTCTTAGGTCTATCAAAGACCCTCTCTATTAAACTGGTTAAGACTCCCTTTATTGCCATCACTTAAGCTTAAAGGGGGTGAAGGTAGCTAGATCAATGCCTGATCTGGAGCTCACCACCGCCCACTTCACAACCATTGGCAAAGGTCTCTTGAAATGCCGCCATGTCCTTATAGAGATACATTGTATAGACGTCGTCTGAATACCCAAGGGACATGGTACAAGAAGCTATTGCCCCATCTGTTGGACATGCGCCCTCGTACATGAGGAGACCCATGCACCCAGCAGAGAGTTTTCTCACAATGAGTGGAGGCCCGTTGTACTCTATGCACATGAGTACCCGGTCAGTTTCAGGGTGTAGGGTCAGACACGCCATTTTGGCATTTTCAGTACACATATTGTTGGACAAGAGCCTTTGAGAAACACCCTCTACTTTAAACAAGATACGGTCCTTTTGAGAAGTATCTAGCCTGAGTAAAACATCATAGGTTGAAAGATTCATATCCACAGCAACATATGGCAGGTGAAGGGTGCTATTCTGAAAATCATAACTAGGGATGTAAAAGCCCTTTTCTCCCTTTGGCACAGGATCTCGTGTCCCTGAGAGGTATGAGAGTTCGAACATCGTCTCCCCCTGCTCTGTTATAAGGTTCAACTTGGCGCGGATGCAGTATGGTTCACCTACATCCACACAGGGGAGGTCCAGTTCGTTGTTTTGTACGAAAAAGATGGGAAAATAGTCGCAGGCCATGGCCTGACACCCTAGATAGAGCAGAGAAAAGATGATTGTCACAAAGAACCGTTTCATTTTTAGATCCTCCTATCCCAGGGGATTATCCATTCTTGCCAGAAAAAGATCGTAATGAGGTGGCTCATCTATTTTAGAGAGTAAGGGAATTTTTTTGTGATATCAAGGAAAGTTATCGTGGTATTTAGTGGCATAAAATCTATAGTGGTCTACTCGATCTCAAAGGCGCTCGTTAAGGATGGATCGAAGCTCCATAAAATCATATTCCATCTCTTTTTTGAGGTCCCGCCCCTCCCCTTTTTCATAACGCACTCCAAAATAGGCATCAATCGCGACACCATGGGTGGTACAAAATTCTTGGAGTGAGTGCTTGGTCATACTCCCAATGAGGAAACAGCCCT
>WGBU01000008.1 GCA_015494155.1 Deltaproteobacteria bacterium | reverse complement strand
TTTGTCGACTCAGTGATAGAGGTTACAGACTCCATTGAAAGGGCCGTTGGAGAGGTGAGCGACCTTGCAAACAATGTGGCCGCAGCAGTAGAAGAACAGACGGCTACTGTAAATGAAATAAGCATGAATGCCCAGGCAGTGACACAAAACGTAGGCGACCTTGTACAAATGGGCGAAGGCATTAAAGAGGCAGCCACGCAGACCGCAGCAGGTTCTGAACAGGCAAAGTCTTCTGCAAAAGAACTTAAAGACGTGTCAAATTCCCTAAGAGAGACCCTTCTGGCATTTACCGTTTAAAAAAAAGAAAGGGGGTCTAGCCTAACAGGCCCCCTAATTTATCACCATTTAAACTGTCTTTATCAATCCCTTTAAAGTTAAAGTCAATTTTCCTCCCCATTTGCCATGTAGGTTTTAGGTACCAGTTAGCATTGATCATAAAGATGTTATCTGTTAAAACTCAAAGAAAAAAACAAGGAGTTGACATGAACCGTTATAGAGAGCTCATAATTGTTACATGCGTAGCCATGGCCATTACACTTGGTGGTTGCAAGGGCAAGGACCATGAATCCCACGAACACGCCTCTATGATGAGTGAACAGGCACCACAGGGCCACGCCAATATCATAAAGGGAAAGGTGCTCCAGACCATGAATGCAGCAGGATACACCTATTTACAGTTGGATACGGGCAGTCAAAAGGTATGGGCTGCCATACCAGAGAGCAAGGTAAAAGAAGGGGAGGAAGTCACTCTTGTAGCCAATATGGAGCTTAGAAACTTTAAGAGTAAGAGCCTCAATAAGGTCTTTGACAGAATAATTTTTGCTACTGGTATGGCCGAGGGCAGTACTGGTGAGGAGGCACCATCGACAAACCCCCATGGCTCGCCAGGCGCTTCCTCTATGGCTGGCGGGATGATGGGAGGTGGATCTGGTAGCCTAAGCCTTCCTGAAAACTTCCACATTGAAAAGGCACAGGGTGAAAATGGCTACACAGTTGGAGAGATATACCAGAAGAGAAAGGAACTCAATGGAAAGACTGTGACTGTAAACGGCTATGTTACCAAGGTGCTCACAGGCATAATGGGTAAGAACTGGGTCCACATCCAGGATGGAACTGGCCCAACAAAAGGCCTCGTAAGTGACCTTGTGGTCACCACCCAAGACCTGCCAAACCCGGGCGACACCATTACTGTGACGGGAAAACTTGCATCTGACCGCGACTTTGGCGCAGGTTACCGATACGATGCCATTATCGAAGACGCCAAGATTGATATCATATCCAAGAATCTTCAAGACCTCTCAAAGAAATGATGTGACAAAGAGGCTCAATATAGAGATCAAGGCAACCCATTCATTAACGCCAAATCTAGTTGTGGATCAGGTAAAAGGTGTGGTGGGCCACCACAATCTCACGCTTACCGGACCAGATACCCATGGTGTCATCCGACTAAATATTGAGGCAACAGATCAGGAGATAGACTGCTGCCTTACCCTCTTAGGAAAAGCGCTGCCAAAGGGGTGTGACATCACCTACTTTGTAGAAAAAGAGGATGTTGATGCCCCTATAAAGGGCGTATTGACAATAGATGACACCCTGGCCATTTTACCAAGTAATCTCTCCCAAAAAGGTGTGCCTAGAAAAGGAGCGCACCATACTTTTCCAATAGAGATCACCATCGACTGCCACGACTCCTTTGGTCATGGAGGCCACCCCTCTACCTTGGGGATGTTGAAGGCGCTTTTGAGGCTCACTAAAGGCGGGCTAATCGCAGATAGATCGGCTCTAGATGTGGGCACGGGTTCAGGTGTCCTTGCCATAGCTGCCCTTAAACTAGGTGCCAATTCTGTTGTTGGCATAGACATAGATGGGGCATCCATTAAAGAGGCCTATAAAAATGCACACATCAACCAGTGCCCACCTGAGAAGGTGCGCTTTTTACTTGCTTCATGCAAAGACTTCCCTTTGGACGGGTTCGACTTAGTCCTAGCCAATATCGTACCAGGTGTAAGGCGTGAGTTTTTGTCCAATAGGGGCCTTTACCATATGCCACAAGATGGCATAGTCTTAATCTCTGGTGGGAAGATCGGGGACAACGATTACATAGACCAGATGGAAAAACACCTTGGCTTTAAATGCATTGATAGGATCGAGGTAAGAGGTTGGCTTACAACTTGCTTTAGAAGGAGGTAAAATAGGGCAATATGAATATCTCCCTTATATTGATTCCAGTGGACTTTTCCGATTGCGCCGCAGAAGGCATCAAGTATGCAAAAAAACTCTTGGGAAAATTCAGTGCAGAGTGCATTCTCATCCACGTCATAGATGAGAAGACCGTACAGCACATCTCGAGTTATTGTAAGGAGCCTATTGAGAACACTAAAGAGCGCCTGATAAACCAGGCCCATCAGGCCATGAGGGGCTTTATCGAGAGATATGACGCCAAGGAGCTTGTAAAGGACACCATCATAAGCTGTGGTATCCCATTCCAGGAGATCGCCATAAAGGCAAGGGAACTCCAGGTAGATCTCATATTGATGGGTGGATATGGAAGTAGGGGAAAGGGACAGCTCGATGAGATCTTTTTTGGCAGTACTGTGGAAAAGGTTGTGAGGCTACTGCCATGCCCAGTCCTCTGTGTACCCTTCGGCTGGGAGGAATAGGCACCGCCTAGGGTGTTCCACTCCAGCCAAGCGGTGCCTTTAGATCAAGGGCCGTATGGCCCATATCCAATTCTATTTTAAAAACGTCTAGGCCTGCCATAAGGTGGCACTGGGTGGTGGTGGGGCCGGTGGATGGGCATAAATCTTATCTTAAGGGCATAGTAGCCACCATCTACATATTGGACCAGGGATACAGCGATCTTACCCTTGTAGCAGGCCAACGGAGAGTCCCCCAAATCATCAACATTACAAAAGTGGTTTCGCCTGGTTCTCTCATTAAATGAGACCCTTAGCCCATTTATTACCAAATAGCCCTGGTCGCTGTCCACTTTCTGGACAATGCCCCTTATAGACAAGACCGGTCCTTGTACGATGCGCCTTACAAAGAAACCGAGCCCCTCCTTGTATCCGATCTCGAGCCGTACATTCGAAAAATCGATCTCTTCTATAGAGACATTGGCACCATACCTCCCCACTATCTGGGTGTTAAATGGGGCCCCATCCCGTCTATTAAACACCTTTGCCGAGATCCCTGAACATTTCACATTCTCACCATCAAAACCTGCCAAGCCCGTACACACGATGGAAGGCCTTTCAAATGGACGGATCCAAGGTCTTGCCGGAGGCCCAAAAAAGGTATCGTTTGGCGGGGCATGCTGCCCTACCCAAAAGGTGCCCTCGTCTTCGCCAAATGCCAAACTACAGAATGTGGTTCCTAGAGACACTGAGAATATAAAGATAAATAACACGATCCCTCTTTTCATGGTCGATACCTCCTCAATCCCCTATATCTACCTTGGATGGGTCTATGTCTCCTGAAAGGAGTTCATTTAAGGTCTCGTTCTCAACTGGTCCAAAAGAGATATCCTGGGAGCTATCCCAGACCCCACTCCTTGAGTAGGTCTTGAACCATCCGCAACCACCCAAATATGCTTGTCCATTTCCGATACCGATTAGATCGATGTTAGATCCAGAGATGGCTACCTTATAGTCACAGCCTCGTATATGGGCCCTGCCCTTCCAGCCTGCGTATAAAATCTGCCCATCCTCTAGGATATATCTCTTGCCCCTTCCAGTGACATCGATTGAGATGGGACAAAGTGTCTGGTCGCCTGGATCTATTAGGAGGAAACCCGATCCAGTTATCTTGAGGAGCATCCTTCCTTTTAAGAATGCATTTCCAGAACCTATTGCCTTTAAGACCCCTTTTCCGGCCACCAACTCTGCCCCATAAGAGAGGCTGGCAAACAAAATTATCATTAAAATACAGGTTGTTACCTTATGAATCTTCCCGTTCACCATTTGAAAATCCTCCTTGTTTTTTTAGAATTTTTCCTTCTACCAGCTGGTATCTGTTATTAAGTACCCACGTGGAACGGAAAGGTTTCGCACTTTTTAAAAAAATTAGTATAGAATTGGGCGAAACATTTCTTCGCCTTGATTGTAGATAAAAAATAAATGACACCCGAACAGGAAAAGAGACTCGTTGCAGCACTTAAGGATGGTGATGTGGGCGCCTTTGAGGCGCTTTACCATAGGTATAAAAAATGGATATTCAACTATTGTCACAAGATGATCAATAACGTTGAGATCTCAGAAGACCTTACACAGGAGATATTCATCAAGGTGTTCAAGAATGCATCACGACTTGACACAGAAGCGAATTTCAGGGCATGGCTCTTTAAGATCGCAACAAATACGTGTCTAAATGAGCTAAGGAGGCAAAAGATAAGGTCATTTCTGGTACCCTTTGGATTTACCAGGGATGATAGTGGTAACGACTGCGAGGTCCCTGTGGTCGATCCATCGTCCAAGGATCCTGAGCAACGATTTATCGACGAGGAAAAGAAAGTGGTCCTAAAAGACTTACTGTGTAAGCTGCCCCCACGTCAACGGGCAGCTATACTACTTAGAATAGGCCATGAATTCTCATATAGGGATATTGCATATCAACTCAATTTGAAGGAAGGTGCTGTAAAATCATTGATCCATAGGGGGAGGCAGAGGCTCTTAGACATGGTCAAAAAAGAAAGAAACGAGAAGGGGGATTGAAGTGAAAGAAAAATGCCCAAAAAGTGAGACATTAACCGCCTATCTTGATATGGAGTTGGAAAAAGGAGAGATGGACCAGGTAGAACGCCATCTTGAATCGTGCCATCTGTGTCAATTATATATAAAAGACCTCAAGGAATTAGACCAAAAAATCAGGGCGATCTCAACACTAGATGTGCCTAAGAGGGTGGACTATCGAGTTGAGGAATATGTCCAAAAGCACAGACACACCTGGTGGTGGAAGGGGGCAATTGCCATAACTGCCGGGATACTATGCATTGTCGCCTCGTACCTCTTTTTCTTTAAAGGTAATCTGGGCCATCCAAATGGGATAGATATGATCGTTGCCACCAACTACGACCTCTTTAAAGATTTTGAGGTTATTGAAAACCTGGATTTTGTAGAGTTCATGGAGTCGGTGGGAAAAGATTTATAGCCGTGAGATATATTTTTATCTTTCTCCTCCTTGGCATAGTCCTCTCACATACCATGCTTATAGCAGATGACGGCCCAAGAAGTCGGGAAGGATGGAGAGAGAAAAACAGTGATATAAGCCTAGATGAAAAAGAGCTCATAGAAAATATGGAGATGTTAGAGGAGCTCGAGATCTTAAAAAGGATGGAACTCTTGAAAGACATAGAAATATTTATGGAGAAGAGAGATGATAAAAGTGAATAAGACCCTTCTGCCCCTTATATGGGTCACTATCGTCCTTTTTGCATGTTGCTTCTCCTTTGTCTCACTTCCTGCTCATTCGTTGGCGCAGGAAACGGCAATTGACCAGACACTGCTTGAAAAATGGCGCTCTTTCAGTCCAGACAAACGGCAACAGCTAAGAGAGCTTTACAGGTCTTGGAAGTCCCTTCCAAGAGAGGAGAGGGAAGAAATAAAGAAGAGGTGGAGGGAATTTAAGCGGCTTTCCCCTAAGGAGAAGGCCAGAATAAGACGCAACCTTGCACTGTTTTTGAGTCTCCCCAAGGAAAAACAGATAAAGATTCTGAAAAACTACAAACGGTGGCGGAGACTTCCGCCTGAAAAGAGGAGGAAGTTGAGGCTATTTTATGAAAAGTTTAAGAGGCTTTCACCAGAGGAAAGAAATATTCTTCTAAGGCGCTTTAAAAGACTGAGACGCTCCCATCTAAAAGGTGGAAAACACAACAGGCCCTTTCCACCCCCTCGTTTTGAAAAGAGATGATGGCCCCTTTCACTCTTTCTTGATCCATTTTCCATCCGGGGTCTGGATCCACTGGCCCTTTAAGGCCCTCTTTCGGATCTGTTTTGCCCTCAATCGCTCTACAGTGCTGAGGTCCACCCCCTGGGTCCTCGCAATATATTCATATATGATACGCCGATCCCTGTTTTCTGCCTCTATAATTGACCTGTATTGCTCGCCTTGGCGAAGGGGGGCCAGATAGCCCCTGTTGTCTTCGCCTACGATCCCCTTTTGCTTGAGCTCAAGGATAGTGTTGAGTCTCTTCATCATCCTGGCCTTGGCGGCCTTTACAGGGTCTTCTGCGTGAAGTGTAACCAAATTGGAAAAGATCACTAAATGGCCGCAAAACATCAGGCCTATCACAAAAAACACCCTTCTCAACATGGTCTTATTTCTGCCCATTGTCCTCTCCTCCTCCTCCACTTTCCTGCTCTGCTCCTTGTCCCCTCTGGGCCTCTGCCTGGTCGATATCCTTAAAGACATCATCCAGGGCGCGTTCCACCCTGAGATTCACATCTATGGTGATATGGATGGGTTTTACCTCGATAGGGGCCACCTCTACCTGGCTCTTGGTCTCTATTTCATGCTTTGTACAACTGGAAAGGGCGGCCACGCAAAGAAGTGCCCCTATAAGTGCAGTTGACCTCAATTTCATCATTGACCAAACTCCTTTTTAAGGCCTTGCCTCAACATGAAGAGTTGATTTACCGGAAGGCTTATGTTTATGTCTATCCTCATCTTTTGCCTGATGCCACCACTTCTACCTTCTTCCCTTTTAAGGCCACCAGTAGCTGGATTATATGAAAAGGGTAGCCTCTTTTGAGGCATACCGTCAAGCTGAATCCTCACCATCATTGCATCCCCTTTCATATCCACAAAGATATTTACCCAGTCATACCTGAAATTCTCCAAGGCGAGGCTTGCAAATTGGAGTTGACTGTAAAGGGGACTCCCCTTGGGAATCTGACCAGAGATGATGTTCCCTGCCCCAATCCTAATGCTGCCACCTTTGCCTGGTTGAGACGACAATACACCGTCTTGTATGGAAAGCCCATCATTAGATATGACAAATGGTATCTTTCCACTCACTACCCCCTCACCATAGACCCGGCTTAGGCCGAACTGGCTGAGTGCATCCCCAAGGTTCAACCTGTCACAAAAGATTATCCCCTTGATCTCACCCCCTTCTGGTGGAAGGTAGAGATCGTGAATGTATATGTGACCCTTTGCCCAACTTGCCTTGAGCCTCTCGAGCAAGATCCTTAATTCAGGCTCAAAAAATGCACTCAACCTAAGGCCGATCTCCCTCGCTTTCACCTTACCAATGGCCACCTCTTCAACCTCAACAGGCTGAGATGGTGGAAATATGAGTTGTCCACCATCTAACATGAATCTTAGCCTAGTAGATATGCCATTTACATGGATGTCCTGTGACGCAAGGTCTAAGTGCCAGTCTTTTAGTATTGAAGTGGCATTGAAGTGAATGGTAGGCCCTCCACCTTTTATTTCAGCAGAAAGGTGGCCACCTGTCTCAAGGTCTTTAAGGGCTTCACTTATTTCACCAAGGTCTTTTAATGAAACCGCTTGCTCTGGCACCTCTAGGGAAAAACTAGGGGGTGCTGGCCCCATTAGATCGAGGATTTCACCCCTTATAGAAAGCGACTGGTCCATGACTCTGGATGCCTCAAGGCGGCCCTTTAGAAAGATCTTACTTGGGGTACCCCGCCACTCAAACCCCACCACATCTATTGGAAGGGTGGATACCTTAAGGCCACTGGCTAAAAAATTACCATTGAGCCTATAGGGCCCATCCCTTAAAACTTTTGAGATGACAAGGTGTATTCTCGATGATGGCATAGAAAAAAGACCTTTTTTGCCACCTAAAAAGACCCCAAGGCCCTTTAACTCGACATCAAGGGTGCCATTTAGAGTATCCTTGAGCCCTTTTATGTCTAAATGGGCGCGCCACCCATCTAGTGCGACAAAGGGCCCTGACCCACTGCCTTGCTCCTCTAGGGTCTTTCCCTTTGCTGGCCTTCCAGTAAGGTCCATTCGCATGCCACTCGTCCCTACCTCCACGTTGGCCTTACCCGTGATGGACTCTGCCTCTAGGAGTTGACAAAGGGCCCCACTGTTCAATCTATAATTTAGATCGAACCTCTGGGCTCCATCTTTTGTGATGCCGGCATTTTGTACATCGAGATCAAAAGACAAGGGTTGTGGAGAAAGAAGCTCTCCTCCCCTTAATTTGACCGAGGTTACAGTAGACCTCCACCCCTCTTTAAAGGCCTTCTTTAAAGATAGACCAATCTCGCAGCCCTTTATAAACATAATTGGGCCCTGTTTGCCCACGAGAAGGAGATTCTGGATATAGATTCGATCTTTTGTAACACCCTCTATGTCTAGCTTTAAGACCCCATTGGGGAGAATCTCCCTCGAGGTCTCTTCCACCACCTTTTCTACCAAAAAGGGGGCTACAAGATAGAGCCCCCCCAAGATGATCACAAATATTGAAATGGCCTTTAATATACCACGCCTCATCCACGCGTTCTTTCAAATTCTTTCATGAACTTCACGAGTTCCTCCACCCCTTCTGGTGGGAAGGCATTGTAGATCGAAGCCCTTATCCCTCCAATGGAACGGTGGCCCTTGAGCCCTGATAGGCCCTCTTTTTCTGCGGTCTCTACAAACTCCTGCTCAAGTTCTGGTGTGGGCAGATTGAAGGTGACATTCATGTAGGATCGGGACTCGGGCCTTGCATGGCCCCTGTAGAAATCGGATGCGTCTATTGCCTCATAGAGTCTCTTGGCCTTTTCCCTGTTTATCCGCTCCAT
>WGBU01000007.1 GCA_015494155.1 Deltaproteobacteria bacterium | reverse complement strand
GGGCCACGTTTACGCATCCGCTGGATTGTCTGATCCCAAACCGGTCGTGCCAGTACGAACTATGTATGGCATAACCCTTGTAAAAATACATCTGCCACGGGACATCTTCCAGATAGTAATAGTCTGGGGTGTGCTCCTCACCACTCATCTTCTTGGACTCCACCTTTAACCAAATCCGAAATAGCCCCTCTACAGTAGGAAACCGCTTTATGCCAGACGAGATCAATGTGGCATAAACTGGCCTATCGCCCTCATAGGCCACGAGTGTCTGTTCATAAAGGTCCACATAGATCCACTTTTCCCCTTCACCAACCCCCTGGGGCCTTGGATACCACCTCACCAATGCCACCCTCTTCTGGTTGATCCACTTGTACTTCCCAACCTCATACCAGTCCTCACCATCTACATATTTCACCCTCTTTACTGGAAAGCGTGTGTACCTCTTTATAGTGGATGCATTGTAATCCACTGGCCCACCAGGGACCCTTGACGGGGTGGTATCGAGTATTAGCCAGATAAAGGGAAGCCTCACCTCTTTGCCATCTATCTTGACACCTCTGAAGGTGGACGGCCTATGAAAGGCCAGAAAACGCCTTTCAATGAATTCGTCACCATTTATCTTCACCCACTGCCTGCCCCGAAACTTGATGACCTCGTCAGACTCGAGACTCACCCATACAAAGCCCTTATGGAGGAGTCTTTTTGGTTTTAAAAGGTATGGAGCAAGATCTCCTTTATAGACAGGGGCAGGAAAGTGTTTTACCCGTGCATATATCTTGGGCAAAACATTACAGTCCTTTGGCTGATCGCCATCGTCATGGCTTGGACGGCACCTAAGACCCGCAGATTCCCTAAGGTCTTCTACCTCCTGCCAACCAGAAAAGGCCCTTTCACCCCAAAAGGAGAAAATCAGCAGGATGGTGGCCCAGGCCATAAGAATTCTCGTCATCCGTCCCCATTGGTCCATTGCCATCTCCTGTCGCAATTTGACTTGTAAGAATCCCCATCTCTTATTAATAAGAGAAAATATGGCTAGATTACCCACGGTGGAAGAATGTTTCAATATTCTTAATGATAATCAAGTACCTTTTCACATAATCAAACACTCCATCATGGTGGCCAGGGTTGGACTTACCCTTGCCATGGCCCTAAAAGAGAGTCGGCCCTCACATGAGGGGCTCGATATCGAGCTTGTAGCAGTAGCGTGTCTCTTGCACGACGTAAAAAAGATGGAGTGTATAGAGCACGGTTGTGACCATGCAGAGGCAGGTTCAGATTACTTAAACGCCTTGGGGCTTCCTGATGTGGCATCCCTCGTACGACAACACTACAGGCTCGACCCAGAGAATAAGGACTTTTCCAGGATAAAAGAGGTGCACCTTCTATACTATGCCGATAACCGCGTAAAACACCATGAGATCGTTGACATAGACGAAAGGTTCGAAGACCTCATAGAACGCTATGGTCGCGACGAGAGGACCATCCGTGACCTCAGGATGAGACTCGATGAAACAAAGGAACTTGAAAAAAGGCTCTTTAGCATTTTAACTTTTGATCCAGACGCCTTAAAAGAGGAGGTATTAAATGGGGAATCAGATCACTTTTTTGGGCCACTCGGCCTTTCACATAGAGACCTCGCAAAAAAAGAACATCTTAATAGATCCGTGGCTCGACAATCCACAGGCACCTAAGGAGGTTGAGCTCTCGACCCCTGACCTTTTGCTCATCACCCATGCCCATGGAGACCACCTGGGAAACGCCATCCAGTTATGTTCTTCGTCTTCCACAGAGGTGGTGGCCATCCATGAGATCCAGCAATATCTCTTGGCAAAGGGAGTTCCCAACGTCACAGGGATGAACATAGGGGGTACCTATGTGACCAAGGGCATCAAGGTCACCATGGTGCAGGCAATGCACAGCTCCAGCATCCAGGAGGGAAATGAGATCATCTATGGTGGGGATGCAGCGGGCTTTGTCCTCACGCTTGAGGATGGCACCATAATTTACCACGCTGGTGATACAGGCCTTTTTGGAGACATGGCGCTAATCGGCGAGCTCTACACCCCCCACGTGGCCATACTGCCCATTGGGAATCACTATGTCATGGGCCCCAGGGAGGCTGCCCACGCCACAAGGCTCATTGGTCCCAAGGTGGTCATTCCCATGCACTATGGGTCATTTCCCGTCTTGACTGGCACTGTGGATGAATTCAGAAAGGAACTCGCCACATTGGGAGTTGAGGTGGAAGTGGCCGAGCTTTCACCTGGAGAGGTCTATACGTGCCCTGACTAATCCCCTTACTGAGTTACCAATATAGAGTTGGCCGCTACCGAGATCGTCAAGGACTAGGGGACTCTCTTTGGCCCTTCCCTCTTTTAGGAGGTGGGCCCTTAGGGTGCCAGGGAGAAGCCCAGCATCCAATGGGGGCGTAAGGAGCGTCCCGCCCCTTTCGAGAAAAATATTGGTGATGGTACCTTGGGTTAATTCGCCACTCGTATTTAGAAAGATGACCTCGTAAAAGCCCTTTTTCCTAACAGACTCAAGCTCTTGATCGAACAGGGTGCGCCTTGAGGTCTTGTGGTAGAGGAATCTCTCCTTTGGGTCAAGGCGAATGGTCGAAAGGGTAATGGGAACAGGACCTTCCTGATGGTCTGGCATGGGTCTTTTTTTAAACTCCACCGTCCCGTCCCTATAGAGCGAAAGGCGCAGTATGGAAGGTGCCTCAAGGTCCTTCCCCTCATGAGACGCCCTTATCGCCTCTTCTATGGCAGAGAGCACCCTCTCTTTTTCAAAGAAAAAATCAAAGTATAGAGCACTCTTTTCAAGCCTTTCCATGTGTTCATCCAAAAGATACACCTTTCCATCTGGGTCCACTCGCATGGTCTCTATGAGATAAAAATCTTCAAAGCGCTCCCTCACAAACTGCATCTTCAAAACAGACTCCCTATATTCACCCAACGGGTCGGAGTCCATGGTAACACCGCTTCCTATGCCAATCTCCCCTGCTCCATCCATGAGGGTCAGCGTCCTGATGGCCACGTTGAATTGTGCCTGGTCCCTGTGCATAAATCCAATGGCACCACAGTAGACACCCCGTGGGTGTTGCTCTAGCTCCCCTATGATCTCCATGGTCCTGATCTTTGGCGCACCAGTGACTGAGCCACACGGGAAAATGGCCCTAAAGACCTCTTTTACATCAAAGAGGCCCTTGTCCCACTTGAGTTCTCCTTCCACAGTGGAGGTCATCTGAAAGAGTGTCTCGTAACGTTCAACCTCAAAGAGCCTTGGGACGCGCACTGACCCCAGGCGAGAGAGCCTCCCCAGATCGTTTCTGATGAGATCGACGATCATCACGTTCTCTGCCCTGTTTTTTTCATCATTCTTTAGCCAACGGGCAAATTGAACGTCTTCCACAAGATGGCGTCCACGCCTAACAGTCCCTTTCATGGGACGTGACACGATGCGTCCCCCATCAATTCTAAAGAAAAGTTCTGGGCTGAGACTTAGTATCCAAAGGTTATCCCTCCGTATCACACCTCCGTAGGGCACAGGCTGGGTTGCACGAAGTGCCTCGTAGAGGTCCACTGGATCTCCATTGAAGTCAAAGGCACCACGGATGGTATAGTTCACCTGGTATGTATCCCCAGCCCTTATGTACTCCTTGATCCTCTCTATGGCCCTCTTATACTCACCTTCGTCTGTCTTTAGATGAAGCCCTGATATCTCACCTATATCCTCTTTCGTGACCATTACTGGTGCACTGGGTCCACTCTTTTCGTGGACATACCTCCTTACCCCCTCAAATACCCCAAGCCATGCCAGGGGATACCTGGGTAGCTTAGTGTCCAGATATGAGCGCAGCCTCTTTTCCAGTAAATAACCCACCTCATAAGAAAACCATCCTGCCAACCAGAAACCCCGGGCAAGGTAGTAATTTATAGAATCGAAAAAGACCCCCCACTCATCAGGCTCCTCAAGCACCAATTCCTCTACAGGATCTTGAAAAAAGAGGGACGAGTATTGATCTTCCCTAACAAGTGATGCCTCTAAAAGTACGAAAGGACTCGATGTTACACTAGATTCTTCTAGCAGATTATAAAAACTCTCAGGATGCCTTCTTCCGCCCACATATTCCATTTGACTGCTCTATCACCAGATTTTCCCTTGAAACCAGACCCTTTTTTTGTTTTCCTTATGCCCATGCGCCAATATGTACTTGATGAACTCACAAAAAAGGAATTGGATGCCATAAAAGGTATCCTCAAAGAGAGGCTGGAGCAAGGGGGCACAGACAATATCTTCTGGCTCAACGTACCAGATGACCTTTTAAGCCCCATCCAGTATGAACACAAGAGATGTCAACCCTATTCAATGGCCATAGAGGTGGGGGATTCCTGGGTAAAGTTTGAAGAGTTGGTGCGCTCAAGGGTAAATCTCCACTGTGGATGCATTGCCTATGCCACGCCTGGACAGCGGGACTTTTTAAGGCGCTTCATAGATTCAATACTCAAGGAACTGGGCTGAGTAGATACCTTAAAGAGGGGAGAATTCGCCACATGAAATCTTTCATTGCTCTCGACTGTGAAGGACCCATTACATTAAACGACAATGCCTTTGAATTGGCAAAGGCATTCATCCCCAATGGAGATGCATTTTTTGCAAATGTGAGCAAGTATGACGACTTCTTGGCAGACGTCATCAAGAGGGAGGGCTATAAGGCCGGAGACACCCTAAAGCTCATACTCCCCTTCTTTAAGGCTTACGGGATCACCAACGAGCAGATGGAGGAATTTTCTCAAAGAAGCATTGCATTTCTACCAGGTGCACGCGAAATGCTAAAGTCCCTCCCGTCCCTTGCCCCTTCATTTATCATAAGCACCAGCTATAGGCCATACCTAGAGGCCCTATCAGCAGTCACTGGTTTTCCAAAGGACCATATCTATTGCACACAGGTGGACCTCTCCAGGTACGAACTCAGTGAAAAGGATTCCGACACCTTAAAGGGACTGGCTCAGGAGATCGCCTCTATGCCCCAATTGTCCTGGCCGGACGGGGCCACCTCTGTAGAGCAACTGGGGCAAAAAGAAAGGGAAGTATTCAATAGGCTAGAGGAGATCTTCTGGACTATTATACCAAAGATGTCTGCAGGAAAGATGTTTGACGACGTAAACCCCATTGGTGGCCACGAAAAGGCCCAATCTGTTAAAGACGCATCCAAAAGGACTGGGATTTCAATGGCCAACTGCCTCTATGGTGGAGACAGCATAACAGACGTAGAGGCATTTCGGATGGTACGGGAGGAGGGTGGCATTACCATCTCATTTAACGGGAACTCCTATGCCCTTAGGGCTGCTGAGTTTGCACTTATAGCGCCAACATCAATGGTTTTAGAACTCGTAATCCGCACCTTTTTGACCCTTGGGCCAGAAGGGTTCCGTAAGGCCATTTCTGACCACCAAGCAGGATGGCTTGGGCCAGAAGAGATCATGAAACTTGCAGATTGTGACTGCGGTCTTCCTTCAGACAAGATAGAATCTATTGAGAAAAGTGCCCCAAAAATAATCTTTAGCCCGATCAACGGAGACAATTTTGACCGGCTTTTGGGTCTGAGCGAGGATATGAGGAGATTTGTGCGAGGAACTGAGATAGGAAATCTGGGATGAAGATTCTAATTTTTTAGAACACACCTAAAAAACTTATCTTTTCAACAAATATCTTAAAAAATCTCCATCTTATAGCGCAAAAGTCCATAACAAGTTGATTTTTTTTGTTTTTTCCCTTGAATTTTTTATTTATCCATAAACACCTTCCTGCCGATACATGAACTGTGCATTTAGCCACATTGATTATTTTTTTAGAAAGGAGTTTTTTTCTTATGGTAATTTTTTTTAGAAACCTCAAGATTCAGCACCTCTTTTTGCTCTTGTGTCTTTTCTGGTGTACATTCGTACTCATTGTAGGATATATGGGCGTAAAGGACCTAGGAGAGATTGCATCAAACCCCACAAACTATGACTTCACATCCCTTGAAAGGCAATTGCTCTTTATTACACTCACCACTGTAATAATTGGGAGCGCCTTGTCGTTTCTCTCTTACTTTTACTTAAGGAGTTCCACTAACAGGGTCTTGGAGAGATTGAATGATCTTGCAACAGGGGAGACCGATCTCACTAAGAGGATCGATACAAGTGGAAAGGGCGAATTGGACCAAATAGCAAACCTTATAAATACATTCATTGAGCGAGTTCAAACCATCTTTAAGGAGATCCGTCAGCAAGGAGAGTTGGTAACTGACTATTCGCAAGACGTAAGTGAACTAGCAGGATCGCTCTCTAGTACTGCTGTTGAGGGCCAGGCCCAGTCGGAACAGGTGGCTGAGGCAGCACAAAGTACGGGTGATCAGATGAACAACATTGCAGCAGCCATGGAAGAAATGACTGCCACGGTCTCTGAGATCGCACAACACACCGCCACCACAAGCGAGAAGGCCCGTGAGGCATTTACTGAGGTGAGCCACGCCAAGGAGAAAGTGAAGATGTTGGGAGAGGCATCTTCCAAGATAAGTGAAATGAGTAGCCTAATCGGGGTCATTGCAGAACAGACGAATCTACTGGCCCTCAACGCAACTATAGAAGCTGCCCGGGCAGGAGAAGCGGGCAAGGGCTTTGCCGTAGTGGCCAATGAGGTCAAGGACTTGGCAAAACAGACGGGTGAAGCAGTCCAAAAGATCGAAGACAACGTAAGCGAACTACAATCCTTTGTCGACTCAGTGATAGAGGTTACAGACTCCATTGAAAGGGCCGTTGGAGAGGTGAGCGACCTTGCAAACAATGTGGCCGCAGCAGTAGAAGAACAGACGGCTACTGTAAATGAAATAAGCATGAATGCACAGGCAGTGACACAAAACGTAGGCGACCTTGTACAAATGGGCGAAGGCATTAAAGAGGCGTCCACACAGACCGCAGCAGGTTCTGAACAGGCAAAGTCGTCTGCAAAAGAATTAAAAGACGTGTCAAATTCCCTAAGAGAGACCCTTCTGGCATTTACCGTTTAAAAAAAGAAAGGGGGGTCTAGCCTAATAGGCCCCCTAATTTATCACCATTTAAACTGTCTTTATCAATCCCTTTAAAGTTAAAGTCAATTTTCCTCCCCTTTTGCCATGTTGGTTTTAGGATCAGTTAGCATTGATCATAAAGGTGTTATCTGTTAAAACTCAAAGAAAAAAACAAGGAGTTGACATGAACTGTTATAGAGAGCTCATAATTGTTACATGCGTAGCCATGGCCCTTACACTTGGTAGTTGCAAGGGCAAGGACCATGAATCCCACGAACAGGCCTCTATGATGAGTGAACAGGCACCACAGGGCCACGCCAATATCATAAAGGGAAAGGTGCTCCAGACCATGAATGCAGCAGGATACACCTATTTACAGTTGGATACGGGCGGTCAAAAGGTATGGGCTGCCATACCAGAGAGCAAGGTAAAAGAAGGGGAGGAAGTGACTCTTGTAGCCAATATGGAGCTTAGAAACTTCAAGAGTAAGAGCCTCAATAAGGTATTTGACAGAATAATTTTTGCTACTGGTATGGCCGCGGGCAGCACTGGTGAGGAGGCACCATCGACAAATCCCCATGGCTCCCCAGGCGCTTCCTCTATGGCTGGCGGGATGATGGGAGGTGGATCTGGTAGCCTAAGCCTCCCTGAAAACTTCCACATTGAAAAGGCACAGGGTGAAAATGGCTACACTGTTGGAGAGATATACCAGAAGAGGAAGGAACTCAATGGAAAGACTGTGACAGTAAACGGCTATGTTACCAAGGTGCTCACAGGCATAATGGGTAAAAACTGGGTCCACATCCAGGATGGAACTGGCCCAACAAAAGGCCTCGTAAGTGACCTTGTGGTCACCACCCAAGACCTGCCAAACCCGGGCGACACCATTACTGTGACGGG
>WGBU01000006.1 GCA_015494155.1 Deltaproteobacteria bacterium | reverse complement strand
TGAGGGACTCTATGCCATGTCTTGCCACCTTTCTAGAGATCTCTTTTCGAAGATTGAGTGCTATGACAGGGATCCTGTTTTCACGACAGTACCTCAGTATGGGCCTATAGAGCACATAATCATACCCCCACCTCTTAAAGTATTGGCTTTCTTTTAGAAATTCTCGCTCTGTGATCTTTCCTGAAATGAAATCGTCCAGGGCCTTTTGAAATGGACGCTGGAACATCTCCATACCAACCGCAAGATCTACGCCCCGTTCACGAAGGCCACGTATGACATCGAGTTGTGCAATGTGGTGTGAATACTGGTCGTGTTCCTCACCAACAAACACCACTGCCTTGTCCAATATCCCGTCGATGATCTTTGAAAGACCATAAAGGTCTCTAGAGGCGATCCCCATGGTCTCCATCTTGAGCTCTGCAATAATCCCAGAAGTGCCCTCAACCTTTTCCTTTTTCACTATTTGCCCGCCAGAGTATTCTAGGTAGTTGTAGCGACCATAGTGTATGGCCTTGCTCAAAAGTGCCATTGCGTCTGAGTTATTGGCAAGATAAAGGTGGGCAACCACACGGTCTGGATTGAGTGGATTCTCCTCCACAATGAGGTAGGAATTCTTGGAATCCCTGAAAAGGTCCCCCCCTATCATGGACTCTACGCTCTTAGGTAGGTCGCCCACAAAGAGAAATGACCCATCGCGTAGGGTAGATCGGTCTATTTTGCCCTGATCCAGTACCTTTAACTCCACCCCAAACCTGCCTAGGGTAGCCCTTATTGCCTCTGCATCATCTCCTACTATATAGCCCTCGTATGCTCCAAACAGGCGGGAGATGGTTGGTGGGAGTTCATCCCTGGTCAAGTGGCGCATGAGGTCAAAGTCAGGGTCAAGGGCAATTTCATCTGGCATGTGGTCCACCTTGAGGGTGATGTGGACCTTTTCCTTGTTTGTCTCAATAGTCCCGTTCACATCGCCCTTGGAGGTGGATATTACATAGGGTACGGACAGGTCATAAGGGGGCATCACCTTTTGGATGAGATCAAAGGAGACTACATACTTACCCTTTCCATCTCGTGAGACCACCGGACTGGATATACCTATCTCAGGGATGTCTTTTCTCTGGAGCCACTGTCTGAAAAAGCCATGGAGGTCTATCTGAGCCACTGCCTCGAACACATACCTTATGTCATCAAAAGAGACGTCGTTAAAGGAATATTCCTCTATTAACTTTCTCAGCCCCATAAAGAAGAGTTGATCCCCTACCTTTTGTCTTAGCATGTGAAAGAACATGGCGCACTTGCCATAACCCACAGCCTTTTCCATGCGATTTCGCCTAAACCGAAACTCTTGAATGCTTATGGCATCCTGAGGGTGTACATAGCTCTCATAATCTATGAGGATGTCGTGACGGTAGCCTACTGCCTCACCCTTTTTTTCCTTGAAGTGGTAATCTGCCACATAGGTGGTAAGCCCTTCACACCAGTTGCCACTGCCACCCTTCACATATACGCTATTGCCAAACCAACTGTGAGCGATCTCGTGGCCCAAAGACTGTTCTACAATGAAGGGATATGCGATGATATGGGTACCAATCAGGGTCATGGTGGCCATTCCAAAACCAGTTGGCGCCTCATTTTCCACTACCTGGAATCTCTTAAAGGGAAAAGGGCCAAGCCTCTTCTGGAAATCACTTATGAATTCGGCAGACTTAACTAGATACTCTTTAGACAAGTCCCTGTGTTCCTCGAAGAAATAGGTGACTAATTCAATGCCGCCCTCTTTTATGCTATCCACATGATAGCGGCCTATTACAAGGGTCACATTGTGCCGTGGATAGGGGAAACGAAAGTGATAGGACCTTAACCCATCCCCTAGCTCTTCAATGTCCACTCCATCACTCTCAGACACAGGGACCCACCCTTCGGGACTCACTACTGTGAGATCAAACTTAGCGAGTCCATTTGGGGTGGCGATCCATTGATCCAAGAGGGCAATATTGCGCCTGCTACTATCCACTTTTTGCCTAATGTCTACGGTGTAACCCGCGCGGCACTCTTCCCTTGAGATGGTGAGAGTGCCCTCTGTGGTCTCTAGTTGAACTCTACCACTACAGTGAATCACCTCTTTACCAGTCAAAAGACCCTGGTCTGGATCGAAACGGACCTCGATCTTGACCACGGGTTTAAAGGAAAAGCCATGGACTCCCATAGGGAAAAGCAGTGTACCTAGGAGCATTAAAAGGATGTATGAGGCATAAGAGTGAGTGTTGAACCATTTCATCGCATATTCTCCTTATCCTATTAAGACATAGATTGCAGTCACCAATACCACTGATACGATCCTCAATCCCTGCCCAGCAGCAAGGAGTGTGATACCTAGCTTGGGCCTGTAGATCCCTAGATACCGGGGTAACTGGTGCCTTATGGCCCTAAATGGGGTGGCTATGATATTTCCCAGCACTAGGGCTAGCACTGTCTCTTTTATAGTCAGGATGCCAGAATGGACCATTGCCCCTGCTGCAGCGGCCCCAGCAGTGAATTCGGCAAGGATGGTAAAGGCCACTACAGATATGCTCTCGATGGGAAGACCTGGAACCGTCAGAAGGTGGGAACTCACACCCTGTAACCACTCGAATACCCCAACTTGCTGCGCTAAGACAACTCCGAGGTATATGGGCACTGTGTAAAAGGCGATCCTGCCCATTCTCGCCACAAGGTAGCGCCTTACAAGGCGTTTTGCCATGGGCCAGCCATATATCTTCTTTTTGTATCTTGAACGATCTCGTCTTTCCATGGCCTGTGCACCATGCGCCCCACCACCTTTCAAGAATAGCCGCCCCATCAGGGTTATGAAGATCGTCCTGATCAGTGCTGCAGAAAAGGTGATCATAAGGTATATTGCCCCCGCTGTCCCCACCAGTGGCACGATAATGGCTATGGTAGTTGGCAGGTGTAGAAAATAGCTCGGAAGGCCCGTATTTAGGAGGTTTGCCAAGAGGAGTTCCCTTTGTGTTATGCGATTTTCTTCATAAGCATTTAGGAGCATCGTGTTTGCGGCCACACCAGACAAAAACGCAGTAGTAAATGCCAACCCCACATAGTCGCTAAAGCCCCCTAGCCTCATGATGGGCCTTGCATATCGTGCTATGGCCTTACTCCACCCCATCCCCTCCAAAATGGCACTAAGTGTAAGGGTTACAGAGATTATGGCAAAGAGACGCACCAGAGGGACGACGATCCTGTTGAACAGGAACCACCATCCAGATCCAAGGTACAGGAGATAGCCCAGTAATGATAGTGAAATCCCTACGGAGATTACGAGGCCTTTTAATTGCGAGGCAGATGAATCCTCTGATTTTTGCCTACTGGAGCTTCCACTTCCCATTTATAGAGCTATAGGGTCAGGGCCGTTTGATTGCGTCTCTTCAAGGGATGCATCGTATTTGCGTTATGGAATGGTCTCCCCCTGTTATGTTTCACCCATGCCAGGTGGTCCTTATCAATACAAGTGAATACAAACTCTTACAGATTACCTAGTTGATGATTGATGTCAAGGAAATCCTCGGCTACAGAGAATAAAGGAGATAAAGGGAAAACAAAAAAGCGGCCTCCGCTGAGGCCGCCAATACGCTTGACCCAAAGAGGCCGAATCCTTACTCCACCTTTACCTCTATCTGCTTTGGCTTTGCCTCTTCCTTCTTTGGGAGGGTGATCTTCAAGACACCCTTTTCATATTTTGCCTGGATCTTCTCTGGATCGACACTCACTGGCACCCTTATGGCGCGCTGAAACGCACCATAACGCGTCTCGATCCGATGATAGTTTTCGTCCTTCTCCTCGGTCTTCTGCTTTTTCTCACCCCTTATGGTCAAGATGTCGCCAGTGAGATTGATGTCGATGTCATTGGCATCCATTCCAGGCAATTCTGCCCTCACGATAATAGCATCCTTGGTCTCCGAGATGTCAATTGCAGGTACCCATACCCCTTCGGAAGACATGAGGTCCTGTCCACCGAAGAAGTCTTCCCACAATTTGTCCATCTCGCGCCTCAAGGTCCTCAATTCTCCAAATGGCCTCCAGGGAGTAAGTTCAAACATAGTCTCACCTCCTCATATAATTTGTTGTTATATGCAAATAGACGCACTTACCATATATGAAGCATTAAATATGCCTTTTTTCTCTATATTGCGTCCATTTGCACCTTTGTTTTTCTGTCAAAAAAATAAGCAGTCGCGGATGCTAGTCAAGGGGTGAAATGTGGATTAAATCAAAGTATCATGATCGTCGATAAATTTATTAGAAATATTATCAATCCATATCCCCACTATGTGGAGGGAGTGTCATGGCAGAATCGAACCAGCGCTTTCACGTTAGAGATTGTGCCCTGGTGCGGATGAGCACAGGATATAGGGCACTCACCCTGCGCGAGTTCAAGGAATGTATAGAGAGGGTCCCTTCCAGTAGTATATATCACCACTTCTGGGGCAGATTCCTCCAACCCCAATTTGACGAACCAGAATACAACAACGACTTTGCTGCCTGGGCCTATCATGGCCTCCACGAAAAGGCCCTGGCAGAAAAGCTCAGTGTGATCGATCCAACAGAGTTCGAAGACATAGAGGCCCTTAGACAGGAACTCATAGAACGGATCGAGGACTACCTCTTTGAATATGAATATGTACCATGGGCCAGGGCAGAAGATCAATTTCACTTCGTAAAGAGCCAATTGGTAGTGCTCGACACCGGAATGAGTATCTCAAGGCCTGAGGACCTCCAAGAGGCCATTCCCAATATGTCCCTTGGGAGCATATTCTACCACTTCATAGACGCCCGACGGAGGACCGTTGAAAAGACCAATGACTTCAGTGCATGGCTACTCGGCCTCGGGCCAGAATATGAACCACTGGCCTCGGCCTTTGACAAACTGGATCCATATTTTAGTTCATTAAAGGCACTCCGCACCATGATACACCAGGCCTGCATATCATTCTTCAGCTCAAGGGGAGAGTAGAAATGGAACTTCTCGACGCCTATGCCAAGGTTGCAGGACGTGAGGTAGTAGAACACCTCCACCAGCTATCAGAGCCCTTAAAGGGTATGAAGGTCGTCCACGTAAACTCTACACGGGAGGGTGGAGGTGTTGCAGAACTCCTAAGAAAGATCGTGCCCATGATGGAGGCCCTGGGATTGGACGTCAAATGGGAGGTCATCCAGGGGACCAATCGCTTCTTCCAGTGCACAAAGGGTTTTCACAACAGCCTCCAGGGAAAGACCGTGGTGCTCCCAGAAAGTGCCATTGAGGAATATGAAAGGATAAATGGTGAAAACGCAGAACAGTTGAGGGACACCCTTAGAGAGGCAGACTTCGTGTTCATACACGATCCTCAGCCTGCTGCCCTCATTAGATATATAGAAGATAGAAAAGGCAAGTGGATATGGAGATGCCACATAGACTGCTCAAGGCCCTATAGACCTGTATGGAAGTATTTAAAGGGCATTGTGGCGGGATATGATGCGAGCATCTTTTCACTTGCCGAGTTCGCACAACCACTTCCCCACCCCCAGTACATCATCGCCCCCAGCATAGACCCACTGAGTGAAAAGAACATGGATCTACCCCAGGAAGAAATCGACCACGTATTCGATGAGTTTAATCTCAAGCGCGAGCTCCCACTCATCTTGCAGGTATCGAGATTCGACAGATTCAAAGACCCCTTAGGTGTCATACAGGCCTTCAGGGAGGCAAGGAAGATGGTACCCCTCCAACTGGTCCTGGCAGGTGGGGGAGCCACAGATGACCCAGAGGGTGACATAGTACTTGAAGAGGTACGTCGCGCAGCAAATGGCGATCCCGACATCCACATCCTCGTACTTCCACCAGACGCACACAGGACAATAAATGCCCTTCAACGTGCTGCGGATATCGTACTCCAAAAGTCCATCAAAGAGGGCTTTGGCCTCACTGTGTCAGAGGCCATGTGGAAGGGGAAACCGGTCATTGGGGGCGATACTGGAGGCATAAGACTTCAGGTGATAGACCATTATACGGGCTTCAGGGTCAAGACCCCAGAGGGGGCAGCCTTGAGGATAAGGTATCTATTACACGCTGAAGAGAAGAGACTTGAAATGGGGGAACGTGCAAGGCGATTTGTCAAGGAAAACTTCCTGGTCACAAGGCATCTACGTGAATATCTGGCCCTCATGATCGCCCTCTTCCATGGTCTAAAAGACCGGATAGACCTGAACTCCCCAGATGAAAGTTCTTAAGTCAAGAGACAAACTGGATTACCACATAAGGGGACTTTCCGACCCGAAAAGGGATCGCCTGATCATGTTAGACTACGACGGGACACTTGCACCATTCGTAGTAGATCGTTTGAAGGCATATCCATACAAAGGTATTCCAGAGCTATTGGATGCCATAATCGACTCTCCCAAAAACAGGGTAGTCATCGTATCTGGGCGCGAGGCTGAAGAGGTGAGGTACCTCCTTGGGATAGAACACAAGGTGGAGATCTTTGGGGCCCATGGGTCTGAGAGGATCATGCCCGATGGCTCCCTAAAAAAGGATGCCTTACCGAAGGAGGCGGAAGAGTGCTTCTCGGAGTTCGAAAAATGGGCCGCTCAAAAGCACCTGCTACCACACCTTGAACACAAACATGGTTCAGTGGCATTTCATGTGAGGGGACTCGACGATGAGAGGGCAGAAACACTGCTCCACGAGGCCGAAGAAGAGATGAAGCATATCGTCAGAGGTCCTCTCTTGGAATACAAGAACTTTGATGGGGGCATAGAGATAAGGGTAGTGGGTGAGGACAAGGGGAAGGTGGTGGGGACGCTATTGAACGAAGTTAGCGAGGAGACGCTCTGTTTCTATTTTGGCGATGATCTCACAGACGAGGATGCATTCAAGGCCCTTGGGGACCGCGGGCTCAGCCTCCTGGTGCGAGAGACATTTAGGCCCACCAACGCAGATGTGTGGATCGTTCCACCCCACGAGTTGAAAGACTGGCTCACAAGGTTTATTATTACCCATGAATGAATACACCAGCCCCACCCCCCAAAAGGCTCATTGCAGTCTCCAACAGGTTACCCATTAGGGTTGTGGACCAAAATGGCAAAAAGTCTGTGGTACAAGGCGCTGGTGGACTTGTTACTGCCTTAGCGCCCGTATTGAGAGACCGCGGCGGTATTTGGATTGGTTGGTCTGGCGCCCCTCATGATCCAGACATGTCGGGCCTACTTGAAAGCGCGTCAAAAAAGGCGGGATATTATCTAAAATCAGTGCCCCTCACCGAAGATGATATCAGACTTTACTACCACGGCTTTTCCAATGAAATCATATGGCCACTCTTTCACGACCTACAGACCAGGTGTAGATTCGACCCCTCCTACTGGTATCAATACCTTGAGGTAAACAAAAAATTTGCCCAATCAATCAATTCCATAGCAGGACAGGGCGACTACATCTGGGTGCACGACTATCACCTCATGCACGTTGCCCACTATCTGAGAGAGCTGAATTCACAACACAGGATCGGCTTCTTCCTGCACATCCCCTTTCCACCACCCGACATCTTTATGAAGCTCCCCTGGAGGAGACAGGTCTTGGAGGCACTCCTCGACTACGATCTCATAGGGTTCCAGACCATGAGAGACAAGAGACACTTCTTGCACAGCCTCGCACAACTCATCTCAGGGGTCAAAC
>WGBU01000005.1 GCA_015494155.1 Deltaproteobacteria bacterium | reverse complement strand
TTTAAGACTGTATAGCCATTCTCTGGATTTTTGAACGTAATGCGTTCAATCCTTCCTGTAATGGTCAATTCTTCCATGGGAGAATGAGCTCTTCTCTTGAGATCTCAGGGAAGGGTGGCCTCTTGGGGATAGACCAGATGTCCACCATATCGCCCCTTGTGGGGTGGGGGAAGGAGAGGTGAACGGCATGGAGCGCAATGGACCTGTCTGGTAAGGCTCTACTGGCACCATATTTTAGGTCGCCTTTAATGGGGCAACCCAGGTGGGAGAGGGTAAGCCTTATCTGGTGAGGGCGGCCAGTCACTGGTTCTACTAGGACAAGTGCGCTAGTACCATTAAGGCACCTTAAAGTGGCCCAGCGCGTGTGTGCTAGCCTCCCCCTCTCTCGACTGGTTATGCGTGCGAGGTTCCTGGCCCTTATCTTTTCGATCCATATCCGTTCTTCTCCAGCCTTCCCCCTGGGCACACCTTCTGTAACGGCCAAATAGTATTTTTTCAGCCTGGAGGACTTGGTGGCCCCTGTCATGCGCTTTGCCGCCTTGGATGTACGGGCAAAGGCGAGCACCCCAGAGACAGGTCGGTCGAGCCTGTGGAATACGCCCAAATAGACGTTCCCAGGCTTTTTTTTACTCTCCTTGATGTAATGTTTCACCCAATCAAAGGCAGAAAGATCCCTTGTACTGTCTGGGACAGAGGGCATGGTGGCCGGCTTGTCCACTACGATGAGGTGGTTGTCTTCAAAGAGAATCCTAATCCCCTCCACACCCTATTTCACAAGATCGCCATACTTTTCTAGTATGCCTTCTATGGTCTTTTTCCCAGTGTTAAATGCGGCCATGATGCTACCCTTTAAAAGGGCGAGGTCGCCCACTAGAAAGAGCCTTGGGATGTTGGTCTCGCCGTAGTAGTCCACCTTGGGTTTGTTGCCATCGAATTCTACCCCAATCCCTTCTAAAAATGTCCTGGGGGTCATACCGCCAAGACAGTAGAAGACGGCATCGTACACCCTGTCTTGACCATCCTTGAAGTGAACCAGGACCCTGCCGTCCTTTTCTTCAAGCCCTTCGATGTCAGTGCCCATGAGTAGCTTTACTTTGCCTTCATCACAGCACTTTTCCAGTGCGCACATATTGGTTGGATTGATCCTGAAGAATTTTTCCCTCCGATAGGAAAGGTCCACTTTGTTGTCGTTGGAGAGGAAACAGGCGGTCTCTGCTGCCGTGTCACCGCCACCTACCACCAGGACCTCTTTTCCCTTTAATGGCTCCTTTGGGAGTGCAAAGAATACCTTGTCTTTCACCTCTTTTGGGATGGGATAGGAGGGTTTAACTGGTTTTCCAAAGACACCTATTGCCACCACACAGATGGGGGCCTTTATCTCAAGACCCCCTCCAGTCTGTACCAGAAAGCCATCGTCTAATACCTGTACCTTCTGGGCCTCGTTCCAAAACCTGATGTCGAGCTGGTATTCTTCTACCACCTTTTTCATACGTTCGAGGAATTCTTCCCTGGTCTCTGTGTCAAAAGAGAGCACGCCCAATGGCTCTACCTTCATCTTTCTATATACGGGATCGACCCGCTTTCCCTCATGATAAAGGCTCACTATGGTATCACAAATGTGCCCCTTCTTTTCCAGCACTACCACATTGTCTATCCCTGCCACCTTTGCCTCAACGGCAGTTGCTATGCCGGCAGGTCCTGCCCCAATGACCACGATCTTCGCCTGTTCCATCTAGAAAATACCTCCTTATGCCATGAGTGAACGTTGCGAGTTAGAGTTTACTAGGAGTACATTGATGTATATATTTACACTCACAACTTTTTGTTCAATTTCACCTACTTTATCCGACGGAGTGAGAAATGCAAGAAACGGGCTTTTGCCAAAAGGACAACATCGAGACCCCCATGGACAAAGGTTGCAGGCATCCCTTAGATTATTGCCAGTACAGGCAGGCCTGTATTGTGCACTTCTTGGAAAAGGAGTCCACCAAAAAGGCGGGGGTAGAAGAAGAAAGGGAAGGGCCGCGTGGCGAAAAAGGCTAAGTGTAGTGAAAGACACACCCTCCTTCTCACCAATGACGACGGAATCCATGCCATGGGCCTGTGTGCACTATACGAGGCCCTAAAGGCAGATTTTGACGTATATGTGGTGGCACCAGAGGCAGAACGGAGCGCAGTGGGCCATGCCATTACACTCGTAGACCCATTAAGGGTGAAATCCATTAAGCGAAATGGCCGCCACTTTGGATGGGCCATCAATGGGACACCTGCAGACTGTGTAAAGCTGGCAGTCCACGAGATTGTAAAAGACAAGATAGACTTCGTGGTCTCTGGTATCAATATAGGTGCAAACGTTGGGATCAACATCCTATATTCCGGTACGGTATCTGCTGCCACAGAAGCCGCCATGCTAGGTATACCGGCCATGGCCATATCACTAAACACCTTGAAGGACCCTGACTTTTGTACCACGGCCTACATTGCCCCGCGACTCGTAAGGTGGGCCATAGAACTAGGGCTACCCAAGGGGATTGCACTGAACGTCAATGTCCCAGCCGGTCCACCCAATTCCATCAAGGGCATGAAGTGGGTCAAACAGGGATTATCGCCATATAAAGAACAGTTTGACAAGAGAATAGACCCAAGGGGTAATGTCTATTACTGGCAGGCAAGTCAAGAAATCTTACATAAAGAGGCAGACGACATAGATAGCGTAGCCTTGAATAAGGATTATATAACTGTTACACCCATCAAATATGACCTAACTGCTTATGAATATCTAGACAAGTTTGATTTCCCCTCCTGCTTTTAGCCTCAATCTATATTTAGACTAGTCAAGATAAAAGCAATTTCTTGACAAAGGTATTTAAAAATATTATCAATATTTGAAATAAAATTTAAATATAAAAAGTGAGGTGTATTATGGCTAGAAAGAGAAACAGACCATACAATGTTGAAGATGTAAAATTTGTGTATGAAAATTACGAAAACATGACTGCACAGGAGATAGCAGAACAACGCGGGCTAAGTAAGTTTCAGGTGGCAAAGATCGTGTCTGAGCTCAGGAAAAAGGGGATAAATATTCCCAAGAAGACTGCCAAGAGGAAAAACCCGGTGGATGCATTTATTGAACAACTGGGAAAGGGTAAAAAGGGCAAAAAATAATCTTGTCAAATCCTCCTTGATGGTTTCCCCTTTTTCGGTTAAGTAGCCCTTGGGCCTGGAAAAGGCAAATAAACTTTTCTCAATTATGGGGTGAGTCCCAATACTATTTGTCCCAGAGGGCGTCGTGGACTAACCGTGAGAAAAGGGAAATTCGATCCATGTAGTGTGGACAGTGTCAGATAAAAAATTTTATTAAGCGTAGGAGGATATGATCGTGGAATGTCAGACCAATAAGCCAGGTGTCAACTGTAATTTTATGACTGCCCAGGGTTGTAGCTTTGAGGGTGGCGCCTGTTACCCAATAGTGGAGCAGTGTGAAGGGTGTGCAAAGATAGTTGAGTATGAGACAGGCCGTTTTTGTGCAGTGTACCCACATCCAGAGATGAAGTGGCGTAAGGGACCATGCAATTTTGCCACCCACGTGAAGAGAGAGGTGGAGAAGGACGAATCTGGAAAGAAGATCAACCCACTTAAGGCGGCAAAGCGCGCTGCAAGAAAGCGCTAGAGGAAAGACGCCCAGTCGATTCTCCACAGCCCCTCATCTCTTCTACCCTGGGGGCTGTGGGGGATGGGTCTTATTGGGCTAGCATCTTTTTGAAGATTCCTTCCACCTGCGAGAACTCTTCTATCAATTCACTAAATAGATCTTTAAACAGATCGTCGGTCACTCCTGGCTGTGTTGCCAGATCTTCCATCCTCTCAGCCAGTGCAGCAAGCCTCTTTGCCCCAATATTGGCACTTGCACCTTTTAATGAATGGGCACTGAATTTTATGGCCTCTTTATCGCCATTGGAAATTGCCTTTTCAAGGTCTCTTAAGGTCTTTGGGGCGCTTACTAGATAGACCTCGATCACCTTTTTCATGATCTTGGGGTCGTCCATGGCCCTTGCCAGGAGTTCCTCTTCATCAAAGTGTGGTAGCTCACCCTCTGAGCTACTGGAATGGCCGTCTTTTTCAAGTGAAGCGGGTGCCTGTTTGGACTCTTTTGTAGATGGGGCAAGCCATCTCTTAAGGCACTGTAGCAGTCTATCTTGCATGATGGGTTTTGTGAGGCTGTCTGAGAAGCCCGCCTTAGAATATAGCTCATATTCTTCATCCAGGTGGTGGGCAGTAAGGGCCACGATGGGTACATCTGGGTCTAACACCTCCTCTACTCGGCCCCGTATGCGTTTGGTGGCCTCTATACCGTCCATCTCGGGCATTTGTAGGTCCATGAATACAAGATCGTAGGGGATTGAGGAGAGTGCATCTATTGCCTCTTTGCCACTTGATACTGCATGGACGTCTAGTCCAAGCTTGGTGAGTATCGAGATGAGTATCTGCTGGTTGATGAGGTTGTCGTCCACAACGAGGACCTTTTTCCCCTTAAATTGGGGTGAGAGTCTATGTAACCGCTCTTCACTAAAGCCCTCTTCATCATGCGATCCCTTGCAGCCCTCTGCATCTTCGTTGCCCTTCTTTAGTGTAAGCCTGAACCAGAATGTAGAACCCTTACCCTCTTCGCTCTCTACACCAATCTCACCACCCATGAGTTCAACGAGGTTCTTACATATGGCAAGCCCCAATCCAGTGCCTCCAAAGCGTCTTGTAATGGATGAGTCTGCCTGGCTAAATTTTTTAAATAGAAGTTTTTGCTTATCCTTTGGGATCCCGATACCCGTGTCTTTAACGGAAAAGAGTAGCGTGATTTTGTCTGGTGCCTCGCCTTCCACTTCTACTTTGACCCTGACCTCCCCTTTGTCGGTGAACTTAATGGCGTTTCCAATGAGGTTGGTGAGGATCTGTCTCAGTCTGTACGGGTCCCCCTTGAGGCATATACCCTGGATCTTCTCCCCCTCTTTTTTCAATTCTATGCCCTTTTGTCTTGCCAGTACATCGAGTGAGGAGATAGTCTTATCGATGAGTGTATCAAGTCTAAAATCGAGTTCCTCGAGATGGAGTTTTCCAGCCTCGATCTTTGAAAAGTCGAGGATGTCATTTATTAAGAAGAGGAGTATCTCAGCGCTGTTTTCTGCAGACCTTACAAAATATCGTTGTTTTTCGTTGAGGCGTGTGGTCTTGAGTAGATTGAGCATACCTATGATCCCGTTTAGGGGTGTACGGATCTCATGGCTCACACTTGCAAGGAAATCACTCTTGGCCTTATTGGCTGCCTCTGCCTTCTCTTTGGCCTCTTCAAGCCTTGACTGGAGATTTTTAATCTCTGTGATATCATGTGCCAGCCACACTATCTCCATTTCTTCCATGGTGGTCCCTTTTCGGGCAGCAGTTGCAGTTACATGGAACCACCTGATCTCACCGTTTGCGATCTGTTTGACCTTTTCAAAGTGTATGGTCTCTCCCTTTTGTAGCCGTGGATACCAGGTCTGGGCGAATTCCTCGAATTCCTCTTGAGAGTCGAACAAAAACTTGGTCTCTTTGCCAATGAGTTCTTCTGGGGGAAGGCCAATGAGATCTGAAAATTGTCTGTTTACCTTGATGAGGCGCCTGTTTTTTACGAGGAAGATGGAAGCTGCCACACTATCCATGATGGTTTCAAGTTCATTTACGCGCTGCTTTAGTTCGTCTTCTAGTTGTACGAGCCTTGTGATGTCATATTTGATGGCAATAAAGTGGACGATGTTCCCCTCTTCATCTAATACAGGGCTTATTATTGCATCTTCCCAATAGATAGTCCCATCCTTCTTTCTATTACAAAAACGCCCACTCCACACCTGTTTTGACTGGAGAGTGGCCCACATCTCCTCATAAAAAGATTTGTCCAAGACTCCGGCATTTAGGATCTTTGGGTTCTGTCCTATGGCCTCCTCTGCGCTGTATCCGGTTACCTTTGTAAATGCCGGGTTTACATATTCGATGGTGCCGTCCTTGTCTGTAATGACAATGCTATTGGCGGTCTGTTCTATGGCAGTATCGAGTAATTTTATACGGTATTTGTATTCTTCCAGGGACTGTTCGTGCCTTTTTAAGGCGTCATGTTGTCTCTTTAGGGAGAAGGCGAGCAAGAGTAGTGGTAGGATGGCAATAAGAAAGAGGCCGTCCATGAGGATTATCCCTTTTTCAAACCTTTTCAAAAGGGGCGTCTTATAGTTCTCTGACACTATATTTACGATGCCCAATTCGCCCGGGACTAAGGGGAGATAGGAGAGGTAATAGAGCTTACGGTTTATGCGGCGTTTTAGTCTCCCAAGATTCAAGAGTTCTCTAAAGGTGTCTTTTGGAAAACCAAGACTGGTAAAAGTGGCACTGTCAAACTGGTGCTCACTTTTTATGGTGGCCAGTACATCCTTATCTAGTGTGCTTAGGGTGTATAGAGTTCCCTTTCGCGAGAAGAGTACGCCATTTTTTGTGGCCAGCAGGGTCATAAAGTTATTCTCTGGATCCTCTGGGATAAATTCCAAGAGGCCCAATGGATCTATTTTAAATACAATGACAAAACGAGTTTTGGAGTCTGGCACCTCGATCCTTTCGGCCAGGTAGAGGCCAAGCA
The DNA here is from genome assembly GCA_015494155.1 of Deltaproteobacteria bacterium. Taxonomy (GTDB): domain Bacteria; phylum Desulfobacterota; class Dissulfuribacteria; order Dissulfuribacterales; family Dissulfuribacteraceae; genus WGBU01. The sequence goes on along the minus strand of WGBU01000005.1, from coordinate 9,557 downwards.
TGTTCGATGTGACCCCTTTTGCCACATAGGCTCCCATACCCTTTGACAGTGCATTTTTGAAGTAGGGCCGGAAGGAATAGTTCTTTTTTAAAAACCTAGGATCGGTTGAAATGATGCACGTGCCGTTTTGATTCAGAATATAGGCAGTTAAAAGGCGGAGTGTATTCTTTAGGTTATATAGAAACTGCTCTGCCTTTTTTCTATAGAATCTGTTTCCATGCTTATTTACCAGTGCAGCAATGATGAGCGGGTTTTCACTGGTGAGCCTTAATTCCTGGGTGATGAGATTTAGCCGATAAGATATGTTTTTTTGCTGCCGTTGCACCAAGTGTTTGATATCATTTAATTGATGTCTTTCAAAGGTCTTAAGATTGAAGAGGGTAATGAACATACAGGCGGCGAAAAGGAGCAACGTGCTTAAGACGGTGACAGCGAGTAGGTTTTTCATGGGATTCTATTTCAGTTCAATTACCTCTCTCCACGGACGGGGCTTTGAGAAGAAATAGCCCTGGAAGGTGATCTCTCCCTTGGATCTTAGAAAATCTATCTGCTCTCTGGTTTCAACACCTTCTGCTACTAGTTCTAGGTTCATGCTTTTAGCTATGGCGCAAATGGCCTCCACTATGGCTACATCGTTCTCATCGTGAGGTATCTCCATTATAAAGCTCCTGTCGATCTTGATCTCAGAGATGGGGAGCCTTTTGAGATACATCAAAGAAGAATAACCTGTCCCAAAGTCGTCGATTGAAAAACGGATTCCAATTTTCGCCAATTCCTCCATCTTTTTTATTACACTATGGACATCCTGGATCAAGAGGGACTCTGTTACCTCAAAGATCAGCCGCGATGGATCGGCACCCTTAATGGAGACGATCTCTTTCACTTCATCGACAAACTCTTCTCTATTGAATTGTTTGGCGCTTATGTTGACGGCAATTGGGAGTTGACTCTTCTTGGTTTGGACGATTATCTTGCAGGTCTCCTCAAGCACCCATTTCCCCAGCTTGATGATTAGACCAGATTCTTCTGCCACAGGGATGAAGACACCTGGGGGGACGAGCCCCTTTTGGGGATGCTGCCACCTGACCAGGGCCTCAGCCCCTACCATTTTGGACTGGGTGTCGAATTGAGGCTGTAGAAAAAGGGTGAGTTCACCTGAGTCAATGGCCTTGTCCAGTTCTCGTTCTAGGGCAAATCGCTCCTTGAGTTCTTGTTCCAGCTCTGGGTCATAGACCACGGCCCTCTCTTCACTACTATTTTTTGCGCGCCGAAGACTAAAATCGGCCCGGCGCATGAACTCATCTGGTGGAATGCCAGGGGTTGGGTCAAGCCAAGTGGCACCCATACTGGCCTTTACAGTCACCTCCTCACCTTTTAGGATAAATGGCCTCTTCAATACGTTTGTTATCTGGTTGGCAAGCTCTTCGATAATTTCCTCTGGTGTACCCATTTCTTCCTTTGATACAGGCTTGAGTATGGCAAATTCATCTGCTGCAATCCTCGAGACCATGGCGGTGTCACCCACTACCTCTTTTAGTCTTGCCCCAAAATAGTTGAGGAGCAGATCGCCTGCATCAATGCCAAGGACCTGGTTTATGGTCTTGAAGTCGTCGATGTCTATGAACAGAAGGACTGCAGGGGTGGAACCCATGCAGATCTCCGAGACCCTTTCCAACAGGGTGTGATAATTGGGAAGGCCGGTGGTCTGGTCGTAGTGGGCAATAAAGTGGGCCAGGCGCTTGGCCTCTTCAATGGCGCCAGACAACTTTTGGTTCAGGCCTACAATGCGTCTTCCAACGCCCAGCCGAGCCCTCAATTCCATAGGGTCAAAAGGCTTGACTATGAAGTCGTCTGCCCCATTTCCTAGCGCTGTAACCACGTCCTCCCTCTCGTTCTTAGAGGTGAGAATGATCAGATACGGAGGTACTTCAAAGGAGAGTTCTCGTATCTGTTTTACGAGCTCCAGTCCGGTCATCCCAGGCATCATCCAGTCCAAAATGGCGATCTTGGGGGAGTCTTCTTTTTTCAAAAAGTCAAGGGCCTCTTTACCATCCTGGACGAGGACTGGCGCATAACCCCACTTTTTTGCGTTTTCCAATAAGAGCAACCCTGTTATAGGGTCATCATCGGCTATGAGCAGAGGTATTTCCCCATCCAAGAATCAACTCCTCCGTATTATTTAAACCCCTTAATTTTGGGATCTCGCTAAGGACTGAATTTGATAATTAATATCGGCACCATTGTGCGACCAGTTAAATAAAAAAAGGGGCCTCTGGCCCCTTTTTTTATTAGTGTAGCAATGATCATCAAGCCAACTTATTGAGAGCGCTCCTGATGCGTTTAAGCCCCTCGTTCAAGGTGGCCATGTCAGTGGCAAAGGAAAACCTTACACACCTATCGTCACCAAAGGCTATCCCTGGAATGCTCGCCACCTTCGCCTCGTCGAGTAAGTAATCGCAGAGGTCAAGGGAGCCCTCTATGGCATTGCCCTCTGGTGTCTTCCTGCCAAAAAATGCACTCATGTCTGGGAAGCAGTAGAATGCACCTGAAGGCCTCGGGCATTTTATGCCATCGATCTCCAAGAGTCCATCCACAAAGGCCCTGGCCCTTTCTTGAAAGGCCTTTTTCATCTCTTGGATACAGTCCTGTGGGCCAGTAAGGGCAGCGAGGGCTGCCTTTTGTGCGATTGAATTGGGGTTTGATGTGCTCTGGCTTTGGATCTTGGTACATGCCTTTACGACTGACTCAGGTCCAGCCAGATATCCAATCCTCCAGCCTGTCATGGCATAGGTCTTTGACACGCCGTTAACAATGAGACAGAGGTCCTTTGCAGCCTCTACCAGACTTGCACAGTTGTAAGGGGACTCTCCGTCAAAGCGGATCTTATCATATATGTCGTCTGTTATGATGTAGATCCCCTTTTCACATGCAAGTTCACCCACACGCCTTACAGTCTCTCGGTCATAGACTGCCCCTGTGGGGTTGGATGGGGAGTTGAGTATAATGGCCTTGGTCTTTGGGCCTATGAGCCCTGAAAGCCTCTCAAGTGAGATGGAAAAGTCATTGGCCGGGTCTGTCTCCAATATGACAGGAACTCCGCCTGCCAGTTCCACTATGGGGGGATAGGAGACCCAGTAGGGTGCTGGTATGATCACCTCATCCCCTGGGTCTAGCATGGCCTGGGCCAAGTTGTAGAGGACCTGCTTTCCGCCAGTAGAGACCATTATCTGGCCAGTCTCATACTCGAGTCCATAGTCATTTTTGAGCATAGCTGCTATGGCCTCTTTGAGTTCTAAGATCCCTCCCACAGGGGTGTACCTTGTAAACCCCTGGTCTATTGCCTCCTTAGCGGCCTCTTTTATGTGGGCTGGGGTATCGAAGTCTGGTTCACCAGCACTGAGATTTACTATGTCCACTCCCTGGGCCTTGAGTGCCTTGGCCTTGGCATCTGTAGCGAGGGTGGGACTGGGTTTTAAGGATTGCACCCGTTTGGAGAGCGATGGTCCTTGTGACATTTTTTAAAAGCCTCCTTCCTAATAATAGACCTCTTTGAGGTAGAGCCCACAGGCAGGGGCGGTCTTGAATGCATAGGTACGCTCTTTGTTGTTGAGCATGATCTCAATGGCCTCAGGGCCAAGATCGCCTCTGCCAATCTTCACAAGAATGCCAACGATATTTCGGACCATATAGCGCAGAAAGCCATTGGCGGCAACGAGAATTTCAATACACCTGTGCCCCTCCCACGTACCCGTGTAGACCTCGCACAGGTAAATGGTCCGGGTAGTGGTCTTCACTGAGCTCCCAGAGCGTTGAAACGCCTTGAAATCATGGGTCCCCACAAGTAGCTTGCACGCATCCCCCATCCTCTGGATGTCCAGTCCTGGGCCAAGGACCCAGGCCCTATCTAGGAAGAGTGGCAGTCTCGTATTGGACTCTACTATTCTATACAGATAGCACTTCTTCTTTGCGCTCTTTCGTGCGTGAAAATCTTTGGGGACCTCTTCAACTTCAAGGATTGCAATGTCGTCGGGAAGGAGACTGTTGGCCCCCTTTAATATGCCTACTAGGGGGATCTCTTTTCTTGTGAAGAAATTTGCAACTTGCCTTATGGCGTGGACGCCGGCATCTGTCCTGCCAGAGCCTATGAGTCTTACATCTTCCTGTAGGACCTTAGAGAGTGCCCTCTCCAACTCTCCCTGGATGGTTGGGCCATTACTCTGTAGCTGCCAGCCATGGTAGTTTGTACCGAGGTATTGTATCTCGACTTTGATGTTCCTGGGGTGGGCCATTTATGGGAAGAGGGGAGGGGAGGTGAGCCCCATTTCCTCTGGGAGGCCATACATCAGGTTCATGTTCTGCACTGCCTGGCCAGATGCACCCTTTACCAGATTGTCTATTGCAGAGACCAGGATCAGTGTGTTGGTCCTGGTGCAGACCTTTGCCCCAATGTCGCAGAAGTTGCTACCCCGCACAAAATGGCAGTCTGGGAAGTGGCCTGGGTCCAAGACCCTGACAAATCTTGCCTGGCTGTAAAAGTCCCTCAGGAGTTCCACCACTTCCTGGGTGTTGACCTCCTTTGAGAGCCTGGAATAGCTTGTAGTCAATATCCCTCGGGTCATGGGCACTAGGTGTGGTGTGAAGTTGATGGTGACGCGTGTCTTAGAGGCCACACCAAGTTCCTGCTCTATCTCTGGAGTGTGTCTGTGTTCACACACCTTGTATGCCTTGAAGCCCTCGTTTACCTCAGAAAAGCCAAAGGCCATAGAGCTGGTCCTACCTGCCCCGCTCACCCCAGACTTAGAATCGATGACTATGCCACTTGGCTCCACCACACCATTTTTTAAGAGCGGAAAAAGGGGCAATATGGAGCTAGTGGGGTAGCAGCCCGGATTGGCCACAAGGTCTGCCCCTTCTATTTGCCCCCTGTATATCTCAGGCAGTCCATAGACCGCCCTCTTTATAATGTCCTTTTCGCTATGTTCACCATACCAGGCCTCATAGGTCTCTGGGTCCCTCAGCCTAAAGTCTGCAGAGAGATCAATGACCTTTAACCCTGCATCTAGGAGCTCGCGTACTACGGGCATGGCGGCCTGGTGAGGCACGGCAGTAAAGGCCACCTGGGCACGTCTCTTTATGACATCAATGGAGTAGTCTTCAAAGGAGATCTCTGTGAGTCCTTGGAGATACGGGAATAGCTCTCCTATACCTTTTCCGGCAAAACGCCTCGATGTGACGACCGTCACCTCTGCCCCTTGATGGGCCAATAAAATACGAAGGAGCTCACCGCCAGTATAGCCTGAGCCCCCTACGATAGCACACCTGATACGCACTGTTCTTTAACGCTTGGAGTACTGGTATCTCTTTCTGGCCCCTGCAAGCCCGTACTTCTTCCTCTCTTTAACCCTGGAATCCCTGGTGAGGAGTCCTGCCTTTTTGAGCGGGAGCCTGAACTCGTCGTTTGCCTGAAGCAGTGCCCTGGCAATCCCATGTCTCAAGGCCTCGCACTGGCCATTCTTGCCACCGCCTTTTACATTTGCCAAGACGTCGAACTTGCCAAGGGTCCCTGTGACCACAAAGGGCTGCTGGGCAATGAGGCGTGCAGTGTCTACGTCGAAATATTCGTCGAAGTCCAGTCCATTTACGATGATCTTACCGTCGCCTGGATAAATCCACACCCTGGCCACTGCGCTCTTTCTCTTACCAGTTGCATAGTAGCGAATGTCTGCCATCTAGATATCCCCTCTCGTTTCTTGATTAGATGTTCAAAGGTTGAGGTTTCTGGGCCGCATGAGGGTGGTTTGGACCCCTGTAAACCTTGAGTTTCTTAAACTGCTTCCTGCCCAGACGATTTTTGGGGAGCATACGCCTCACTGCGAGCCTGATCACATCCTCTGGCCTCCTCTGTAGCATCTCCTTTGCAGTAAAGCTTTTGATCCCCCCAATGTAGCCTGTATGCTTATAGTACACCTTTTTGTCCAACTTCTTACCTGTCAGTTTTACCTTCTCTGCATTGATCACCACAATAAAGTCACCTGTATCCAAGTGGGGTGTGAAGATGGGTTTGTGTTTGCCTCTGAGCCTCATGGCAATCTGGGTAGCGAGGCGCCCAAGCACCTTGTTCTCAGCATCTACTACGTACCAGTTCCTCTCTATCTCGTTCACCTTGGGTAATGGCGTTTTCATCTGGGTCTCCTACCTGATAAAATATTTTCGGGACAAGGTCTTCTATATGAAAAGAGCAGAAATGTCAAGGGGAAGTGTTGAAAAACGGGAATTCAATGCCCGTCTCCCTTGAAAGGCGCCTCAAAAAGGCCATGAAGCGCCCCCTCTCCATGGGTGTTATGAGAAAGCCTGGGAGGGGCTGGTTTTCCCTCAGATGGGCCCTGTCTGTCCCATCCACCATCCAGGCGGCAAGGTCCCATATATTTCCATAGAGGCCCCCTTGGTCTAGGTGTTCAATGATCTGCTGTATTACGAGGTTGATAGTCAAAATGAAGGGCTCCATCTCAGCCTCGCCCTCTTCCCTACACCTAGCGGAAGAGACCATTGCCCTACAGGAAAAGGGGCGCCTTTCATATATGGTACAGAGCCCTTTGGGTGAGAGGAGAGGACAGGGATTCGAGGTGGCTGGTGCCTGCCCTTCGCCTCCCTCACTGGGTGGTTCCTCCATCCTCAGATAATACCGAGCGCTCTCGTTTATGGTGATATTGGGCCTGTAATGGCCGAAACTATCTGGGTCCATTCCTTTTAAGGCCGCGACCAAGGCAGTCTTGGCCCCAGGGTCTGACAGTATGAACTCCATCTCCAGGCTGGTAGCTAGTACATTCCTTGTACAACAGGTGGAGCAACCTGGAGTACAGGCAAAGGGATAGCCCTTCAAAAATGTGTGGTAGAAACCATAGAGTCGCTCTAGCTCCTTCATGCGCATGGCTCTTTTCACTGAGGCATCCTTAGAGATCACCTGATTATACCCATTATGGTCAATAGTGCATACGTTACACCCCACCCATAGAGGGTAAGGATGGCCGCATTTCTAGTCTTAGTTACACCCAGGAGGGCAACTCCTACAAGGGGGATGGTTGGATATGCGATCCCTGCCCAAAACGGCGGAAGGTGTCTCAGGAGTTCTTGGACACCGAGGAAAAACCAGGGCCCTTTTACCAGTGTGAGGGTTATGTCTTTTGGGTCAAGGGGTGCTGAAACGATGGCAGAAAGGCCCGTACAGGTGACTAGCACCAAAAAGAGACAGTCGAGCCTAAGGATTGTCCTTCCCAGATGGTACCACGTGCCTAGGAGCCAAAGTATGCACGCAAAGAGTATGTGTACTGCATAGACCCTATTTACCCCCTCATCCTTTAGGGCCAGGAGAAGCCTGTCCACCAGCTCCCCCATATATGGAATACTCCAAAAGAGGTGTTCTGCGATCTGGGCTGCATCGCGACCAGTCTGGTCATATCTGAGGATGTAGCCTGAAAAGAGTGCATATATGGCAAAAAAGAGGGTTGAGGATAGGACAATCCACTTTGAGTCTAGGCCTCTTCCTGCCTTTTCCATGTCTCTTGGCCCTGGCACATTTTTTAAGACATGCCAGAGTATGGCAATAAAAAATGCCTGGCTGGACCAAAAGTGAAGAGACCTAAAGAATGCACCATAGGGGAGGAGCGAGTCTATATAGACAGTGGAATAAAAAGGGCTAGAGACATCATATTGATAGGCAACAAGAAAGCCACTCAATATCGAGACGAATAGGGTCCCCAGGCAGAGTTCACCAGATCGTCTAGTCAGGATCTCAATCATGAGAGCCTGGTCCTTGGCATGAGGACCTCATACCCCTCTTGGCCGCCCTTTAGCCGTTTGACTGCGAAGTGTGGCAGGTCTTTTTTGGCAGGCCCCTTTATGTACCTCCCATTCCAATCAAAGAGGCTCTGGTGGCATGGGCAGAGAAAGTGCCTTTCGTCATCCCTAAAGTTGACGATACAGCCAAGGTGGGTACAGTGCCTCGAGACTGCAACGGGGCCAGATGGGGTCTCGAAGAGTACGAATTCGTCATGTATGTAGTATTCCCCCTCTCTCAGCACCTTAAAGATCCTCACTGGGCGTGGTGGCCTAATCTGCACCTTTTTAATGAACGAAAGGGCTGGCAGGCCCAACATGGTGGCAAATAGTGTAAAGAGAAGCTCTCTTCTCTTCATCGTCTGATCAACCACAAGATGAGTGTGAGCACGATGCTTAAAAGGATGCTCGTACCCAGTGGGAAGTAGAAGTGAAAGTTTCCCCTATGGTATGAGATGTCTCCAGGGAGCCTGCCGATTAGTGGGATCTTGGCCCCTAGGGTGAGTACTAGCCCAAAGAGTACGAGTATAATGCCAAAGAATATCATCATCTTTCCCATCTCATAAAATGGATTCATGGGCCTTTTCTCACCTCCTCCCTGAACCTTTTCCTCTGTCTTTCGATCCTCTTTTTATATCGCTCTTCCTCACTTAAAATGCAGCCACAATAGGGTTGCGTGTAGATCCCGATGGTGCGTGCCCGATCTTTTCCCTCCTTCCAGCCTGCTCTAAAGTCTTCATAATAAAACTTGAGACCATGGGTCCTGGCCACACCATTTCCAATCTCTCGTATGGCGTCGTGGTCCTGGTATATTGAATAAAGCAAGGTGGAGGAAAAGCAAGTAAAACCCAGTTCCTTTGAGATGCGGGCCGTCTCTTCGAGCCTCATCTTGTAGCACATGTGGCAGCGGCCAGGACGGTTTGGACATTTACTCCACACCCCTTCTAGCCACTGGTGGAGGCCGTAGCCACTGGGGTGATAGATCACCTCAAACCCCAGCACCTCCGTTATCTCTTCAAGGGCCTGGACCCGCCTTTCAAACTCCAAGAATGGGTGGATGTTGGGGTTGTAGAAGAGCCCTTTAAAATTTATGCCCTTCTCTTTTAGGACCTCCACTGGATAGATGGAGCAGGGCCCACAACAGATGTGAAGGAGGAGTTCGTCCTTCATTCCAGGAGTTTCCTCCACACACTTGGTAGATTGTGTGCTAGTTCGCTTGCACCAAATCCAAGTGGACCCCTTAAGCGTGAGAGCATTTGGGCAGACTGGCTATGGAGGTAGACCCCTATTGATGCAGCATCAAAGGGGTCGTAGCCCTGTGCCAGGAGCCCGCCTATCATGCCCGACAGCGTGTCCCCCATTCCACCCTGGCCCATGGCGGGATTGGCAGTAGGATCGATGGCAAATCGTCCACTGGGCGACGCAATGATGGTATAGGCCCCTTTGAGCACCAATATAGAGCCAAGCTCCCCTGCCATGGATAGCGAAAGCTCAAGCCTTGCCCCCTGTACCTCCTTTGTGGTGCGGCCTAAAAGGCGTGCCATCTCGCCTGGGTGGGGTGTGAGGACCCGTTGGCCCTTGGCCTCCTTTATGGGTGAAAGGTCCCTTGAAAGGGTGGTTAGGGCATCTGCGTCCACCACAAGGGGGACCTCCGCCTCTCTCATGAGCCACTGCTGCACCCTTTGTGAGCTGCGACTCAGTCCAAGCCCAGGACCTATGACAGC
>WGBU01000004.1 GCA_015494155.1 Deltaproteobacteria bacterium | reverse complement strand
GCAGCACAAAACCCGCAACTGGCGTTCAATAAGAATATTGCAGCCAGAAATAGGGAGATAATCGCTTTTGCCAAGGCACCTGCCATCTTATCTGCGTCTAAACCGGGCCTCTTTGTCCTGATCATGGTCCATGTCCTCCTGTCTCTTTGGCTATTGAGTGGGCCTCACCGAAATAGTGGCACTGGAACTCTGCTGGCCGTCTCCATAGTCCCACCACATATCAATGGTGTAATCTCCACTTGGCACCTCAATGCCAGGCAAGATGTAATAGAGTCTGTCCTTGGATGGATCGAAAAAGTAGATGCCAGCCATAGCCAGAGGTGCAGTAATGTCAGTGCCATGGTATAGGATGGCGGCAGACTTTAGAGAACTCAACCTGGGTACTACAAGGAACAGTACTGCCTTTTCGTCTGTTGCCCCCCAGATCTCAACGTCTTCTGGAGAACCTTCACAATAGGCCCTCACACTCGAGGCCCGCGCATCCTTTATATCGCCCTCTAGTCCATCGGGTCTTATCCCTATGGGGATACAGATGTCTTTTTCTGCGGTGGTGCGATCAAAGTAGAACTTTAGGGTAACCCTGTCTTTACCCCTTGTATCCACATAACCCACCCTTAGAATCGCACCATTCTGAGTCGTTACACTTGCCTTTAGGGTGGCCCCATCTACATGCTCCATGCCAGAATAGGCAATCTTGTCGGACGGAAAGACAATATCTAGGCCAGCGGACCTAATGACCTTGCCTACATCTGAAACGAGGGTCACCGTCAAGGCCAGACGCCCTGTAGAACCCTGTACTGGTTCAATGGAAAGCCCTACTGTGGGTACGGCCAAGGCCACCTGTGTTGTTAGAATGACCACTGCCATGGACACCAACCCCAAGATGAATTGTCTAAAACTTGCCCCTTTAAACGTTTCCCTGGTGCAATTCATGACCGACTCCTTTTTCTTATTCATGGTTTATCCTCTTATCCACTATTCGATCCTGAACCCAACCCTGTCCTGCCCCAGGATGCCATTTCCCATGGCCTCATCTAGAGGGACTCCTGCTGGCACAACGTAGAGTTCCATGTCGCCCTGAAGCCCCTTCAATACCCCGGGGACCCCAAAGAGTTCTGTCCGGGCACTTATGGCATGGTTCAGATAAAGGCCCTGGGCTATAGGGTGTGGGTATGGTTCTGTAGCGTTCTCACCAAATACGTATGCCCTGGGCATCCCACTTTCGTCTATCTTCCAATAAAACCTCACCGTAGAATTCAGACTGGGCACCTCTGTCAAAAGGTACACGTCCACTACCTCTGGCCCTTTGGGCACAACATTCATTTCCACCCCAAACCTGTCACCTTCGTGAAACACCCTTGTGGCCCCACCTGGGTAGCTTATGGTCTCTAGGTCAACATCCATATCTGGTGCAAAGGAGACCGTCTTATTACCAAAGGCGCTAAGGGCATCCACCATAGTGGGCTCACTGCCCTTGGCCTTTAAATAATAGAGGTCATAGGTGCCAGGGACTGGGTGGAATAGCACCTCATTCCCCTGTCCTGGGATGGAGAGGTTTAGGAGGTAGCCCTTATCTGTGAAGATATATCCATCTTGGCCTGCCTGATCGATACCATGGAGTGTTATAGAGGCCTCGCCATCTAGATAATGAGGGAGTGGGATGGCCTTGAGCCCGTCTTCCATTACCACATAAAATGCACCCTCGTAACGGTCTTGGCCCATGGAATACTCCTGCCACACCCTACCCAGAAAGATGTCCTTGACTCCCTCGATGGGATATCGCCTGAGTAGCCATAAATTAAGGTCTGTAAGCTCTAGGAGGTCTACATATTTGTCTTCCATTAGGAGGGCAAGGGCCATGGTCTTTCCCTCATACCCTTTTAGTGGGTGATCAATCTCAAAGACAAGTGCCCTCTTAAACCTATCGAACCAATAGTCTCGACCCCTTAAAAATTGGCCCTTGGTGACATCTGCCTTTATGGGGACGAGCCTCCCATTGGTATCACAGAAGATCCCAAATCCTCCCCTAATCTCCCCATGTAATGGCCTGATATAGAGGTTCCAGGTATCCCTCAAAACTGGCACAAGGGGATCAACGGTCTCTATGAAGTAGACCTTTCCGGTGCTATCCACCGACATGAGGCCATGGCCATTGGTAAACAAGAAGGGTGCCGTGATCTCACCCACATGCCAGTTGGTGCGCACATGGGAAAGCCCTGTCTCTGGGTCCGAAATGGCCCCTTTAATGTCCATGGAAGAGATGCCGCTCTCTGTACCTACGAAGAGGGCAGGGTACTTGTATGCAATGGACGAGATCTCTCCAGGAAGAGTCGTCTCCCATGAGAGCCCAGTAAACGAACCTGCCATGGTGCCGAGATCGATCAGGTGGAGCGAATCCCCCATGTAGTCTGCTACAAGGTAACTCCCGTCCTGTTCTGTAGAAGATGGCCCGAACAGGACAAGGGCACCAGTGGAAGGACCTGCTTCTTCCCACTGATCTAGCGGCCTGAGGCTACGGTATATGTCATCCAAGGCTGCTACCTTGAGACCCCGTTCTCCAAAGAGCAACAGGTTTCCAGGCTCTGGCAGGTATTGTGCCAGGCTCCCACTGAGCCCCTGGGTGGTAAAGGAGAGTTGCGTCCCCTCTGGCATGAGAAATATAGACAAATAGTGGACCTTTTCCCCATGGAGCTGGATGGGTCCAATCTGGCGTGATTTATAGCCTGTGGCAGAGACCTCTAGATCAAAGGGTTCTCCCCCAAACGAGGTCTTCACCACGAAGTTTCCACTGGAATCTGTATCCTTTTCGAATAGTACCCCGCCATCTATCCTGCTCACCCCGCGCACATGGGCCCTCACAAGAGGATGAGGAGAAAAGTCGAGCACAGAAGAGAGCACCACCCCATGGAGCACACCCACTGGGCCTGAACCAGGCTCAAGGGTGGACTGCATCTGGGTCACTGGGAAGACCTTGAGTGTTACCTGTCTGCTCTCTCCTGGCATAAGATCTATGAGGTAGCGGGCGGTCTGAAAGCCACTCGCCTCGACCCCCACCCAGTATTTTCCAGGTGAAAGCCCCCTTTTCTCAAATTGCCCTATGGCATTGGTCCGGGCCTTGTAGTACTGGTTTCCAGAGCCATCAGAGATGGTCACCTGGGCATTCCACACGGGCTCTAGGTCGCCCATGCCAAGGACTACCCCCTTTAGGGTGCCCTGACCCAGCGGACCAAAGGTATAGCCGTCAACCTGGGGGGCACTCTCCATGGACAGATAGACAACCAGCCCCGTACTATTGTTGTCCTTTATGATCACCTTGTAGGCTTCGAGTCCCTGGTACCCTGGTGGGGTTACATCCAGGGTGTAGTTGCCAGCGTTAAGGCCTGTGGCCTCATAGTGATCGCCTACAGCACTAATATGGACCTCGGTTGCACCTTCGTCGGTAAGGGTTATGTATTGTGGAGAAACATCGAGGGGTCTCAGGGTATCCCCATCCATAAGCTGTATTATAAGCCTTGCACCACTTGAGCCCCCCCTGGTCAGTTGCCCAGGATCGTAACCATGAAGATAGAGGGATACGACATTTTTACCCTCTCTTAGATCGAGGTCCCAGGCCACCTCTTGTGTATGATTGTCTGCCTCAAGGGTGGCAGTTATGGTCAACTGCTCGCCAGGATCGAGGTCATAAAAGGTGACCATTCCTGTCTTGCCTGTTGGCCCTTCCTCTGCCACAGTCTCCCCTGTGGATGGATCCTTGAGGCGCACCCATGCCCCCTCGACCCCCTCCATGGTCACGGGGTCCAGGACCCACGCCTCCAGGGTAGTGTCTGTTGGACGAAAGACAGTAAGTTTTATGGTCCCATCTTCTGGGACTGGCTGTGGTGGAGTTGCCAGTGAATATCCATCCTGGCCCACCACATGCCACATATACTTAAAGTCCTCGCCCTTTCTTAGGCCCTCTATGACACAACAACCATCCTCTTCGAAGGTACACGAATAGAGCCCAGAAATGTCCTCCACCTCAAATCCCTCGGCAGCCCCTTGAGATTGCTCACCTTCAAAAGAGGCACAAAACCTGCCAGTTATGTAGGTATAGACCTCTCCTGTGGGCCTACCCAGGGAAAAGAGTTCTATTATTACGCCCTCTATAGTGGAATTGTCCGTTGGAAGAGAGACCTCCTTTGACCCCTCCTGGAAGCCTTCCTTATGGGCTATGATCGTGTATGTCCCCTTACCCACATTCTCCAGGGAAAAACGCCCATCTAGGCCAGATGTCACAGACTGTACACGGCTTAGGCCATCCTCCTTTTTTTCATATAGGATCACCTCTGCCCCTGAAATGGGCGTGAGAAGGGTGGCATTTCTCACGATCCCGGAGATCATACCCTGAAATATGACCACCACATCCTCCTGTACGCCAAATACAGAGAAGGTGGCAGCACCGTTTTTGTTCTGGTCCATGGCACCAAAGATGACGGTCTGAATGGTGGGGGCCCTTTGGGTAAAGTCCAGGGTAATGGTATTACCCGTTCCTAGGACAAAGCTACCTGGGACAGGCTCTTGGATCTTAAATGGATCTAACCAGAATGTGACACTGAGAACCTGACCTTCTCCTGGCGTTGCCGTACCAGTGAGTGTGGCATTGAGGTCGTCTATGCGTTCTTCGTTCTTTGGTGAAATGATGCTCACACTTGGGGGCTCTACTCCACGCTGCGTAAAAAAGAGGATGCCTCCTCCCTGCTCAAAGCCCTTAAAGTCGTTAACCGTCTTGTCTGTAGCCACTGGCAGGAGGAGATAGCCATCTTGAGGGGGGGTGAAGCCCTCCACCAGCCTGAGCTTAAAGGTTGCAAGGGCACTTATGCCATGCTTAGTGCCCCCATCCTCCCATACGGATGAGACAGGTTCTAGTACTGAACCACCAAAGATCAACTGTTTGAGATATGGGCGATTTTCATCATAGACCTCGTCTTCCAATAGATTTGCACCAAGGAAGTCGAAGTCTTTGGTCATTTCTGTCTTAGAGATACTATTGTCCACATAGGTTACATAGCGCGTATCCAAAAGGAGCGTAAAACCAAAGGCCCTGAGCCTCTCTGCCTTTACATAGATGGTGAGGGTAACCTCCTCCCCGGCCTCTCCCACTACCGTGGCAGGGCCAATAAAGAAGAGATCAGTCCTGGCCCATGCCCCTTTAGTGCCAAATAGGAGTAAGATGGCTACTAAGATGGTGTGGCACAGGCCTTGTAAGAACTTTCCAGTAGTTACCCTCATGGAAAAAATATACTCCTCAGAGCTATGCCTTTTACCTCTTCATATTGAGTAGCTCATTCAACATATCGTCTGTGGTGGTGATGAGCCTTGAATTCGCCTGAAATGCCCTCTGGGTGGTAATAAGCTTCACAAACTCTGTACCCAGGTCTACAGTGGACTGTTCCAGGGCATTGGAGGCAATAGAGCCAAGTCCGTTGGTCCTTGGTTGGCCAGTTATTGGCGGCCCAGAGGCAGTGGTCTCTCTAAAGAGGTTGCCTCCCTCTTTTCCCAAGACCTCTGGGGCATTGAACCTAGCAAGTGCCACCTGTGCCAGGGCGATGATCCTCCCATTGGAATAATGTCCAGAGATGACCCCCTCAGAGTCCACATTTATGGACTCGAGGAACCCTGGTCCAAAGCCATTCTGATCATAGAAGATGGTGCTAGAACGGTTGGCGTACTGGGTGGAACTGATGGCCTCAGTATTCCACTTTATCACAGTAGGTGGAGAAGTGGTGCGGTCCAGCGTGGCACGGGCCCCAAAGTTGAACTCTATGATCTGTGCAGACTGGTCCTGTCCTGTGGATGGGTTGGTGACACCTGTAGGCGGGATGAAAAAGGCCACAAGTTGTGGGTAGTTGTGGTCGCCATAGGTAACAGGTTCCCATGCACCACCATTAAAGCGCTCCACTGGAGTGGTTGGGTCCCCTGCCTGGCCGTAGATGGAATCGATCTGTCCCTGGGGAGTAAATTTTATATGGCCACGCATGAGCATCCCTGCCTCTGGAGTCCCTGCAGCTGCACTCCTATCCTCATTCGGGTCCATGGTGACCAGAAACTCCCACTCCCTCTCATTGGTGGTCCTATCGAAATAAATGGTCAAATCATGGGTATTCCCAAGGCTGTCATAGATACTAAGGGAGGTCCGGTATTCGTAGTGCACATTGGCTGTGAGGGTGCCAGCATCCTTTCCGTCTGTAGATACCCAGTCGTCCCAGAGGGTGGCTGGACTCACAGGCCCTGTGGTACGGCTGTCCAGGTTCACTGTGAGGGTGGTCTGGCCAGTGGCAACAGGTGGTGAGGAGTTGGAGATCTGGATACTCTTTATGGCACCCACGATCTCTGCACTCCCATCGGGCTGGGTCTCCATCTCCCAACCCTGGACCCTTAGGCCAGCGGGATTGATGAGATACCCCTTCTCGTCCACGTGGAACTGCCCTGCACGTGTATAGAAGACACTGTTTTCGATCTTGGGGTCTGTGACAATGAAAAATCCATTGCCGGCTATAGCGAGGTCTGTTGGAGACGAGGTACTCTCGAACGAACCCTGTATGAAGAGTGGGGCCACGTCAGACATGGCAGAACCACGGCCCACCTGGGATGTCCCACTGGCCGTATTTATGTTAAGTGCCATGATGTCCTGAAACGTGGCCCTAGCCCCTTTGAAGGCAGTGGTATTGATATTGGCGATATTGTCGCCGATCACCTGCATGGCAGTACCCATGTTGGAAAGTCCGCTAACACCGGAATAAAGAGAGCTGGTCAGACCCATAGTTTATTACCTCCCTACTTTTTCTATATCTGTCAAATTAGTTGTTTCCTCGGTATTCAAGGAGAGGATCACGTTTCCGTCCTGATCCCTCTTAAGGCCTGTTACAATGCCGTGGGTCCAGACAGTAGTGGCGATCTCTTGGCCATCTGCGTCCACGGCCTTTACACGCACCTCATAGACGCCAGGGGCCATTCGCTCGCCATTTTGATCTGTGCCGTCCCACACAAACTCCTTGCGTTCACCAGATAGGGCCCCCAATTCTACGGTCTTTACCACTCGTCCCTCTCGATCTATGACCATCACAGAGGTGACTGCTGTGGGGGACTCGGGCTCTATCTCAACAGAGACGCTTTCCGTATCGTCTGTCAGTTCAACTGCATGCCCCTTGTAGGTCACATCCTTTCCCATGAATGCCACAGCCTCTGTGAGGCCACTTGCCTGGGTGGCATTCACAAGGCTTTTAAGGGCATCATTACTCTTATAGAGCAGATCCACCATGTTGAATTGGGCCACCTGGGTGGCCATCTCTGCACTCTCCATGGGATTCATGGGGTCTTGGTACTGAAGTTGTGTAACAAAGAGCTTCATAAAGTCGTCCCTGTCCAATTCTGTCCTCTTGCTGCTAGACTGCCTCAACTCATCTATACCTTTTGAACTGGCACCATCCAGTTGTGCCACTGCCATTTCGCTCTCCTCCTATACCCTGATGCTTAGGCCTGCATTCTCAAATGGGTCTCCATCCAGAGGGGCAGGGTCCCCATTCTGGGCCTCGTTCGACGCCATGGACCACCTCGAACCTAAAAAACGTCCCTCTTGATTTGTCCCCTGACCACCGCCAGAGTGCCCCCAACTAGAAGCCCAGCCCATGCCATTTCCCACGTCTGACTCAGGTGTAGCCTGGTGCACGCTAAAGTCCTGGAGGTGATAGCCATGTTGGGCCAGGGTTTCTCGCAGGAGATAGTGGTGTTGTTCAAGGAGTCCCCGTACCTCTTTTGCATCTGCAATAAATGTGGCCCTTACCACATGGTCTGTGGGGTCTACGCGGAGTTCCACCTTCACACGGCCAAGCTCAGGCGGGTGGAGCCTCAATCTGACACTGTGTTCTCCATTCCGTACGGCCCTGGCCACATGGTCTGCCACCCGCTGGACAACCTCTATGTCTGGCCCGTTGTGGGCATGGACAATAGGTTCTGACTTAGACGCGGTGTGGTGGCCCTTCCCTACAGTAGATTCAATGGAATCAGGGGAGGAAATGATCTGTGTGGCCTCCCCTCTTCTGTGGTCCACCCTTTTTAAATGGCTCTGAAGGGTTACTCTCTCGTCAACTATTGGAGGCGTGGCTGAGGTATTTTGAAGGCCCTTAGATACTCTCTGCCCCGTCTCTCCACTAGTCTTCAAACCGACCTGTATGGTTTCCCCATCTTGAGGAGACTTGGAAGAGGTTTGAGTTGGATTTTGTCTCTTTTTGTGGGGAACCATCCCCTGGACGGCTGTCTCTTGGATGAGACCTTTAGGCCTCATTGAAAGAGGTTCCTCAACCTCTATGGACAGCTCACCCTCCCTTTTGATTTCTATGCCTTTTAAGGGTTGGACTTCTGCCTGGATGGGGCCTTTAAACGATTCTTCAATTCCATTTTCTCTGGTGATCTGAGTTGATTCTTTTTTTAGACCCCCTAAAGGACTCGGTGCCTCCTTAGGGCCTTGATCGATTGCCGATAAGAGCCTTCTTAACTTTTGGATAATTGGAGGCAAAGAGCTGGTCTCATCTTTTGTGCTATCACCTTCACCTCCTGTGTCCTCAAAAGATCCCTTTAAAAATTGGACAAATTGAGCACCCGCCTTAAAATTTGTATCTTCTTCCTTTATAAAGGCCACATCTTCACCGATAGCATTGGTATCGTCCCCTTTTAGGGACCTCCCTTCCCTTAAAAGTTCGAGGAGCCTAGAGAGGAGCGTAGAAAGATGGTCTTCTACTCCTTCCTGCCTTTCCACATTAGGGGCTGTGACGACTACGTTGCCACCTCCATTGCCACTCCTCTTAAAAAGGGTCTCGATCTTAGGGGCATTGGTGTAAAAGGCCTCACTCAAAGGATTCCCATTGGACTTTGAAGCAATAGATATAGGATGCCCCTGGACGGGAACAATGGGGGCGGATGGGTGATTGGCGTAAGAGGCAAATTGGGCAATTGGGGGGCCTTGATCATCCACTTCCCCCTGGGAAATTACATCGCCTTCGGCCTGGTTGACCATGAAGATTGGTACAATCAAACTGGTCTCACCATAATTATCGTTCTCATCAGTGGTCTTTTTTTGCCCTAATGATCCTTTCCTCACATGTTCAAGAGGGCTTTTAGTAAAGATCGCTTCATCCCCTTCATCCTTTGAAAGGGCGGTATCCAATGCATCTTTTAAAAGGGATAAATCTGTCCCGAACGCCTTATCCCCTCCACCTTTGAGGCTCGCCAATAGCTCATCTATGAGAGCCTTCAAATCCTCAATTATCTCTTTGGGACCTACCAACCCATCTACCTTTAGATGCTCAGGCGATATGGCCTCTAACAGTGCCTCTTTAAAGGAAGGCCCAACCATTTCGGTCCCTGTGAGACCAGGAGATGCCCCTCCCTTCATTGAAGGGGTGTCTCCCAACTGATTAAACAATACCAATAACTGGTTTAACTGGACCATTCGTCCCCCATTTAAAAGCGGCATTTAAGTTCTAAGGACCACCAACGCAAAAGGCGTGCCTACTTCTCATAGGCAAGACAATACAGATTGATTAAGAGTGAGATGGGTAGTTTTTTAGATATGAAGGGCTGTTTTGGATGAGGTCTTTGCTTTTGAGGGGAACAAATTACCCAGAAGAATGGGTATCTTCTTCCATGGCGGTCTCGTGAACCACTACCCTGTTTCCGCCCAACTCCTTGGCTCGATACATGGCCTCGTCTGCCGTATGGAGGAGCACATAGAGGTCGTCTCTAAGTTTCTTGTTCGTCCTCTTAAACTTAGAGATTCCAATACTCAGTGTGGTGTTTTTCCTATCTGTCTCCAAATAGTTGCGTCTTATGCGGTCTGCTATGAATTGGACCTGTTCGAGCCTTGCCTGGGGGATGATCACTGTAAATTCATCTCCACCATACCTGAAACAAGAATCAACATATTTCCTAGTGGACTTCATCAGGACCTCTGCGAGGTTCTTCAAGATCCTGTCTCCCTCTTGGTGTCCATAGTTGTCGTTCACTGGCTTAAAGTTGTCGAGATCCACCATGATGAGAAAGAGCGGATACCCTTGCCGGTAAGACCTTTCCGCCTCCTCCTCCAATTTCTGTTCGAAAAAACGCCGATTGTAGAGATCTGTGAGGCCATCTCTTATAGACAACCTCCTCAACGCAGCCATGAGGTTGCGTTCCCTTATGACACGTCTTAGCTTTGCCTCCAGTTCGTTAAAGTTAAACGGCTTTTGTATAAAGTCGCTTGCACCTGCACTAATCACGTCAGTATAGCTGAAGTCCTTTCCATAGCCTGTCATCACTATAATGTCCACAGTGGGCCACCTCTTTTTGAGTTCTCGAATCAGTGTCATTCCGTCCATTCTCGGCATGAGAAGATCTGTTATCACTATGGTGGCCTCTTCCTGCTCCATGAGTTCCAAGGCCTCTACTCCATCTTTGGCAGTCCTAAATGGGATATTTAGAGAAGTTATGAAGTGACCAACTATATCAAGTATGGCTACGTCATCGTCGACAACCAATATAGATTGGGCCTCTTCATAGGGAAGAGACTCTCTATCATTGCCTTGTTCGAGCTTTTCCACCAAGATTTGCCCCCACTCCCCATGCAAGGGAACTATTTCTTTATATGTTTTCTGACGGACTCTTTGAGTTCATCGAGATTGAAGGACTTGACTATATAATCATCAGATGCCCAGGATGCAAGATCTTGCTTATATTCAGGATAGGCACTGCTCAAGATCACAGGTACATCTGGTCTCTTCTGTTTCATCTGTCTGAGCACCTCGATCCCATCCATGCCAGGCATATTGATGTCTAGGATTACGAGGTCTGGAGTTTCCTTGTCGAACATCTCCAGGGCCTCTTCACCATTGAGGGCAGAACTCACTTCATAGCCCTCATCCTCCAATTCCTCTTTGTAGAGGAGATGGATACTCTCTTCGTCGTCCACTACCAAGATCTTTTTCTTCGATGATGCTCCCATCTCTCTTCCTCTCTTAGTGTATTGATGTACCCATTAATGTTTGGGTATCGTGATCCTCGAGCAACAAAGCAAATTGGGTAAAATCGCCTGTCGCGAAGACATCATTTTTGCTCCTTTTCAAAGTGCCTAATCTGGGTAGAAAGGTCTATCTCCCTTAGATAACGGGCAGCCTCTTCAGGAGGAGTGGGATTTATGTAAAAGCCTGTACCCCACTCAAAGCCCGCCACCATGGTTAGCTTTGGCATGATCTCTATGTGCCAGTGGTAGTGATCCAGAGTACCATTTCTCAATGGCGCTGAATGGAGCATGTAGTTGTAAGGGACCTTGGGCAGGGCCTTATTTAGTTTTCGCATCAACTGGCCAAACAGGTCTGTTAAGCTGTAGAGCTGGTCGTCACCAAGATCTGTATAAGAAGATTGATGTTGTTTGGGCATGACCCAGATCTCAAATGGAGAACGGGGCGCAAAGGGACAAAGGGCAATAAACTCCCTATTCTCCACGACGATCCTTATGTTCTGGGAACGCTCTTGACGAATTATATCGCAAAAGACACACCTATCTTTGTAGTCATAATATCTGAGACACCCCTTGATCTCCTCTTCAATAGTATGGGGTACAATGGGTAGTGCAATCAACTGTGAGTGTGAGTGTTCAAGGGATGCACCTGCGGCCCGTCCATAATTTTTAAATATGATTATATACTTAAACCGGATATCCTTCTTGAGGTCCAACATTCTGTCTCGATAGGCACGGAAGATCAGTGCAATCTGCTCTCTGGACATTTGGTGAAGGGCCTCGTTGTGATTTGGCGTCTCGATTATCACCTCGTGGGCCCCTATGCCATTCATCTTGTCATAGATGCCCTCACCCCTCTTGTCCAAATCCCCTTCTATGACCAGGGCGGGGAACTTGTTCGGGACCACCCTGAGCGTCCAACCTGGTGTATTGGGGGCATAGTGATCCCTGCCATATGCAAGCACCTCTGGCGGGGTGGTGTGTTCATTGCCAGGACAGAGTGGACAAAATCCACCCCTTGTGCGCTCTTCCTCTATGATAAAATCAGATGGTCTCTTCCCACGCTCTTTTGCAATGATGACCCAGCGGCCTATTATTGGATCTCGCCTAAGTTCGGGCATTTAAATCAACCAGACCTTTCTCTCAAAGTCCCTGTCAGGCACTTCTACATCCACATCACCTGTCTGGGGCCACCTCTCGATAGTTACACTATTTCTCTTAATCTCGGCAAAAAAGCCTATACTATCCCCAGCCCCTCTCCCAAGCAGTGCAAATGGCACTGCCAGCTCTAGGATCTCGAAAAATGCCACTCTTACACCTATATCCTCACAATTCTTTCTTTTTCCGTCAACAAAAATCTCAAAGGAACGGCCCTTGCGCCACTGCCCCTCCACCAAGACATCCTTTTCACCCTTGATCCCAATAACTATTCTAAGATCTCCATCTACAACCTCTTCTGGAGCAATGGCAGGGACCAGCTTCAGATAGAACCAGTCGAGATCAAATCCATAGGAGACCTCTTTTATATAGAGTGTGGATTTATACATGGAGTTGATCTCCTCTTGGCCAATACTTCCTGCTCCTGCCCATTCCCAGTAAGAACTGAGCATCCCGTCGATCTCAGGATTTATGAACCCCATGGGCCTTGTGATCTTGGTGCTCTCCTTATAGTGCCTAATGGGTGTTTCCAGGCTTGAGGGCCATGACTCACCAAGGGCATCGTAGGATCGTTTAAGATGGTTCCTAAAAAGGGTATCGAAGACCATGGCAAAGTCTGTATGAAATTTATCTCCATACCACCAGAACCAATCGCTTCCCTCTGCCGCATAGATGTGCTCCTTTGCCACCCCCAATGCACCATCATCAACACCTTCTGCCTCTCGATTTTCAAGTGCCAGGCGCGCACTCAAAAGCTCCTCCCATGCACTGTTCTCCTCTTTACCTCCAATCCATATGGAAAAGTCACTGTTGATCCAGGAGCCAGTATAGAGATTAGAGAGCCTTTTTTTAGGTGGGTATTCCTCCAGATAGTCTGTTATGCTGGTAAGGCGTATCTCTGGGTCCCTGGCTATCTTGGTATAGATACCCTCTAAGAGCCCCTTTCCACTGTCCATGTAATATTCCCAGGGGTTTTCACCGTCCAACAGGATGACCAAAAGTGGAGGTATCTCAAAATTGCAACACGATTGCGCCAATTCCTTCAATCTAGAATGAAAATCCCGAACGGACACATCTGGATCCACCCTTTGATAGACAAAGCCTATGAGATCGCTGAGTTCGTGGTGTCTAAAGACCATATTTATGGATGCATCCCCACTCTCTACTGTGTATGGCCTAAATAAATCTGCCCCTGCATTGCTTCCAAGGCTCTTGTGGAGGATGGCCTCGTCTGTTGCCATCCACTTGAAGCCCGCCTCTTGGGCCAGCGGAATCAGTTCTGG
>WGBU01000003.1 GCA_015494155.1 Deltaproteobacteria bacterium | reverse complement strand
GCATAACTCGATCCTGGGCACAGATGCCATCAGGGTCTTGGTATAGGGGTGTCTTGGGGGCTCTCCGGGCAACAGTGTCTCTACCACCTCTCCCCTGTACATCACTGCGATCCGGTGGCTTACAAACTGTACCAGAGGTATGGCATGGGAGATGAAGAGGATGGTAAGGTCCATGCGCTCGTGAAGATCCAGGATGAGGTTTATGATCTGCGCCTGTACAGACACGTCCAGCGCGCTTGTGGGCTCGTCGCATATTACAAAAGAGGGGCGAGTGGAAAGGGCCCGGGCGATGCCAACCCTCTGTTTTTGCCCACCACTCAGTTGATGTGGGTAGTTGTCCATAAAGGAAGGGCTTAAGCCCACCTCTTTTAAAAGACGCGCCACCTCTTCCCTGAGCCGCGATCTCTCGCAAAGATTGTGGATCAAGAGGGGTTCTTTAAGGGTCTCGAAGATGGTCTTTTTGGGGTTGAGGGACGAGACAGGGTCTTGGAAGATCATCTGAGACCTCCTTCGGAACTCCTTTGAAAATGTACCTTTGCCCCCCTTTTTTGCCCAGATGGGTCTTCCCTCAAAGAAGAACTCTCCAGTTGTGGGTGGTTCAAGGCCGAGGAGGAGCCTTGCAAGGGTACTCTTTCCAGAGCCGCTCTCTCCCAAGAGCCCTAGGATCTCTCCTCGCTTTATCTCGATGTCCACATCCCTTACTGCCCACACATCCTTGGCAGTGGTGGAAAAGAACCCCTTCTTTACCTTGTAGGTCTTGGTGAGTCCCTGTGCCCTTATCATTTTTTGAGGAGTGAGACGCCGGTCATCTCTTTTGGTATCTCGATCCCCATGATCTCCAATATGGTGGGGGCCACATCGCCCAGTTTACCCCTGTTGAGCCCCTTTACCTCAAGGCCTGGGGCCACGAGATATAGGGGTACTGGGCTTGAGGTGTGGGCAGTGAATGGACCGCCGTCCTCATCCACCATCTTTTCGGCGTTGCCGTGGTCCGCTGTCACAATGGCCACACCACCCCTGTCGATCCAGGCCCTAACAATGGCACCTACACACTCGTCAACCACACGGCAGGCCTTGATGGCCGCCTCGAGTACGCCAGTATGACCCACCATGTCTCCATTGGCAAAATTCACTACAATTAGCTGGTAATCCTCCTCTTTGATCCGCTTGAGGAGTTCGTCCCTTATAAGCGGTGCGCTCATCTCAGGTTTTTGGTCATATGTGGCCACGTCCCTAGGAGAAGGTATGAGGCAGCGGTCTTCGCCCTTGAATGGCTCTTCTTCACCACCATTAAAGAAGTAGGTGACGTGTGCATACTTTTCAGTCTCTGCGATCCTGAGCTGCCTAAGACCGTGGTCTGCCATGACCTCACCCAGTATGTTTTTTAGGTGCTCTGGGGGGAATGCTATGGGGAGATCGAACTCTTCATCGTACATAGTCATAGTGGTAAAGCAGGCGAGCTGTGGCCTTTTTTCCAGTTCAAATTCACTAAAATCTGGTTGGGTAAAGGCGCGGGTGAGTTCTCTTGCCCTGTCTGCCCTGAAGTTGAAGAAGATAACAGAGTCACCATCCTCCACCCTGGGAGTCCCTTCGATGACAATGGGGCGCACGAACTCGTCGGTCTCACCCCTCTCATAGGCCTTTTCTATGGCCTCAACTGGGTCTTTTTCAAGGACACCTTTTCCCTGTACCAGGGCGTCGTAGGCGATCTTCACCCTGTCCCACCGCTTGTCCCTATCCATGGCGTAGTAACGCCCGACAATGGTGGAGATGGCACCGATCGCCTCTTGCTCCATGAACTCCAGGAGTTCTTTCACATACCCTGCACCACTAGTGGGTGGGGTGTCGCGCCCATCCAGGAATGCGTGTACAAAGCATTCCTTCCTGTTGAGCCTTTTGGCCATGGCGAGGAGGTTTTTGAGGTGCTCGAAGTCTGAGTGAACACCGCCCTTTGAGACCAGGCCAAAGAGATGAACCCTTTTGCCGCACTCAAAGGCCCTTTTTAGTACAGGATTCTCAAAAAAGGTCCCATCTTCGATGGCCTTATTTATCCTGGTCAGGTCCTGGTACACTATGCGTCCTGCTCCCAGGTTGAGGTGTCCCACCTCGGAGTTTCCCATCTGTCCCTCTGGCAGTCCCACTGCCTCGCCAGAGGCCTTTAAGAGCGTAAAGGGAAAGCGTTCTTTGAAGTCGTCGAGATTGGGGGTGCCAGCGAGCCTTATGGCATTGCCCTCCACCTCATCCCTGTAGCCCCAGCCATCCATTATTACCAACATCACCCGTCTTTGCGCCATCTTGTGTGCCCCCTATTCTTCTTCCTCTACTACGCGCCTAGCCTCGTGCCACAGGCCTTCGAGGTCGTAGAACTCACGCATGGGTTCGTAGAAGAGGTGAATTACTATATCACCATAGTCGAGGAGTATCCACTTGCCTTCTCTTTCCCCTTCTACATCCAGGGGATATATGCGTTCCTTTTTAAGCCTCTCTCTCAGCTTGTCTGCAGTACCCTGTACATGGCGCGTACTTCTCCCCTGGGCGATGATGAAGTAGTCGCAGATACTGGATAAACCCCTCACATCCAGCGCTACCACCCTTTCACCGTGGCCCTCTTTTACTGCCTCAATAAAGAGATTTAACCTTTCTGGCCCCTTTTCCTTTTCCATATAGATCTTGTGCTCCTCCATGTATTTAATGCAATCTTGGGGTAGAAGGTAGTGGACCCGATGTCCACCCCTTCTGAGCGTTCTTATCTTAGAGCTTGATATCTCGAGTCTTGTCACCTGAAAGGGCACTATGCGCCCCTTTTTGAGGTATTCGCTAAATTCCTTCCTGGCATATTCCACGAGATTTTCAACATGGTTTTTCCCCCTGGCCATGACCACGAGGTTGGCGAGCTCAAGGATGCCCTCTGGGTCGTGCCATTGCTTCAATTCAAAAAAGGCATCACTTCCCATGAGAAAATAAAGGTCCAGGTCTCTAGATGCGCTAAGTTCCGACCTTAGGGCCTTAAGTGTGTTCACTGTAAATGATGGGATCGGTAGGCGTTTTTCAATGTCCAGACATTTGAAAGAGTCTATACAGGAGATCGCCCTTTCTACGAGATTCAATCTGTGATCAAAGTCGGTGAGGTCCCGACGCCTCTTGTGGGGTGGCTGGTAGCTGGGCACAAAGGCGATCTCATCCAGCCCCAGCCCCTCCTGTACCTCCAGGGCGGCGCGGAGGTGCCCAAAGTGGATTGGGTCGAAGGTCCCTCCGAAGACGCCCAGCCTCATCCGCCTATTCCCGCACCTGGCCGTCTCCAAAGGCGATGAACTTGGTGGTGGTGAGTTCTTCTAGCCCCATGGGGCCATATGCGTGGAGTTTTGTGGTGCTGATGCCTATCTCTGCCCCAAGCCCTAGTTGCCCCCCGTCGTTAAAGCGGGTTGATGCGTTCACCAGCACAAGGGATGCGTCCACCTCCTTTAAGAAACGTCTGGCCCTGGCATAATCCTTGGTGACAATGGCCTCTGTGTGGTTAGAGCCATAACGGGCGATATAGTCAAAGGCCTCTTCCATGGAGTCTACGATGCGTACTGCCAATATGAGGTCTAGGAACTCCTGGCCCCAGTCCTCTGGGCCAGCGGCGACTGCCAGGTCCTTTAGGAGGCTTACAGTCTTTTTGCAGCCTCTGAGCTCCACCCCTGCCTCCTTGAACTGGCGTGCCATTGCTGGGAGGAAATCCTTTGCGATCTCCTGGTGTACGAGCATACCCTCCATGGCGTTACAGACGCCAGGGCGTTGTACTTTGGAGTTGAAACAGATGGCCTTGGCCATCTCCACGTCTGCATATTTGTCTACATAGACGTGACATACGCCCTTATAGTGCTTGAGTACAGGGATCCTCGAGGTCTCGGCAACAAAACGAATGAGCCCCTCGCCCCCCCTTGGGATCACGAGATCTATCTCTTCCTCACGCTTTAAGAGTTCATTTACTGCCTCCCTGTCAGTGGTGGGCACCACCTGCACTGCTGCCTCTGGGATGTTCGATTCAGAGAGGGCCTGGTGAAAGATCCCTGCAAGGGCGAGGTTTGAGTGTATGGCATCAGAGCCCCCGCGAAGGATCACAGCATTTCCTGCCTTAAGGCAAAGACATGCGGCATCAATAGTGACATTTGGCCTCGATTCGTAGATCATACATATGACACCCAGCGGCACCCTGACCCTTCCCACCTGTAGTCCATTTGGTCTTAGCCACATCTTGGGTACCTCTCCCACCGGGTCTGGCAGCGCTGCCACCTCCCGAAGGCCCTGGACCATGGAAGAGATGACCTTATCGGAGAGTGTGAGCCTATCGATGAAGGCGGAGCTTAGCCCCTTTTCCCTTGCTGCAGCAAGGTCCTTTTCATTTTCCTCTCTCAGCCAATCCTTTTTCTCTTCAATGATCTCTGCAGTGCGCAAGAGGCACTGGTCCTTTACGGCAGTAGAAAGGTTTGCCACCTTTCTAGATGCCTCTTTTGCCCGTTTTGAAATCTCTTCAATCGTCTTTTTTACGTCCATTGTTACTGCCTCCCAACACTACCATATTGTCCCTGTGTATCACCTCAGGGATCACATCGAGTCCAAGCATCTTGGATATCTCCTTAGATCGAAGCCCGAGGATCTTCCGAAGATCCTTAGAGTCCCAGTTCACTATGCCAGAGGCCACCCTTTGGCCCCTTGGATCAACGCATACCACACATGCACCCTGTTCAAATTGACCATCAACCCCCTTTATGCCCACTGGTAGCAGGCTCTTTCCATGGCGCAAAATGGCCTCAACTGCGCCCTCATCCAGGCGGAGTACCCCCTCGGGGTTGAGGGTACATGCAATCCATGCCTTTTTCCCCTTGAGAATGGGCCTTTTCTTGGGCAGGAACAGTGTGCCAATGGGGCGCCCCTTCATGATGTCCAATATGCACTCTGGTCGCCTCCCCTTGGCGATGACCATGGGTACTCCGCAGGAGGTGACCATGCGGGCCGCCTCGAGCTTAGAGCGCATCCCGCCCCTTCCTGCGCGCCCTGGTTCGCTGCCCGCCATTGCCATGGTGGCCTCATCCACCTCCACAACCAGGTCTATGATCTCTGCATCCGGGTGAACGCGGGGGTCTTTGTTATAGAGGCCATCTATATCGCTCAGGGTTATGAGGAGATCGGCATCTGCAAGATCTACCACCAGTACCGAGAGGGCATCGTTGTCTGTGAATTGGATCTCGTCTGTGGCCACAGTGTCGTTTTCGTTTATTATGGGAATGATGCCCCAGCGAAGTAAGGTCTGGATGGTGTTTTTTGCATTGGTGTAGCGCCTCCTAGAGACAAGACCGTCTCGTGTGAGAAGGACCTGGGCCACCACAATACCAAACCTAGAAAATGCGTTTTCATAATATTCCATGAGCCTCCCCTGGCCAATGGCGGCCAGCGCCTGTTTTTCTGGTATGGTTTTGGGCCTGATCTTTCCCTTGAGGCGCAGGATGCCCGCTGCAATGGCTCCAGAGGAGACTATTATGATCTCTCTTCCATCTGCCTTGAGCTTAGAGATCTGGTCTGCGATCTGTATGATGACGGTCTCGTCAATACCGATCTCCGATGCAAGGACCGCACTTCCTATCTTTATTACGATCCGTCTTCTATTTGAAAGGAATTCACGCCATGTGCTGTCTTCCATGTCAAGCTCTTATAAAACAGAAATCCCAATGGGGCAACCGATCAGCCAGGGACCCTATTGTAAAATCTTGCCTCATCCAGGAGGGCCTCTTTAAGGGTGTTGGTGATAAATTCTGGGGCGAGTCTCCAGCGCCAGTTCCCCTTGCTTGTGGAGGGCTTGTTCATGCGGCAGTCGTCTCCAAAACCCAGGCAGTCCTGCATGGGAATGATGGCGAGCCTTGCCACCGACGAATAGGCCATACGGATAAAGTCCCAGTGGATCCTCGAGCCATCGCTGTTGGCATAGCGTTTGGCCCTGGCCTTAGATCGCTCGCTCACCTTAGGGTCCAGGTACCAGCCGACTGTAGTGGAGTTGTCGTGTGTCCCAGTATAGACCACGCAGTTGGGGTCCTTAAAATTGTGGGGGAGGTACGGGTTTTTTTCGTTTGAATCGAATGCAAACTGAAGTACCTTCATACCTGGAAATCCCAAGGACTTTCTCAGTTTTTCTACCTCGGGGGTGATGGTGCCAAGGTCTTCGGCTACGATCTCAAGTCCCATCAATGCTTCGCCCATTCTTCTAAAAAAGGAGATCCCAGGGCCCTTTACCCACTTACCATTTATGGCGGTCTTTTCCCGTGAAGGGACCTTCCAGTAGGCCTCAAATCCCCTAAAGTGGTCTATGCGGATGACGTGAACGAGCCTTCTAAGCCGCAAAAAGCGGGCCCTCCACCACTGATAGACAGTGGGGTTTGAGCTTCTGCCTATGTTCCAGCGGTAAAGAGGATTCCCCCACCTTTGACCTGTCTTGCTAAAGTAGTCTGGGGGGACACCTGCCACAAAACTGGGCCTGAGGGTCTCTGGGTCAAGGTCAAAGGCCGCCTGATTTGCCCATACATCTACACTGTCTGGTGAGACATAGATGGGCATATCGCCAAAGAGGCGTATCCCCAGGGCCTCTGCCTCCTTTTTGAGTCTCTGCCATTGGGTCTCAAAGAGGTATTGGCAGAAGGCGTGAAACAGGACCTCGTCTCTCATCTCCTCTGCCATGGCACTTAGGGCGTCACCATCCCTCTTTGCAAGCTCTTTTGGCCACTCGTACCATGGGGCCTCCTGGTATCTCTTTTTGATGGCCATAAAAAGGGCGTGGTCCATTACCCACTTTTCTTTTTGAAGGAACTCTTCAGCCCCCTTGATTGGAGTTCGAGCGGCCTTTGCCCTCAAGAAGGCCTTCTTCAAAAGGTCCATCTTGAAGGGTTCTACTGTCGCAAAGTCCACGAGATATTTTGAGAACTCTGGAGGTGTCCCCACGTCTTCTTCCTCAAGGAGACCTTCTGCCAATAGGTCCTCTATGGAGATGAGGAGGGGATTTCCTGCAAATGCCGAAGGGCTCATATATGGAGAGTGACCATATGCAGGGGACGTAGGGGAAAGGGGCAAAAACTGCCAGTAGCCCTGGCCAGCGCCTTTAAGAAATTTGAGGAATTCCCTTGCCCTAGGACCAATATCCCCTATGCCATAGGGGCCTGGGAGGGATGTGATGTGGAGGAGAATGCCACACCTCCGCTCTTGGATGTGGGGTTGTAAAGGTCGTTTTTGCATGGAGGGATTATAGCATAGCGTTGGTATTTTAAAACCACGGCGTGATGGGGCAGCGGCCTGTTAAAGGGCTATAAAAAAGCTTGCCCCTCTGCCTGGCCCTTTGCTCTCTGCCCAGATGCTTCCTCCGTGGGAGAGAATGATATACTTTGCAAGGGGAAGATTGAGGCCAAACCCCCCTGGGCGCCTCTTTTGAGACTCTATGACAAAGGGTGTAAAG
The DNA here is from genome assembly GCA_015494155.1 of Deltaproteobacteria bacterium. Classification (GTDB taxonomy): domain Bacteria; phylum Desulfobacterota; class Dissulfuribacteria; order Dissulfuribacterales; family Dissulfuribacteraceae; genus WGBU01. Next base: position 6,233 of record WGBU01000003.1, on the reverse strand, counting down.
ATCCTCTCGAGGTCCCCTTCCTCAATCCCCTTTCCCGTGTCCGATACCTTGATAACCAGGTGGCCCTGATCGCCCTTGTGTGCCTCAATAGATATTGTGCCGTCTTTGGGTGTGAATTCTATGGCATTTTCAATGAGTATCTCCATTACACGTTTGAAATATCCAGGATCTGCCTCCACCTCTATGCCTTCTCCAATGTCCAGGCGGACGGTGAGGTTCTTAGAGCGTATCTCCTGGGCACGTTCTGTGAGGATGGTGTCTACCAGGGGCCTTATGGCCAAGGCCCTCTTCTCCAACCGAAGCTCTGTGCCGGCAATGGCGAAGTAGTTTAGAAGGGTCTCTGCAAGCCGCTGTATGCGGTCAAGGGATGAGTCCATCTCGTGGGCTAGATAGAGGAGAAAATTCATCTTGGACTGGTCCAGCATCTTAAGCTTGTCATACGCCTGGATGAGTTGCTTGGTCTTCTCCTCCACCATCTTCTCCAGGTTTTCGCTGTATCTCTTGAGTTCCACATTCTGTTGGGCCATGGTGAGTTTCATGAGGCGGTTCTCGAGCCCCTTTTCTATCACGTTCAACAATTGCTGCCGATCCACAGGCTTATAGAGAAAGCTAAATATGTGGCCCTCGTTTACGGCCTTCACGATGTCGTCTTTTTCCGCCTGTCCAGACAGGACCACATTGCAGATGTCAGGGTGCTTCTTGTGGATACGCGCCAGGAGTTCGCTTCCCCTCATCTCTGGCATGAGCTCATCTGAGATCACCATGTCCACAGGGTGTTCCTCTACAAAGCGCTCTGCCTCTAGGGGGTTTTCAAAAGTGTAGATATTGTACGTCCGCCCCAGGAGAAAACGCAGTTCTCTTAGGATGGGCTGCTCATCGTCCACGATTACAATAGTGGCCTTTTTGCCGTTTGACCTCTCTCGCGCCTTAATGATCTCGCGCTCCATTGCCTCAATGACCATGGTCACCTCCGTGTGGGCCCTTTTCACCTGTGCCCTTTTCCTGCTCAAGATCTGCCTTGAGAAACACAGTAAAGCATGCCCCCTTTCCATACTCGCTCTTAACCTTTATCTGCCCCCCATGGGCCTCTACTATCACGTGTGAGAGGTTGAGTCCAAGCCCAGTACCTTGTCCGATCTTCTTGGTAGTAAAAAACGGGTCGAAGATCTTGTTGAAGATCTCTTTCTTTATCCCTATGCCATTGTCCTCGAAGCTCGCCTCGAGCCAATGGGTCTCTGGGTTGTAACGGGTAGAGATCTTTAATTTCCCCTCTTTGGGCGACAGGCCCTTTTCCTTGATGGCGTCGCGGGCGTTTATGATAAAGTTTATGAAGACCTGGCCCAGTTCTTGTGCCATGCCCTTAAATGGCGGGAGATCTGGTGCAAGGTCGGTCTCTATGGTCATATCGTATTTCACCTGGTTGTGGGTGAGGGTGATGGCGTCGTTTATGATGGTATTGAGGTGGCATGTGGTAAAGTTTTCCTCAAAGTGTGCCATGCGTTTGGTGCTCTTTATGATCTTATCTATGCGGCCTACAGATTCGATGTTCCTCTCTGCAATGTCGTCAATGGCCTCAAGGGTAAAGTCTATGTCCAGTTCTTCCATGAGTTCCTTTAGTCTCCTAAGCTCCCTATCTCGATCTTGATCGCTACTACTCAGAAAGCGCTTCAACTGACTGATGATCTCTTTGAGATATCCAATGTTTTCCCTAAGCCCCTCCATAGAAAAGCCTATGGCCTGGGCAGGGTTGTTGATCTCGTGGGCAATACCTGCCACCATGGTGCCCAGTGAGGCGAGTTTTTCCTGTTTGATGATGTGGGCCTGGGTTTCGCGCAGGGCCTCCTCTGCCTTTTTCCGCTCTGTGATGTCCCTTATCATGGCAATGGCCAGTCGCGTTTCTCCGAGCTTCATCTCGCTCAGAGAGATCTCTACAGGGAAGGTAGTCCCATCCTTTCGGCGGCCAAGGAGTTCGTATGGGCTCTTGGTCACCCTGATTATGCTCTTTTTCAGGCAATCGATGGAGGTGAATGGGGTGCCATCTTCTGGGTCTCCATCCTTTTCTATAACATTGACCAGTTGGCATATGTTCATGCCCAGTACTTCTTCCTGGCTGTAACCGAACAGTCTGGATGCAGCAGGGTTGAATGATGTGATATTGCCCTTTTCGTCAATGGTGATGAGCCCATCGAGCATGTTGTCTATGATGGCTCTGGTCCTGGCCTCTGCCTCCTCCCGTTCACGAATAGACTGTGTTATCCAGTAGGTGGCCAAAAAGATCCCGATGAGTCCAAGGAGCCAGAATGAGACGTGGGCCAGGAAAGAGGCCCAAATGTGGGAGCGTGTGAGGGCCAGCAGTGGGGCCATTGGGATGGAGACACTGATCCCGCCCCTAATATCACCCACCCTATAGCCGGGGTGACACTTTAGACAGCCCTTTTCTGCCACCATTGGCCTCATGAGTCTGAGGTAGAGTTTGCCATCTATCCTCTCAACAGAATGGACCTCTTTCACACCCTTCTCAAAGGCCTTGAGTGCCCTTTGTTCCCATGGGTCTGCCATGTTTTCAGGCCGAATCGGGTCTAGACTCGTGATATGTTCTATGGGGCCTATCTCGCCTGACTGCATCTCATAGACCTGACGGATCATGTACTCAGGATTTATCAGGGTGAGATTCTTGCCAAAGGTCGTAGGGATAGTGGCCTCTTTTATGTGGGCGAGGTAGGGGTTCGGGCGGGTCTTGCCTGTGATGGGGACATATACGCCATGGTGGCCTGTGGCCCACCTATAGTAGATGAGGTCCTTTTTATAGACTGTCCTCGCCTCATTGAGGGCCACCTGGATGGTCTCTTGTTTTTGTCTGTTTACGTTCCATGCCAAAAGGCCACCCATCATCAAGGTCCCGATGAGTGCCCATGCCACTGCAAGGCCCCATACGTATGGGGCAAGCCTTGTAAATCCAAGACGAAATCTAATGATCCTTTTGAGCCATTCCATAGGGTCTGTCTTTTAAGGTGTGATGAGCCATCTATGCACTCTTGAGCCCGTACGACATGAGTTTGCGTCTGAGTGTGTCCTTGGAGATGCCTAGCTCCCTGCACGTCTTTAATTTCTTGAAGTTGTTGCGCTTGAGGGCGTCCAGGATGGCCCTCTTTTCGATCTCTTTAAGTGTGAGTGGGCTACTTTTGTCTCTTGTCTCTGGATTGTATTGTTCTACGAGCCATTCTGGCAAGTGGCGGACCTGAATGAGGTCCTCATGGCAGAGTATGAAGGCATATTCTATGATGTTTTCAAGCTCTCTAATGTTACCAGGATAGTCGTGGTGCATGAGGACGGAGAGGGCCTCTTCTGAGATCCCCTTTACGTTGCGATCCCTTTCCATGTTGAATTTTTTGACGAAGTATTCCACTAAAAGGGGCAGGTCCTCCATGCGTTCTCTCAAGGGGGGGAGTTCTATCTTTACTACGTTGAGTCGATAGTACAGATCTTCCCTAAAGGTCCCCTCCTTTACCATCTCCTCCAAGTTTTTGTTGGTGGCAGCGATGATCCTGGCATCCGTCTTGAGAGACCTGTTAGAGCCCAAGGGTTCATAGGTCTTAGTCTCAAGGACTCTCAAAAGCTTTACTTGCATGGCAGGAGAGATGTCTCCAATCTCATCGAGAAACAAGGTGCCATGTTCTGCAGCGGCGAAACGCCCTTTTTTGTCCTTTTTCGCATCGGTGAAGGCCCCTTTTTTGTAGCCAAACAACTCTGATTCAAGGAGTGTGTCTGGTAGTGCACCACTGTTTACGGCAATGAAGGGCTTGTCTCTCCTGGGGCTGAGGTCGTGGATCGCGTGGGCTATGACCTCTTTCCCTGTGCCGCTCTCTCCCAAGATGAGGATGGTGCTGTCGCTCTTGGCAAATTCTGGCAACACCGAGAGTATCTTCTGCATCTTGGGGCTCCTGCTCTCGATTCCAGTGACAGGCCGCCCTTCTTCGGCCAACCTCTTCTTGAGTTCGGTGACCTCTGTAAGGTCTCTTATGGTCTCTACACCGCCAAGGACCTTACCACTGTCGTCCACCAGTGCTGTGACACAGATACTCACGGGTATGGGCTTGCCCTCTTTGTTGCGAATCTTGATGTCTTGTATCATGCACTTGGTCTTGGCCCCAATGGCCTTTGCCATGGGGCAGTCGCTGTGGCAGACATCTGTCTTGAATATCTCACTACACCTCTTCCCCAAGGCCTCTTCACTACTGTAGCCAGTGATCCTTTCTGCGGCCCTGTTAAAGGAGGTGATCACAAAGTTTTCGTCCACTGTAAAGACGCCGTCTGCCACAGAGTCCAGGACATATTGGCTATGGATCTGGTGGGTGATGTCCCTAAAGGTCTGGACAGTGCCCAGGACCTTTCCCTCTATATCGAGGATCGGTACACTGCTCATGCTCACAGGGACCACCCGCCCCCCTTTTACCTTGAGGTAGATCTGTTTCTCTAGCCACATCTCTGGGGTGCGGCCGCTGAAGAGCTCTCCCTTGCGGTTTTCACACTTGTCTGACTGGAGGATGTCGTGACAGGCCTTTCCCAGTGCCTCTTCTTGGGAATAGCCAGTGATCTTTGACGCCGCCTTGTTAAAGGACGTAATAATGCCACGGCTGTCGGTGGTGAAAACACCGTCCACCACGTGGTCCAGGATAAGGTTGGTCTGAATGCGGTCTGTGTTGTCTCTGAAGTTTTGAACCCCACCAATGATTACTCCCCTGGCGTCCCTGAGTGGTGTGGCCCTGAGACTTACTGGCATGAGGCTCCCGTCGGACTTGGTGATATAGACCGACTCCTCGATGACCGGCCTGCCCGTTTCAATGGCCTTTGCCAGGGAAGTCCTCTGGATGGCACCTCGATCCATATTGGGGTGGAATACCTCTGTAAAGAGCCTTCCAAGCACGTCTTCCTTCTTGAAGCCTGTTATGTTCTGGGCGGCATTGTTGAACAGTGTTATCTTGAGGTCCAGGTCTACGGTGAATACTCCGTCAAATACGCAATCCAGGACCAGTTGGCGCTGGAAGATCTCCTGTATCTCCTGGAAAGACTGGACGCCGCCAACGATCTGGCCGCTATTGTCTGTGAGGGGCGACGCACTCACCATGCAGGGCAAAAGGGTGTCTCCCAACTGGAGCTGCCTTGTGAGCTTGGTATAGGGTCTTCTGTCCCGTAGGGCCTGCTGTATGATGCAAAAGTCCTCGCCGCTTGGTCCAATAAAGACCTCTGTACAAGGCCTTCCCAGGGCCTCATCCTCACTTATGCCCAACAGGAATTGAGCGGCCTTATTGATGGATGTGATCCTTAGGTCCAGGTCTACTGTAAAAACAGACTCTGTCAGGTTGTCCAGGATGAGTTTTCGCTGGATTGCATCGCTGAATATGGCTGTTGTGAGCTTGTGTAGTGTGCCAAGTACATCTGTTAGCCTCTCATCCTTTATAGAACCAAGGCCTGGCTCCCCTGATTGTCTCTCTTGTCCTAGGCGATCCATTGGTTTGACCCTAAGCTATTCTTCCGTTATTGTTGAAACTTTAATACCCTTTTATTGCATGGAAAATTTAAAATTTCGTTTAATTAGACTTCTTTTTTGTTTATTTTGACTTAAATAATTGTTTAAATTTCACAGTCTTGTGGCAGCCTGAGAACGTGGCTAAAAGGCGTTTTTCCAATGTCATAGGCATAGACGATGCACCTTTTGTCCCAAGACGGGGCACCCCTAGGGCCATGACCAAGAAGGTCAAGGTGGTGGGGGCGGTGTTTGCGAGGCTGAATCTCCATGGCGTGATACTCTTTGAAGTCACAGAAGATGGCGATGATGCAGCAGCAGTATTGGCCCAGGGAATTGTGGGGTCTAAATTTTTAGGGCACATCCAGCTCATCATGCTTCAAGGGATAGCACTTGGAGGTCTTAATGTCGTGGACGTGCCCTGGCTCTCCAAGGAGACCGGCCGCCCTGTTCTGGTAGTGGCGAGAAGGGCGCCAGATATGGATGCCATGGAGAGGGCACTCTCCAGTGTGAAGGATGGGGATAAGAAGCTAGCAATCATCCACTCCCTTGGCCCTATGGAGCCTATAGGCGGTGTGTATTGCCAAAGATATGGCCTGAGTAGGGAGGAAGCAGAGGAGACCCTGCGTCTTTTTTGTGTAAATGGTCTCATACCAGAGCCAATTCGTGTGGCGCATCTCATTGGTGGAGCATTGGTAAATGGAGTGAG
>WGBU01000002.1 GCA_015494155.1 Deltaproteobacteria bacterium | reverse complement strand
GAGAGGCCAATAGCCTGACTAAGAGATTTGGTCATGATAATCGTTTGAGGGAGTTTTCTCATAGGTTGAGAAAAGAGGCCCTCAAAAAGAAGCTCCAACGACTCATAGCTCAAAAGAAGTACATGGATCTCTTGAATTTCTTTTATAGTGATCTTAGAGAGTTTAAGGACGTATTGTCCTGGGAACACTATCTTTTGGTTGGACGGGCGTGGGACAGTTTGGGTATAGAGAGCGAGGCTGCCATTTACTATGGACGGGCATTTCTTTCTGATGGAGAAGGGGCAGACAATACCACCATAATCATGGATTGGGCGAGAGTACTAGCCGCCATTAAAGATGCAGAGTCTCTAGGTAGGATTCTCGATAAATATGATGAATTAGACCAAGGAGACCACAACAGACCTGTGGTCTACTATCACTACCGGTCCCTCCTTGGACAAATGCGTGGTGACTGGGACAGTGCCTATGAGAGTGCCACGAGGGGACTTGAAGTGGCTAAGAGAAAAGGGGAGAGGAGGTCACTTTTAGTGGATCTTATACGCTCCTCTTCACACCTCAGACTATGGGATGTGGCGCACAATGCATACAGGGAGCTAGAGGGCTATATGAATGAGGAGGAGCGGGTCTCCTTTTTAGACGAGTGGGGAGATATTGCCTTTGAGCTGGAGGACTACGAAGAGGCCTTTTTTCTCTACAATATGGTACTCTCCATTAGGCCAGAGGCACGGGATATACAGCTAAAAATGGCTATTGCCTTAATAAAGCAGGGAAAACATGAAGAGGCCCAGGGACTCCTAAAGGCCCTTTCAGTAGACAAAGACGAGTTCTATGCCTCATACAGCGAGGCACTTCTTGGCAATATTTCATTTTGGAAAAAGATTCCAAAAGAATTTAAGGCTGAGGTAAGGTGAGAGATGAGTGGGAAAAAGGGCATAAGGGCTATTATCCTCGCTTATGGGACCAAGGTCCGCCTCTTGCTACAGGAAACCATGGAGTCCTTGGGAATATCATCAACGCCTTGCGATGATGAAGGTCAATTCTTTGATCTTCTAAAAAAAGGTACCTTTGATGTCGCCCTGGTGGTCCACGGACCAGGAGATGCCGATGGTGAGCTAGTCACTAAGAGGTGCCTCGAGATAGTACCAATCCCAGTAATCGTGCTCGCCCAAGAGTGTATGGTGGAAGAGGCCATTAAGATCATGCAGGCAGGGGCCGAGGACCTCATATTGAGTCCTTGGGAAGATCAGATTTTGAAAGCGGCAATATTAAAGGCGGTGAACAATTTCCCCCTTAGGCAGTTGCGAAACTCCCACAAGAGGCGAATAAAACAGAGGGAACTCGTCTGTAAGAGTGAAAACATGCTGAGACTGCTTGAAATTGCAAAAAATATCGCCCCCAGTAGGGCTGCCGTCCTGATTCAGGGTGAAAGCGGCACAGGAAAGGAGCTTTTGGCCCGCTATATTCACCAAGAAAGCGATAGGGCCCACGGTCCATTTGTGGCCATAAACTGCGCCTCCCTACCAGATGCACTCCTTGAGAGTGAACTCTTTGGCCACGAAAAAGGGGCCTTTACTGGTGCGATCAGTAGAAAAAAGGGAAAATTTGAGCTAGCAGACAAGGGTACCATATTGTTGGATGAGATCACTGAGATGGCCTATCCACTCCAGGCAAAGCTCTTAAGAGTGCTCCAGGAGGGAGAGGTGGACCGGTTAGGTGGGGCTGAATCAGTGCCCATCGATGTACGGGTTATTGCAACCACGAATAGGGATGTAAAGAAGGCCATCTCGGATGGAAAGTTTAGAGAGGACCTCTATTTTCGATTAAATGTCATTCCATTGACGCTCCCCCCTCTGAGGTCCAGGATTGAAGACATCGAGGCCCTGGCAGAGTACTTTCTAAAGGAGTTTTCAAAAGACTATGGAAAAAGTGGACTGGTTTTTGCAGAAGGTGTCTTAGAAGAGTTAAAGTCGAGACCATGGAAGGGGAATGTGAGAGAGCTTAGAAACATAATTGAACGCGGTGTCTTACTTGCCCGTGAAGGTGAAGTGAGGTTGGAGGACCTCTTTTTCGATGAACTAGAGAGCAGTCAGGGGGATGCCCCACCAGCGAGCACTATCCAGGTAAAAGACATGTTCAATCTCCACGACATTGAGAGGGAGGTAATAAAAAAGGCGCTAATAAAGACAGGTGGGAACAGGACCCATGCAGCAAAACTACTTGGTATCAGCGTGAGAACTTTAAGAAATAAACTTGCTGAATATAGAGAAATGGGGTTGGTGCTATGAAGGGATTGTTTGGAAAGGGTTTTGACCTACTGGACAAGGTATTGGCCATCAGGTCAAAGAAAAATGCAGTAATCAGTGCCAACATCGCAAATGTGGATACACCTGGCTACAGGGCAAAGGAACTCTCTTTTGAGAAGGCGCTTAATTTCTATTTGAAGCGGTCTCAAACAGGGCTGCCACTCAGGACCACAGACCCGCACCATATCTCCAATCAGCCATGGGAAAAGATTGCCCAACCAGGAGATCTCATTGAGGAATCCAAGGAGCTAGGGACCCCTAACAATGTAGATCTGGATGTGGAGATGGCGAGGTTGGCAGAGAACAACCTTCAATATCAGGCCACCTTACAGGTCCTGATTAGGCGGCTTGAAGCCCTTAAGAACGCTGTAACAGAGGGAGGCAGACCATAGTATGGACCTATTGACTGCAATTGAAATCAGTGCACGGGGCCTTTCCGCAGAGAGGACCAGGGTCAATGTCGCCTCTATGAACATCGCCAATGCCCATGTGACAAAGACCATAGATGGTGGCCCTTACAGGGCAAAGTCTGTGGTCTTTGAGGCAGTGCCATTGGAGGTGGAAAAAAGAGGCGAAAGTAGCAACTCCCAGGGGATAGGGAGGGGAGAGGGCTTTCAACAGGTCCTGGACCAGGCCATCAAAAAGGTTGAGGTGGTAAAGGTGGCAAAGGTGGTGGAGAACCCAGACCTATTTAAAGAGGTCTATGACCCTACCCATCCAGATGCAGACAAAAATGGGATGGTAAGGCTACCGAATGTCAATGTAGTTGAGGAGATGGTGGATCTTATGAATGCACAGAGGGCCTATGAGGCTGGGGTTACAGCCATGAATACAGCCAAACAGATGGCCATGAAGGCCCTTGAAATTGGTCGATAGCCCAAGATTGGAGGTCTATTCATGAAGGTTATCACTGAACCCAAATTGTTGTCAGTCTTGCCTCAGGAAGGAGCAGAGTCTAAGGCCCCTGGCGGAGAAGGCAGTAGTGTAGCGGGCTTTGGGGATATGCTAAAACAGGCCATCTCCCAGGTGAACCAGAGGTTAAAGGAGGCAGACGAGTTGGCAAACAGGCTTGCCATGGGTGAACATGTGGATATCGCCCAGGTAATGAGTGCAATGGCCAAGGCCGATATCTCCTTTAGACTGCTCTTACAGGTGAGGAACAAGGCCCTTAATGCCTATGACGAGATAATGAGGATGCAGTTCTAAATGGCTACACCAAGGGACTATCTGGACCAGATCAAGGCAATCTATTCAAACCTCGAGCTCAAACAGCGGCTCACCGTGGCAGGCGTCATCCTGATCTCGTTTGTGGGGTTTGGCCTCCTCATGCTATATGCCAATAGGGTCGAGTTCGTCACCCTCTATACAGACCTGAGTCCCAAGGATGCATCCAGTATCGTCTCTTGGCTCAAAAAAGAGGGCATAAAATATGAGCTCACCCAGGGTGGAACAACCATAAAGGTACCAAAAGAAAAGGTCTACGATATCAGGCTTGCCCTTGCAAGCGAAGGTCTCCCCAAGGAGTCTGGGGTTGGGTTTGAGATCTTCGACAAGACGAGTCTTGGGGCAACGGACTTCGTTCAGAAGATAAATTATCAGAGGGCACTTCAAGGTGAGCTCGAGAGGACCATATCGCGGTATCCAGAGGTTCGCTCAGTGAGGGTCCACATAGCAGAGCCCAAAGAGGCGCTTTTTGTGAGCGAGCGGCGTGAGCCGTCTGCCTCTGTCTTGTTGACTCTAAAACCTGGAGAGTCCCTCAGCCAAAGACAACTTTTGGGCATTGTGCACTTGGTGGCAAGTTCTGTCCCGCGTCTTAGGAAAGAGCGTGTGACCATAATGGACACGAGCGGTGAGATATTGGTGCAAGGTGATGAGATGAGGCCTAGGGCCGAAGATCTCACCCAGGCACAGCTCGACTATCAGCGGAAATTAGAGACCTATTACAAACACAAGATTCAGAGCATGTTGGAGAATGCATTGGGTCCACAGAAGGCCATAGCAAGGGTTTCTGTGGAAGTGGATTTTAGCAAGGTGGATCTAACAGAAGAAAGATTCGATCCAGACCTTGTGGCAGTACGGAGTGAGCAGAAGTCCCTTGTGAGGGAGGTAAACGAGCAACCAGGTGGAATCCCTGGGGTAAAGGGTGGGCTTGCCTCTAAGCTCAGGGGAAATGTGGGCCAGGCCGGACAGAGTGGAACCATTCTCAAGCAGGAGAACATCACCAATTATGAGATCACCAAGACACAGAGGACCGTAAGGGGACCAGTGGGCAGGATTGCAAGGATCTCTGCTGGGGTCGTGGTGGACGGTATCTATAGAGACGAGAATGGAAAGCTCGTCTATAAGCCACGGAGCCCAGAAGAGATGAAAAAACTGGAGGCCATTGTCAAGGCGGCAGTGGGCTATAATGAAGAGAGGGGCGATGAGGTCCAAGTAGTCAATATCCCATTTACTGCCGGTATGGGGGCCAAACCAGGTAAGATGGCCAAGGCAGTGGAGGTGGGAACGAAGCTCATAAGACCCATTACTAACTTGATTATTGCAATATTGTTTTTACTGTTTGTAGTGAGGCCGCTCCTCAAAAAGTATGTATTTGCCCCAAGAGAGGTGGAGAGGCTGGAAGAGCTTGCACCTCCAGAGGGTGAGGCCCTTGAGGAAGTGGAAGAGGAGCTCGAGGCCCCCCCTGCTATCGAGCCTGTACCCAGTGCACAGGATGAGTTGAGGGGGCTTGCATCAGACTATCCAGAAAGGGCAGCGGCACTCATCAAGGTATGGCTAAGAGAGCCTGTTGGAACAGAGGAAAGCAAGGCATAAATGGTAGATACTCCTTCACCAGCCACAATCAAGGATATTGACCTATCAGACCCAAAGGGACCATATAAGGCCGCCATCTTCCTCCTTGCCATGGGCGAGGCCTTTACTGCAGAGGTCTTTAAGTACCTAACTGAGGAAGAGGTAAAGAAGGTCTCCACTCTCATGGCCCAGATCAAGTTCATACCAGGGGAGGCAGTGGAGAAGGTCTTAAAAGAGGTGCGCCAGAAGATGGCCATCGTCCAAAGTGAGGTGGCAGTGCCTGTAGAGGAGTTTCTGAAAAAGGTCCTATTTTCTTCTATGCCTGAGGAGCAGGCACAGAAGATCTATGAAGACATCATGAAGCAACTCCACCCAAGCACCTTTCAGAAGCTGTCTAGCCTTGAGCCCAAGGTCATTGTCAATTTCCTTAGAAATGAGCACCCACAGACCATCGCGGTGATATTGGCCAATCTTGAGCCAGAACTTGCCGCTGACATATTGGAGGAACTCCCTGAGAGGCTTCAGTCTGATGTCATGATCAGGATTGCCAATCTAGAGAAGATAAACCCAGAGATCGTGGCCGAGATAGACAGGGTCCTTGAGGAAGAGCTCTTTTCTGTAGAGATGAGCGATGCGAAAAAGGTGGGTGGTGCCGAACGGGTAGCGGCAATTCTCAACAGTGTGGATAGGGCCCTAGAGGATAGTCTGATGGAGAAGATCGAGGAGAGCAGTGAAGAACTTGCAGAAGAGATCAGGAAACTCATGTTCAAGTTCGAGGACCTCCTCTCCGTCGACGATTCTGCCATAGTGGCGATCCTAAAAGAGATCAGTACAGAAGAGCTGAAGCTCGCCCTCAAGGCTGCAAGTGACGAGCTGAAGGAGAAGTTCTTTAGCAACATGAGCGAGCGTGCAGCACAACTCCTAAAAGAAGATTTGGAGGTCATGGGACCAGTGCGTCTTAAAGACGTGGAAAACGCACAGCAGTCCATCATTAAGGTGGCAAAGAGGCTCGAGAGCGAAGGAAAGATCGTCTTAGGCGGAAAAGGAGGGGAAGAGGTCCTTGTCTAAACTCATTAAGGCGGAAAAGCG
>WGBU01000001.1 GCA_015494155.1 Deltaproteobacteria bacterium | reverse complement strand
GGTTCTGTATTCTCTGAAAAGGTCACATAGTCAGCATACTCATATACGTGCCCAAGCACCTCTACCTGGGCCATGAGACACGCGTCGAATTCAATGAGATCGAAGTGGACGCCACCATCTTGAAGTGCCTGTCTCAATTCCTCAAGGGACATGAAGGACCCAGAGCCATCGTCCTCGAGGATGCCCCTTGAACGTCCAGCAAAATCAGAAGTACCACCGAGCCAGCCCAGCCCATGGTCCCAGAGTACCAGCGCATATCGTGCTGCTGGGAAGCTGGCCACACCCCATTTGATAAACTCTGCGAGGGTATCGGGAGACCCCATGTCGAGGTTGACATTCAAGGGGAAGGGCTGGAGCGTTCCCTTGAGCACCTTGAATCTATAGGTCACATGGTCGGGTACCTCTGGGGTATACTGTGAACTCGTGTCTGCCTGTACGACAACATTCACATCTTCACTTGAGCCCACCTCCATCATCTCTAGGACATCCTCTATACAGGCTGGGGAGAGATTGTTCTGACCTGCCATATAGATGAGGACGGTCCAAGATGCGGACTCCGCTGCAAATGCATGTGAGATCACCACTGTGGTCAAAAAGAAGGTAAAAACTGTCGCAAGCCCCTTTAGCGTACCCATTTTCTCACTCCTAATTATTCTTTGCTATTTCTTCGGAAAAATGCACTCATGACTAAAAACCTTATCATACTCCCCATGAATACCAGTGCACTTCCAAGCTTAAATGGACTATTGTCATACTTTAGATACAGCAAAAAGGCGCTCCTGTGAAAGTGATATAGTGACCTTAGTGGCCGCCTTTTGCTCGATTGACCACATTCATGTATGACATCTCCTAGGACTGGTGCATAGTAGATACGCCACCCACAATCCCTAAAACGCCTACACCAATCACAGTCCTCCCAATAGAGGAAGAAGCGTTCATCCAGCGGACCAACGTCTTTGACGGCTGACATCCTGACCAGCATACATGCTCCAGACACCCAGTCCACTCGACGTAGTTCGTCTTGAGGGGCATCGAGCACCACATCTCTTCTTACATAACGGCTTTTGGGAAAGAGCCTTGTAAGGGGACCTGTACGACCAAAAAGGGCAGTAAGTGGCGTGGGGTGCCAGCGAGCAGAGCCCTGGACCTTACCATCTGCATCGAGCACCCTCGGTCCAAGGACTGCGGCATCGTGGTGCTCTCTAAAGATGGCCAATGCCCCTTCAAAGATTGGCCCTTTAAGGTGCGCATCTGGGTTTAAGAGCATGACAAACTCAGACCCCACCTGGTCGAGTGCCAAATTTACTGCCTTTGAAAATCCGATGTTTTTCGATTGGGGGAGAAAGGTCGCATTGGGGAAACGGCCCCTTACCTGATCGAGCATTGTTGTGGAACACTCATTGTCCACTACTATGACCTTCTCTACGAGGCCACTGTCCCACTGGTACACGCTTTCAAGTGCCACCTGAAGGCCCAAGTAGGCATGGTAATTGACAATGATGACGTCAAAGCGGCCTACTGGGCGCGTTCCCATCTCTTTAGCTTGAGCCTTAGGGTCTTTCTATCTATACCAAGGAGCTGTGCAGCCAGGGTCTTGTTTCCCCCTACACTCTCCAAGACTTCCAGAACGTAGCGCCGCTCCAGTTCGTCCAGGGAGACAATGCCCTTTTGTACCCTTGTGGATTCCATGAGTGGCCCCCTTTCAAGCTCGCCCCTCTGCTCCTCTGGTTCCACTGGGAGCGCCAGCCCTGCGATCTCCACATCCTCCAGTGAGATCTCGTTGGAATTGGTGAATATCACCAATCTTTCAATAAAATTCTCTAGCTCTCTCACATTTCCAGGCCAATGGTATCTCTTTAGGGCCTTGAGGGCGTCCTGGGTGAGCTGAAGGGGGGGCCTTCGATGTTTTAGGGAAAAGCGTCTTAAAAAATAGTCCACCAGGAGTGGGATGTCGTCCTTTCTCTCTCTGAGTGTGGGGGTCTTGAATGCTACGACATTTAGCCTAAAAAAGAGGTCTTCCCTAAAACGCCCCTCTTCTACTGCCAGCCTCAAGTCCTTGTTGGTTGCCGCAATGATCCTTACGTCCACCTTGGTAGTCCTGTGGCTCCCAACCCTGGAGATCTCCTTCTCTTCCACTACCTTTAAAAGCTTTGCCTGTAGGTCTAGATTGATATTGCCAATCTCGTCTAGGAATACCGTACCCCCGTTGGCAAGCTCAAACTTGCCCAGCTTGTTTTCTGTTGCCCCTGTAAATGCTCCCTTTACATGGCCAAAGAGTTCACTCTCAAAGAGGGAGGGGACCAGGGTGGAACAGTCCACAGAGATGAAAGGGGCGTCCTTTCTTGGGCTTTGCTCATGGATGTATCGGGCCAGGAGCCCCTTCCCAGTCCCGCTTTCCCCTGTAATGAGCACTGTGCTATCGGTCTGGGCCACACGCCTGGCCTGGGCCAATAGATCCATGAGGGGCTTACTGTTCCCCACAATCCGGACCTCTCCCTCCTTTTTCTTCAGCTCTTCTTTAAGGTAGAGGTTCTCCAGGGCGAGCATCCTGGTCTTCATGGTCCTCTGGACCACCATGAGCAATTCCTCTGGATCAAAGGGCTTTGGCAGGAAGTCGTTGGCACCAAGTCGCATGGCCTCCACGGCATTCTGGATGGTCCCATAGGCAGTAATCATGACTATGGGAAGCAGTGTGTCCCGTTGCCTTATAGATGAGATGAGGTCTAGGCCATTTATGTCGGGCATCTTGAGGTCAACGAGGACTAGGTCGAAATCTGAATCGTCCAGCAATCTCAGCGCCTCGGCCCCAGTGGCTGCCTCAACACATTCATAGCCCCGACGGGTGAGTACTTGGGCACAGCCATCCCTGATCGCTGGATCGTCATCTACAATCAAGACCCTTGCAGACATAAGACTCCTTTTTCACTCTCCTAGCTCAGTTCTTGAGATTTACTGGTATTTCCACTGTAAATTTCGTCCCCTTGCCAATGGTACTCTCACACGTGATCCTTCCACCATGACGCTGCACAATACCACGGGTGATGGAAAGCCCAAGGCCTGTGCCCTTCCCCCCCTGCTTGGTGGTAAAAAAGGGCTCAAATATCTTCTGGATGATCTCAGGTGAGATACCATGTCCCGTGTCTTCTACCACCAGCATGATAAAATTCCTCTTGTCTGCCCCGTCCAGCAGGCTCCCGTGGATGTACCTGGTCTCAATCCTTATGGTGCCAACTCCTCCAATGGCCTCAGCCGCATTGATTAAGAGGTTTAAGACCACCTGCTCCATCTGGCCCCTGTCGCCCATAAAGTGAGGGAGTTCCCCTGATAGCCTGAAGTCCATCTCGATCTCCTTGAAGATCTTGTGGTCTTCCACCATGGAATACATGTCTTTTATCACTGCATTGAGATCCACTGGGGAATAGGCCTTGGAGGTAGAACGTCCAAAGTTTAAGAGCGCCTTGGCAATAATCCGGCATCTTGTGGCCAACTTAATGATCTTATTGAGATTCTCCCTCTGTTGGCTTCCCTCAGGGATGTCTTCTTTTAAGAGATTCGCATAGAGCAGTATGCCCCCAAGGGGATTATTGATCTCGTGGGCGATCTCTCCAGCGATCTTCCCCATGGCAGTGAGCCTCTCAGACTCAAGGAGCTTTCCCTCCCAATTCTTTTCCTGAGAGATGTCCTTTAAAAGGGTCTGATAGAGGATGCCTTCACAGGCTGCGAGCGGGAGACAAATGGCCTCCACCTCCATTCGAGAGCCATCGGAGCGTCTGCCCATATATTCGCGACGCCCAAGCTTCACAGAGCCTGTAGGCCAGGGTGTTATGAACTCACCCATGGCCCTTCCCACCACATCCTCCGGACGTGAGTAGCCAAAAAGGCCCAAAAAATCCTCGTTTACCAGGATTACATACATGCCATCGTGTATGACACCTGGCTGATTGATCTTCTCCCAACTCTCGAATATATCGTCTGAAAGTAGGTCTCTTGGCTCCATTTAGGTCCAGTCTGATCGTCGGTAAAACCTGGGTCAGTAAGGGTTTGTGCCTTTCATTCTATTTAGATGAATATAAGACATGTAACAGATTTTTAAAGCCAGCCCATTTATATTGAAGGCAAAAGCTGCTATAGTGGACTGTATCTTTTGATCCAACATTTTTATAGAGGTATGAAACACCAATGCCCCTTAGAGATAGTGACCAGTCTCTTTTGCCACTTTTATGAGAATCATTCTGTTCGTCCATGGCCCAATTTCAAGAGACCCTAAGAGAAATCGTAAGAAAATACTCTAAAGAGGGGCTCCCTTGCCGTACAGATACGGTCTTAAGGCTTGCTGCCATCGATCCCGATTCTGAGTTGTCCTTAGAGGAGCTCTCGAGCATCATATTAGAAGATATCGGACTCACGGCCAGAGTGATTCAGACTGTAAATTCATTCTACTATAGACGCGTAGGGCATGAGGTGACCTCTGTCACCCAGGCGGTAGTGCTCTTGGGCTTTAATACCATCAGAGACATCGCTCTCAGTATGGCAATACTAGACATGGCCGAAAAGAGCGGTGGCAAGGCCCTTCTGGGCCTCATCCTCTCTTCCTACCTAGGTGCCCATCTGGCCCAGGACCTGGTGGGCGACTCGGACCAGAGGGAGCGGGAATCGATAATGGTTGCAGGGCTCTTTCACCCTATTGCCCGCATCATCATTGCCCTTGACTCTGAAGAGGCCTATGGGGCACTGTCCCAGATGGAGAAGGCAAAAGACCCTACCAAGAAAAAAGAGGTGGAAAGGACATTAAAGGAACTGGGAGATTATATCTCGAGGCTTTGGAACCTGCCGCCCTTTATCCGGAAAAATATGGAGGGCCATGGAAGGGATGGCGGCAAGACCGCTTTGCTCATAAGTGGGGCACACGCCCTTGGAAGGGCCATGATCCTTGAGAGCGACGACCCTGAAAGGGCAAGGCAAGAGCTCAAGACCTTGGCAGATCAGACTGGTCTTGAGCACGTCAAACTCATGGAACTAGTTGGTCATGCCCTCAGGAGATCTGTCGGTCTCTCCCCGAAATTTCAAGAGCTGTTGCCCAAAAGCTGCACCGAGACCCTTTTAAAGGGTTTGGAGCCCCTTGAGGGAGAGGCAATGAGTCCAAAGAAAGCGGTGGTCCAAGAGGACAGAGACCACCTCTATCTCTCAATGCTCACTCAGATGAGTACTGCCATAGCTGAGAGACGCCACAGTGTAGATCAGGTCTTTTTACTCGCCTCAGAGACCATACTGAGGGGGATTGGTGTGGACAGGGTCTTATTACTCTTGCTCACAAAAGAAAGAGACCAACTAGTGCCGCGTTATGGCCTTGGCCCTGAGATAAAATTTATGAAGGAGAGACTTCACATACCGTTTCCTCCAAAGCAGCCCCCATTGAAGGCGGCATTTCAACAAAACAAGGAAATCCTCACCAATTGGGGGACTCTCTTAGCAAGCAATGCCAAAAATGTTGATTCAGACCTCAGCCAAGCTCCATGTGCCATAAGCCCCATTATAGTAGACATCAAACCCATAGGGTGTTTTATAATGGATCGGGTGATGACAAAAAGTGCCATAGATGAGAAGGACCTCTTGCGTCTCAAGGCAATAAAGGACCTGGTTGTAATGGCGACATTAAAGAGATGATACACGAAGAACACGTACCCAAACGACTGCCCAATTGGGTTACTTGGCTGGCCTTTTCAGTTGGGCTCATAGGCTCCCTCTCACTCAGGCTAATCCTCGTGGCAAAGGCCTATAGGCCAGAACTTATCAGGCTCTTCTGGTATATCGGAGTCTTGGGAAACATGTGTTTCTTCATGTTCCGCACCTTCATAACCTACAGACGACGTCACCTTATCCTGGAGCTTGGGCTCTTAGAGAAGTTAAAGAAAAAGGGGCCATTAAACGATGAAGATTTCCATGCACTCCAATACCTTGTGGGAAGCCTCTATATCTCTAAGGAGCGCTGGAACTATTTTGTAATCTTTTTCTTCTCCCTTTTGGCTATCTTCTGGGACCTTTGGACCTCATGGGGATAGGGTTGCATCTAAAAGAAGAGATACTTAATCGAGGCCCCCAATATCACTACCAAGAGGCCGATCTTGATGGGCCGTTCAGGTACGTATCGCTGGGTCATTGCACCCAAGTAGCCACCCACAAGCCCTCCCATCCCAAACAGTGTACCGAGCAAAAAGTCTGGAGCAGTCCTAATGCCATGTGCACCAATCCCCATGGTATACACGGTCACACCAACCAATGAACTCACAAAGGTGCCAAAAAGGCTTGCGCCTGCCACTGCATATACGGGGAGATCGAGTACGCTAATACAGAAAGGTGATAGGATGGCCCCACCACCAATTCCATATGCCCCACCAATGAGCCCCACTGCCAGGGCCACCATAAATAACGGGATGGGTCTAAAAGAATAGGTGGTGCCTCCTAGGGTGAAGACAAAATTCGCAATCCCTGTGGCCTTATACTCTATTGCACCGCCTCGGTCTATCACCATCTTTGCGTCATGGATTGTAGAACTAGGGTAAAGCCCTCTAAAGAGCCTCCATCCAAGATAGAGGAGCACCAGGCCTACAAAGGGTCTGAACCTATGCGGGTCTCTTAGGATAGTGATCCTGAGATAATAGCCCAGAGAGATCCCAGGCAGGCTCCCTGCAGCTATCAATATTGCCAATGGCCAATTCATCCGGCCTTCTTTTGAGAATCTGTATACAGTGAAAGGGATGGCGTAGAGATTGTAGAGAAAGTTTGTGGCGCTTACCCCTGGCGAGGTATAGCCCAGTACACTCATCTGGAATGGTAGTAAGAGGAACGCCCCTGTCACCCCACCCATTGCCCCAAAATAGGCGAGGAAAAAGCCCACACATGGTGGCAGGAAAATGTTAGTGGTGACACCCGCCTGTGAAAATGTTATATCGAACATGGTCGTAAAGGCCCCAAGCATGGAACTTTAGTAGCAATAATTGACAAATTCAATGACGCTATGTGGCTATGGATAAGATCAGTACCTTTTTCACAGTATTCATCACCATTTTTTTGGCTGAGATTGGTGACAAGACGCAACTCGCCACCATGTTATTTGCCACAAAGCCAAATTATTCAAAGACACTCATCTTTCTAGGGGCGTCCATGGCACTCACTGCTGCTGCACTAGTTGGCGTGATTGCCGGATCTCTCTTAGAGGCCCTCTTGCCGAGGCGCTTTATATCGATATTGGCTGGAGTGGGATTCATTGTGATCGGGGTCATCATCCTGATTCGAGGCGCATGAATAGGTTTTTCTTGCCTTGGAATTTAATTTCTATTAGGCTCTTCAAGGACCTGTTATCTATGTATAAAAAATGAAAAAAGAGTGTCTGGGCATATACATAGAAAGTAATGAGATCAGGGTAGCCCACTTTAAAGGGAAGAAGCAGGGCAACCTCAAAGAGGCAATCCAGATCGACCCCCCTCTCACAGGCCTACCCCCGCTCGAACAACTAAGGCGCCTTCTAGGCACCATACAGCCATCTAGAAAGAGAAGGATAACTATTGTAATTCCAAGGCACCACTTCTTCATAAGGGAGATCCCTCTCGAGTCTCTGTCGCCCAGTGAGGCCAAGGCCTCGGTCAAGATGAGCCTTTCGCTACACAGTCACCTGCCAGAAGATGAAATCGTCTACGACATCTTTTGTGTGGTTCGAGAGGAAAAGACATTTGCCATCCTCATCTATATCCCAAAGCAAAAGGTTCAGCCTATTGTGGATATGTTCAAAGAGACTGGGCACAGGAAAAGTCTCCACGCCATTGTGCCACCTAGTGTGGCCCTAGACACTGCCACAAGGGAGATCGCTCCTATAAAAGAGCCACACCTTGCCCTCTTCAAGGACGAAAAGGGCTATGTGCTCTCTCTTCACGGCCAAGAATCATGGGAGGGCGCATTTAGGTTAAATGGAGAGGAGCTGGATCAAGAGGGCCTAGATAGGGTCCTGGCAAGCCTTCCTAAAGAGTGGGAGGCTCGGGCTACAAGGCTCTATTCGCCATTCCCGCCGGAGGATGTAGGAGGTCACTCTATTGAGTTACACCCCCTTATGTCAAAGATCAGTGAGGGGAACGGCGAAGGCCTCTTAGACCACTTTTCATTCCATGCCCTTATAGGTGCCATCACCTCTTGTTCATTTCCCCCCATCTCTGTACACGGGCCCAGAAAAAGGCCGATAAAGATCAACATAAGTCCATTTCACATTGGATTGCTCGTAACCGCGGTTGGGATGATCTGGTTGAGTGTGCCTACATATAATAAATATGTAGATATACAAAAGAGCTTGAATACACTTAGAGAAGAGGTGGCAGCCAAGAAGAAGGCCCTTATTCCACTTAGGGAGAAGGGCAAGAGGCTTGAAGAGATACAGAAAAAGATCTCAGAAATCAAAGGGTTTACCGATGAATTTCCAGGCATATTGGAGGTCCTCGATGAACTCGCCCGACTCACTCCAGACGAGGCATGGATAAAGACCTTCAACCTCACTGGACATACCATTAGGCTATCTGCAGAGGGCCCGAGTGCTGTTAACATCATGTCCCAGTGGCGGACCTCGAAGCTCTTTGAGGAGGTGAGGTTGGTCTCGCCTGTCACCAAGAGCAGGCAGGGAAACGAGCGATTCTCAGTGGAGATCAGACTCAGGGTGAACAAGCTATGAATTCTCCAGTAGTAAGGTATGGTGCACTGGCCATTGTATGGATTATCTGGTACGCCTTCTTTTATTCTGGGCTCTCCTCCAAGATCAAAGAGGGTGAAACGGAGATGGACGCCTTAAAGATCCAGGTCTCTACACTCACCAAGGAAAGGGAACGGCTCTCTAAGGTGACATCACTTTTGAAGGCAAAGGAACAGGAATTAGACCGCCTTAAAAAGATGGCCATCCCAGGCAACAATCCACAGGTAGTGGCATCAAACTTACAGAATCTGGTCCTTACATATGCCTCCCAAAAGAATATCGAAGTACTCACATACAGGACTAGTTCCACCACCAGGTGGAAGGGTTATAAGGTGGCAAGGACTACATTTACATTCAAGTGCAATAGAGAAAACTTCGTAGACCTGTTCAGATTTTTCGACACACAGAGGAAACTTATTCGACCGAGCCGTGTCAATATAGTTTGGGTAAGGGGCAGAAATTCCCATATTAGGGTGATCCTCGACATCGAAGCACTTTTCATCAATGCATAAGGAGGGGTGCATGAAACGCGATCTCACACATATTCTAGCCATAACATTCATATCCATTCTTTTCATATTGCCTTACCCCATGGCATCGTTCGGACAGGTCCAAGAGGCCAACACACAGGCCCAACAGGATACGCCTAGCCATGCTTCAAAATCCCCCTTTGAAGGGGCAAAGCCAGGTGAAAAGCGAGAGATCAGCCTCTCCTTCGATCACATGGACATCGTGCCAGTACTGGACGAAATCCTGGGAGAAATACTCCAGTTAAACTATGTCATCGATCCTGCCATCCGTGGGAGCATCAGCCTGCGGGTCAAGGGTTCTTACTCCAAGAAGGAGTTCATAGAACTCTTGAACAACATACTGGAGCTAAATGGACTTGCCCTCACCAAGTCAAGACACGATCTCTACAAGGTGGTGAGAAAGGCCAATAGTGGGAGGGCCACTGGTACTGTAAAAGGCAAGGTCAAGAGGGCAGTCCAACCTGGAGACCAGATCACCATCCTCCAGCTAAAATACCTAAGCGCCGCTCAGGCAGTAAACGCAGTGAGAAACTTTGTATCTGCCTCGGCAGTCATACTCCCAGAGACCACCACCAATTCCATCATACTTTCAGACACTATAGAAAACCAGAGGAAGGTAGCAAAGTTACTATCGCTCCTGGACATCCCACCCTTTAAAGGGATCGACTGGAAGATCTTTCCCCTGGAGGCCAGCGATGCAAAAGACGTTGCAGCAGACCTGGAAAAGATCTTTAAGACCCCCGGGCTCTATTCAAGGCCTGGCCTCGACCAGGGTGGCTTCTTTATTCTACCCCTAGAATCCATCAACTCGGTCCTGGTGGCTACTCGATGGCCAGGGCTTCTTGACGTGGCAGAACAGTGGATAAAAGAATTGGATCACAGTGCAACCCAGATCGGATCACAGGTCCATATCTACTTCGTACAGAATGGTAATTCCAAAGAGATAGTGGATGTATTGAAGCAGCTCTACGGTGGTACCTCTGGCAAGACAAAGAGTGGCAAGAGCAGGGTCCTGGTTAAGAGGAGAAAACAAGCTGAAGCTCAAGAGACCGAACTCATGGGCGAGGTGGAATTCATTGCAGATGAGGTGAACAATGCGGTGATCATCAAGGCCTCTAACAGGGACTATCAGACTGTGCTCAAAATCTTAAAGAGTATAGATATCGTCCCAAGGCAGGTTCTCATTGAGGTATTGATTGCAGAAATCGGCCTCAACAAAGACACAGAGTACGGGATTGAGTGGTACATAAAGCAGCGGGGCATAAACATAGGAGGCAAAGATTATCAGGGCGACATGGCACTAACCAATGGTAAAACCCTTCCGGTGGATACGCCCCTTGGAACAGGCATACCAGGCTTCACCTATGGACTCTTCAAAAACTCTGGGGACCTTAGGATGTTACTACATGCAATAAGCTCATTTACCGACATAAATATCTTGTCGAGTCCCACCATCTTGTCTGTAGACAACCAAGAGTCCTATATTGAAGTGGGCGATGACGTCCCCACCCTAACTAATACCCAGACCACTAGCGGAGGAGTGACGACCCAGTCCATACAGTACAGGAATGCAGGTATCATCCTCAAGGTGAAGCCATATATAAATGAAAGGGGACTTGTGAGGCTTGAAGTCACCCAGGAGGTGAGTTCTGTAACCAAAGAGTCCACCGAGGGTATTACATCACCGCGCTTTAAGACCAGGAAGGCATCTACCACATTGATTGCAGAAGATGGCCAGACCATAGTGATTGGAGGCCTCATGCAGACACAGACCACAAAGACCAGGACTGGTGTCCCCATCCTAAAGGACCTCCCAATTCTGGGTTACATCTTTGGTCAACGCACCTTCACACATCAAAAGACAGAACTCCTCATTGCCATCACCCCACACGTAATCCACAACAGAGAACAGGCAGACGCCATCACACGGGAGTTCCAGGACAAGGTCAAGGAGCTAAAGACACTGTTTGAAAAGGGCTGAGATGAAAAGACCAATCAGTGGTTTTATATACCTAGTTTACATAGCACTGTTACTATTGTACACGCTTCCTGCGCAGGCCACCAATAAGGGCATCAGTGTGAAGGACATGACGCTAAAAGGTGCCCGCCCCAGGGCCAATGGCGCATATATTTCCAAAAAAAACATCTTCCTCCCACCAGATGAGAGGGGCAAGGAGGAGGCGGAATCATCTGGCCCCACTATCCAGGAAGATCAATTCGTGGAGCGCTATATCCTGTATGGTACCATCAAAACAGGGGATTATGGCGTGGCACTCATTAAGATAAACCCCAAGAAGAGGCGCGATGTCCCAAAGGAGTTGAGAGAAAAGAAGATCATAAGGCTACACCCTGGTGAGGCCTTAGAGGGTTATACACTGAAGCAGATAGGAGATGACTATGCGCTCTTTGACAAACGTGGAAGACTCGTCCGCATCGAGACCTTTGACCTAGACAAAAAACCAGAGCGCCAGACCAAGGTATCTGTAGCCCAGGCCACCCCTAATCTAAGACCAACCCTACCACCAACCGTAAAGAAGCTCCCATCCACACTGCCTGCCCATCAATCAGGCCCTGGCACCACTACTCTAAAAACGCCAAACCAATTGCGCAATAAGGCAAGGGCCCCTAGACTCAAAAACATAGGACCTCCCCCTGTTAGAAAGGGGGCCAAAGTGCCTTCGGCACCTACCCAGGCGGTGACGCCATCGGCTACCCAGTCGAAATCAGATAAAAATGCCCTTACCAACAATCCATTTCTAAGGGCCTTAAAGAATGCCTCTGGTACGGGAGTAACTCCAGGGCTCAAAACTGCCCCAAACTTCAATCCATTCTTGAAGCTCAAGCAGAAATAGGGACCTCCTAAAAGGCCCGCCTCTTCTTCATGGCGAGCTTCACCAGGTGATCTATGAGGCTGTCAAATCCAAGCCCTGCCACTGCCGCCTCCTGTGGGAGGAGACTTGTCTCTGTCATCCCAGGGATGGTATTGGTCTCAATCACAAGGAGTGACCCATCTTCTGTGAGGAGCATGTCTGTTCGACTGTAATCAGATAGCCCCAAGGCGCTATGTGCCCTCTTTGCCAGGTCTCTTGCGCGGGCGTCTATATCAGGGTCGACAGGTGCTGGGCATACCTCTTGTGTAGCCCCTGGGCTATACTTTGCCTCGTAGTCAAAGAACTCATACTGATCCCCTGGAATGATCTCTATAGGTGGCAGGGTCCAGTCACCAAAATCCTCAAGGATCCCCACACTGAGCTCCCTTCCCTGGATGAATTCTTCGACTATCAGCTCATCGTCCCATTCAAAGGCACTTTCCACAAGAGCCTTGAGACCATCCACGTCCCGGGCAATACCCATCCCGATGCTAGAGCCCTGGGTCTTTGGTTTCACCATGAGTGGAAGGCCAAGAGACTCGATAATCGCCTGGAGATCATCCTCTTCCACAGGGCGGGTAAGAAGTCTCCACCCAGGAGTGGGTATTCCATTGGCAGCGTAGATGGTCTTGGCCAGGTGTTTGTCCATGGCAATGGCACTTCCCAAGACCCCAGAGCCCTGGTATGGCAGCCCGATCATGTCGAGGAACCCCTGCATCCGCCCATCTTCACCAAAAGGGCCATGGAGTACCAAGAGGGCGCAGTCCAGTCTGTAGGCCTCTTTCACCAAGCGGGCGAGATCGGTCTGAGGGTCAAATTCCTGTACGTCATACCCTAGACGCTTGAGTGCTGCCCTAATCTGGCGTGCACCTTTTAGGGAGACTTCTCGCTCTGCGCTTACCCCCCCGGCTATGAGTGCAATCCTAAGTGGACTTTTCACTTCCATATACAGACATTACAGTGTATTCAAAGGATTGAAAAGATGCGATCCAGTGCCACACTACACAAATATCCAGATTTTCCCAGGGTAGCGGTCTCTGCCATAGTGTGGAATGGACAAAAGGTCCTCTTGGTAAAACGAAAGAATCCGCCTGCCAAGGACACCTGGGCGCCACCAGGGGGGGGTGTGCGTCTGGGAGAGACCTGTTTCGATGCAGTGAGGCGCGAGACTCTGGAAGAGACCCACCTCATGGTCGAGCCCATGAGGACTATCACCCATGTAGATGCCATCTATAGAGACCCATCTAGTGCTATCCGTTATCACTATGTAATACTCTACATAGAGGCAAGACTCCTTGGAGGAGACCTTTTGCCAGGAGATGATGCCCTAGATGCCGGTTGGTTTTCAAAGGAAGAGTTATCTAAGATGGATGTAGAGGCTGAGACCCTTAAGATATTGACCCAGATGGTCCATGGGTGAAGATTCCCTCTTTTGAAGGACCTTAGAAACTTGATGCGCGAGACTGAATTACAAAAAAAATCATTGACATTACAAAGGTGGTAGCTTAACGTGCCTTTAAAGGGATCGCCCACCAGTGATCTTGTTTTGGATTTTATGACGAGGTTTTCTTTTTTTATGTTTTTTATGTTCTTACCTGCCTTTGAGGCCCGCTTAGGTTAAACATCCAGTGAATTCCATAGTCCTTTTAGATCTTAAGCCCATTTTCCCCACATTAGGGGATATAATACACCATTAAGGAGACTTATTATGAAACTCTACATTGGCAACCTACCATTTAGCTCAACAGAATCAGAGGTCCGCGCCCTTCTCGAAGAATATGGCGAGATCCAGTCCTTTGACTGGTTGATCGATAGAGAGACAGGCAGATGCCGTGGCTTTTGCTTTGCAGAGATGGACAATTCTGCAGCGGACTCAGTGATTAAGGCACTAAATGGCAAGGAGTTCGGTGGCCGTACCATCAAGGTCAACGAGGCACGTCCTCGTCAGCCAAGGAGGAGACAGAACTGGTACTAAAGAGACCGCTATCTCTTGGGATAGGTTGATAAAAAGGCGGGCGGTCCCCTTGGCTGGCCGCCTTTTTATATTCTAATTATCTCAAATATTCTAGTTCCCCATTCCCTACAATCCCTTATAATAGCGTGTCTTAGGAGAAAAAAGGAGGAGCACCAGCAGGGTGGCGGCCATTAATACAGTACATATAATTGGAAGCAAAGGGCTTGGAGGTGCAGAGCGGTTCTTCTATAGGCTTACCACTGGACTCCTCCATGAAGGGATCACTGCCACGGCACTAGTGAGGTCGGGGAGCGAGGTCTCAGAACATACGCCAAAAGGGCTTCCCAAGGTGGAACTACCCATGAGGACCGTATGGGACCCAGTTTCGAAGTTCTTTATAAAGAGGGCCATAAAGGCGATTGCCCCACACGTTGTTCAGACCTATATGGGGAGGGCTACGAGACTAACAAGGTTGAAGATGGGGGCCTTTCCAGTACACGTCTCACGCCTTGGTGGCTATTATAAACTCGATGGCTATAGACATGCCCATGCCTGGGTTGGAAACACCAAGGGGATCTGTGATTACCTCATCAGAAACGGGTTTCCAAAGAAAAAGGTATTTCACATACCAAATTTTATTGAACCCAGGGTCACTAAGGTCCCTAAGGTGGCAAAGGAAGCGGCGAGACGCGACCTCAGATTGCCTGAGGATGCATGGGTGCTCTTAAGCGCTGGGAGATTCATACCAGTAAAAGGGCACAGGTATCTCCTCGAGGCCTTTTTAAAGATGCCAGATGGGATTGGGGGGCGCCCAATCTGTCTTGTACTTTTGGGTGACGGTCCCCTCAGGGGAGAATATGAGAAGATCATAGGAGAGGGGGCGTTATCTCCAAAAAAAAGGCTCATCATGCCTGGTTGGGTCAATGACCCAATCCCCTATTTTATTGCATCTGATCTTGTAATCTTCCCGAGCCTTGAGACCGAGACCCTTGGTAACGTTGTCTTGGAGGCGTGGGCCACCATGCGTCCTGTTATTGTAACAGAGTTCAAGGGGGCCCTAGAGATAACACGCCACAAGATAGATGCATATCAGGTCCCATGCAAAGACTCTGGGGCTTTGGAAAGGGCCATGACTGAACTACTAAGAGATAGCAGTCTACGGGAGGAGATGGCCGTGGCCGGATATGAGAGGGTCATAGGCGAGTTTTCGAGAAAGCGTATTGTTGGGCAATACGTGGAGTTATACAGGGAACTCATAAGGGGGGTCCACTCGAAGTGGGTATAGGTGGTGTCTCTATCCTCATGTATCACCAGGTCGGTGACTTTGCGCCCATGAAGTCCCACCGTTCCACATATTGTCACTATAAGAGCTTTTCACGCCAAATGCACCTCTTAAAGGCGCTCAGGTTTAGAGTTGTGGACATGGATGCTATCCTTGACCATGCCAAGGGCAAAAGGCGCCTTCCAAAAAGGACGGTCTGTCTCACATTTGACGATGGCTATGAGAACTTCTATCAATATGCATTTCCAGTACTAAAACGCCTTGGCCTTTGCTCCACAGTCTTTCTGTTGGCCGGATACATCGGAAAGGACTCCACATGGTTTAGAGAAGATGGGAGGGATACTCCCCCACTCATGACACAGGAGAGGGTCAACATACTCATGGAAAGTGGCCTTGTCACCTTTGGAAGCCACGGGGTGTATCACAAGAGGCTGGGAGACCTCCCAGAGGATGCAGCACACTTCGAGGTATTTCACAGCAAAAAGACCCTCGAGGCCATGTTCAAACGGGAATTCAAACACTTCTGTTACCCGTACGGGAGCTACAACAGGGCAGTTATGAAAATGGTACGGGAGGCAGGCTATCACTCTGCCGTCTCCTGTGCCAGAGGCGCAGTCTGGCTTGGTTCACATCCATACCAGCTCCCGAGAAAGGCTATATCCTATGGCGATAGTTTGATCGGGTTTCTCTGGAAACTCTTATTTAAGAACAGGAGAAAGCATCCAGAACTCTAAGTTGCCTTCTAACTGCCCCTGGACCGGTCTAAATGGGTATAGAGGACATTGGCCAGGGCCACGAAGTCTTCTACTGAAAGGTCCTCCGGCCGAAGGTCTGGCGAGATGTTGGCCTCCTCAAGACACTGTTTAAAGGCGCCCCTTTCATCAATTCCATTAAATGGAAAGAGGGCATTTCGGACCTTCTTTCTCCTCTTTTGAAAGGCCTTTCTCACCAGCCGCTTAAAAATGGCATCGTCTGCCACGAGTCTCTTCTGGGGAGCCTCTCTTCTCCTCAGCCTGATCACCATGGAATCCACCTTTGGGATCGGCCTAAATGCACCCCTTGGGACCTGGAACAGGCCCTCGACCCAGTAGCCATAGTTTAGGAGCACACTTAGCACCCCGTAGGTCTTTTTCCCTGGTGGGGATAGTACCCTCTGGGCCACCTCCTTCTGGAGCATCAAGACGGCTTCATCGATTGTGTAGCGAAAGTCAAAGAACCTTGCTAGCATTGGGCCAGAGATATTGTATGGGAGGTTAGAGACCACCTTAAGTGGCCGTCTAAGCTCCTTTGAAAGGGCATTAAAGTCCAGTTTCAACATATCTTCCTTCACCAATTTGAGTCCATCACCCAGTCCAAGCGAGGAAAGGAATGATATGGCCTCAGGGTCCAGCTCTACTGCTACCACAAAGGCCGCACCTTTAAGGGGCCTACCATGTTCCATTAAGAACCGTGTGAGTGCCCCAGTACCTGGGCCAAGCTCCACCACCACATCACCTGACCCTACAGTGAGGGAGGCAACAATTTTCCTTGAGATATTATCATCCACCAAGAAGTGCTGCCCCAGTGACTTCTTGGGCACTATTCTAGCGCTGTGAGAGTGCTTCACTTACGACCACTTTTCTCGAGGAATCTCTTGTACTTCCGCTTTTGCCTATAAAAGAACCACTTTAGATAGGCCATATAAGAGGCGATGGCTAGAGGGATCCCCAGGATCACCCCACCCAGCGTCATGGAACCAAAAAAGCCCAGCCCCTTTTCGCCAACGATCTCTACTGCCTCAACAAAGGACGAATGTCTGAGGAGGGAGAGGAGGTCTTGTACCTCCTTCCAGGAACCAATGGTAGAACCTACCAGCATGCTACCTATCTTCCATGAGAGGTAATACTCCATGGGAATAGTCAGTGGATTGCTCACGAGCCAATTGAGTATGAGGGCTGCTATGAGATTTGCCCGAAATATCCAGCAAAACAATATAGTGAGACTGGTATGAAAGGGTATGGTAGGGGTCACGCCAATAAAGGTACCCACTGCTATCCCGCGGGCTATGGTGAGTGGATCGCCCTTTAGCCTCAAGAGCCTCAACCACTGATATCTCAGGGCACGCCTAGGTGAAAAGCCCCTCTTTCCGTTCCTCATCTTAGACACCACGGGAATAGACATCTGCATCGAGGCCAATGGTCTTTCCATGCATCCACAGCCGCGCCCCCAAGGCGGCTATCATGGCAGCATTGTCTGTACATAGGCGCCTTTCAGGAACCATAAAGGAGATACCGCGCGCCTTACACCTCTCATGAAATAAGTCCCTAAGTCTCTTGTTCGATGCCACACCGCCAGAGAGCACAATGGTCCCTATGCCCGTATCTTTGGAGGCCATCAATGCCTTTTCCACAATGACGTCACACACTGCCTCTTGAAAGGAGGCGGCTATATCTGCCACGGGCACGTCTCCTGGGGACGACTGTTGAAGCGACCTTATGGTGTTGATCACCGAGGTCTTGAGGCCGCTGAAGCTGAAATCGTATGGGGTCGCCCTGAGTCTTGCCCTGGGGAAGTGAAAACGGTTGGGATCGCCCTGGGTGGCTAGTTTGCCTATGATCGGGCCACCTGGATAGGGAAGGCCCAAGACCTTGGCCACCTTGTCAAAGGCCTCTCCTGCGGCATCATCCCTGGTCTGGCCAAGGAGTTCATAGTCCAATTCTCCCCTCACAATATAGATGGCCGTATGGCCACCAGAGACTATCACCCCTATATAAGGAAATTGAATGTGCACATCTTCAAGGAATATTGCATGGAGGTGTGCATGGACGTGGTTTACCCCCACGAGCGCAAGGCCCCGGGTGGCTGATATGGCCTTTCCAAAAGAGAGTCCAACAACCAGGGCCCCTACAAGGCCAGGCCCCTGGGTGACGGCAACACACCCGATATCATCGAGACCAACCGAGGCGTCCCTGAGCGCCTTGTCCACTACCCACACGATATTCTTTAGATGGTGGCGACTTGCGAGTTCTGGTACCACCCCACCATAGTGACTGTGGACATCTATCTGGGACGAGACCACGTCTGAGAGCACTTCCTTGGGAGGTCTCAACACACTAGCGGCCGTCTCGTCGCACGAGGTCTCAATGCCTAGGATGAATTTGTCCTTGTTCCTACTTGACATGAAAGCCATTTTTGTGGTATCCAAGATGCGCTCTTGTGCCCCCGTAGCTCAGGGGATAGAGCACAGGATTCCTAATCCTGGTGTCGCACGTTCGAATCGTGCCGGGGGCACCATCCACCTCAATCCTCAAGGGTCGATGTATCTCCTATCTCAAGTCCCAATTCCTGGGCACGCAAAAGCCGCCTCATGATCTTACCTGATCGCGTCTTGGGCAGTTTGTC